>NZ_JACCQC010000025.1:0-105852 GCF_015712225.1 Burkholderia sp. 9775_39 | reverse complement strand
CGAAGCACATCACGGGCAAGGCGGCGGAAGCGGCGCTCGGCGCGGCGCACATCACGGTGAACAAGAACGCGATTCCGAACGACCCGGAAAAGCCGTTCGTGACGAGCGGCATCCGTCTCGGCTCGCCAGCGATGACGACGCGCGGCTTCGGGCCGGCGGAAGCCGAGCAGGTCGGCAACCTGATCGCCGACGTGCTGGAGAACCCGGAAGACGCAGCGACGATCGAGCGCGTGCGCGCGCAGGTCGCCGAGCTGACCAAGCGTTTCCCGGTCTATCGCTGATCGCCGATGCGCTGCCCGTTCTGCCGGCATGACGACACGCAGGTCGTTGACTCGCGCGTGTCCGAGGATGGCGCCGCGATTCGGCGGCGCCGTCGCTGCTCGGCTTGCGACAAGCGCTTCACGACGTACGAGCGGGTCGAGTTGTCCCTGCCGTTCGTCGTGAAGAAGGACGGCAGCCGCACCGAATTCGACCGTCGCAAGATCGTCGCCAGCATGCAACTCGCGCTGCGCAAGCGGCCGGTTGCCGCCGACGCGATCGACGCGGCGGTCGCTCGCATCGAATATCAACTGCTCGCGACCGGCGAGCGCGAAGTGCGTAGCGAGAAGCTGGGCGAGCTCGTGATGAACGAGTTGCGCGGCCTCGATACGATCGCCTATGTCCGCTTCGCATCGGTGTATCGCCGGTTCGAGGACGTTTCCGAATTTGCCGACGTGATCGAAGAGTTCCGTCGCGCCTCTCCCGCCAAGACCCCACGTAAGCGCTGACGCGCTGCGTCCGTTCATCGTCTGCTCCGTTGGTTCGATTCGCGCCGATTGTGTCGGTCGCGATCGCATGTCGCCAGTCGGCCGTTCGGCAAATGGCGCGCGTTTGCACGCGCCGCTACAGTCGTCGCATCACCGTGGCGGAGGACGATTGCGATGGAACGGGGCGCTCAACCCTTGAAGAATGTGGTGCAACGAGCGGGCGGATTCACGCTCGTCGAGTTGATGGTCGCCATGTCGCTGGCAGCGGGGCTTGCGCTCTATGCGGTGCCCACGTTCGACCAGTGGCGCATGCGCGAACGCGTGGATGCCCGCTCGCTCGCGCTGCTCGGTGCGCTGTCGTTTGCGCGTACCGAGGCAACGCGTCTCGGCGCGCGCGTCACGTTGTGCCGCGCGGGGCGCGACGGCGCCTGTCTGCGGGCCGGCGAGCGATGCGATCCGGCCGAATGGTCGTGCGACTGGATCGTCAGCGGGCAGATCGACGGGCGCTCGCGTGTGCTGCGCCGCTATCCGCGCGATGCCGAAGTGGCCGTCACGGGCGCGGCGCACGAGCTCGCGTTTGCGCCACCGGCCGGTCAATCGATCGGCGGAATCCGGCGTTTCGAATTGCGCCCGCGGCGCGGTGTGTCCGCGGCCGACGATACGCGCGTGTCGCGTTGCGTGCGGATTGCTGCAGGCGGCCGCGCGCGGATGGTCGCCGGCCGCTGCGACGCGGCGTGATCGCCATGCGCAATGCCATGCGCGGTACATCGTTGATCGAGGCGACACTGGCCATCGCGCTGCTCGCGACCGTGATGCTGGCGGTGGTCGGCAGCCAGCTCGCGATGGCGCGCGCGCAGCGTGCGACGATCTGGCGCGAACGCGCGCTGTGGCTGGCCGATGCACGTATCGAGCGTCTGCATGCCGCGGTGGCCGCCGACGACGGCCTTGCGGCGCTGGCGGCGGCATCGTTGCCGGGTGGCGCGATGACGCTCGATGGCGGGCCGGGTGCCGTCCGTTACGCGGTTGTCGGCTGGCGTGGCGGAAATGGAGGTGCGTCGTCGCGCTGCGAGGCGACGGGGACGTCGACGCAGCCGCCATCGTGTGTCCGGATGCCGTTTCGCGACGGGCTAGCCGATGAACGCTGATCGTCGTACGCGCGGCCATACGCTGCTCGAAGTGCTGATCGCGATGACCGTCGGGCTCCTCGTGCTTGCGGCGGCCGGTGCGCTGTACCACGCGCAGCGCATTGCGCAGCGTCGCGCGGAAGACGGGTTCAGGATGCGCGACGCGGCCGCGACCGCGCTGATGCTGATCGGTCAGCAGGTCCAGATGGCCGGATTCCGGCCGCTCGATGCCGAAGCGACATCCTCGTCGTTGCCATCGGTGTTCGGCTGCTCGATGGCGCGCGTGCGCGGTAGCGGCGCACAGGTGCGCTGCGAGCCCGCGCGTCTGTCGTCGGACGCGTTGCTGGTCCGGTATGTCGGCGATGCCGTCTCGACGTGGACGACGGTGAGCGGTCAGGCGTCGGATTGCCTTGGGCAGGGTGTCGGTGTGCCGGGTGAACCTGTGCCGGTGGAGAATCGCTTCGACGCGCATGTCAGCCCGTCGACGGGCGAGCCCGAACTGTATTGCGAAGGAAGCGGCCGTCCGGGTACGCCACAGCCCGTGGTGGCCGGAATCGATCAGTTGCGCATCCGCTATTTGCGTCGCGACGCCATGCGGTTCGTCGACGCCGATGCGATGCGTGCCGACGACTGGCGCGATGTCGTGGCCGTGCATGTCTGCGTGCGGGCGCGCGGCGAACCAGTGCGCGAACCGACACCGCATATCGACTGTGACGGTCGCGTGGCCGTTGCACCGGACGGCCACGCACGTTTGACGCTCGATCGCATCGTCGCGGTGCGGAACGTCGCTGTCGCATCCGATGCTGCGTTGCATGGCGCAACTCAAGCAAGCGAGGCGGCGCGATGAGCGGAGCAGCGCAGCACGCGCGGGACGACCTCTCCCGGCGCACGAAGGCCGGCCACGCCCATGACCGCACCGCCGCAAATGACGACGAACGGCAGCAGACCGCGCGCGTTGGCGTTCCGGCGGCGAGCCCGCGCGAGCCGCACATGCGTCTCCGACCCGCCCGCCGCGCCGGGCGTCGCGATGCGGGCCTTGCGTTGCCTGCGGTGATCGCGGTCGGCGCAGCGGTCGCGGCACTGACCGGCACATGGTTCGACGCCGCACTGACGGAGTCGCGCCGCACACGCGCATTGTCGGATCGATTGATCGCGTTCCACGCGGCCGATGCCGCGCTTGCCGCGTGCACCGCGCGATTGCTGCGCGGCTCGGCGCCTTATATGAGCGAAAGCGAATCGCACGCGGAGCCCGACGCATGGCGGCGCATGCCGCCGCTGACGGCTCCCGAGGCGTTCGCGCCATTTGCCGGCTGGCCGATGGCCGCGCAGCCGCCGCGATGTCTGATCGAGGCATGGCGGCGTCCGGCAGGGCAGGCCGGCGGCCGCGCTTACCTGATTACCGCGCGTGGCGTCGGCACGCACGCATCGAGCGCCGTGTGGCTGCAACACCAGGTTGCGATACGCGACGGCCATATCGTCGCGCTGCATTGGCGTCGTGTCGCGACGGTGCTCCGATGAGCGGCCGCCTGCCTATCTGCCGCGCGGCAGGGTTCACGCTGATCGAGCTGATGATCGTGCTTGCGATCGTCGCCGTGCTGGCCGGATGGGGTATCCCGTCGTATCGCGAACATGTCGTGCGCGTTCACCGCGCGTCGGCGGTGTCCGCGCTGTACCGTGCGGCCCAGTATCTTGAAACGTTGGACGGTGCGCCGCCTGCGGCGTTGCCGGACGCGCTCGCACACGCGCCGCCGGACGGGCACGCCGTGTATCGATTGACGCTCGGGCGGCCGGACGGCGACGGTTCGCCGGTGAGCTATGAACTGACGGCGACGCCGCTCGACACCGGGCCGATGCGCGACGATGCATGCGGCACGTTCACGCTGCGCTCGGACGGAACGAAAGGCAACGCAGCAAGCGATGGCACCGACGAACCGGGTGCTGCGTGCTGGGGCGTGCGCTGAGTTCGCAAGAAAGGCGCGCAGCGGCGCATGGCCGTACGCGCGGAATGCCGACGATCAGTCGTCGTGTGCGTCGAGCCCGCGCTCGTCGCGGGACTGCTTCCAGATCCGGTAGACCTCCCATGCGGCGAAGCCGAGCGCGCCCCACTTCAACGCGGGGCCCGCGCTCGCGCGCAGCAGCGAGCGGACGGGCTTCGCCAGCACGAGCGACGCGAGCGAACTCAGCATCGGATACTGGTTGACGAGCTGGCCGAGGCTTGCGTTCAGGTTCTTGGCCGACTGGCCGAACTTGTGCGAGGACAGGCCGGGGATGAACACCTTGAGCCAACTGAAGCGCGTGACGGCCTGACGCATTTCGGCGGCGGCTTCCGCGAGTTCGAGCCGCTCGACTTCGGATCGCAGGATCAGCAATTCCTTGCGGAGCGCGCGGTGCTGCGACGCGCTCCAGTGCGATCGCGACGAATGGGAGCGGGATGGATTGCCCGTGATGTTCTGGCTCATGGCGCGTCGGCGAAGTAGGTGAGAGGGATGAGCGCGAGGGCGTTCACGGCTTGCCGCGGAACAGGTCGCGGTCTTTCTCGAGTTCGGCGAGCGTCGCCTCGAACACGGTCGGCGCGTCGCGCAGGCCCGAACGCGCCTTCAGCGCGCATACGATGCCGCCAACGGCATACAGTGCGGTGATCGCGGCGAGCGCCTGCCAGCGGTAGGTATCCCAGAACGCGATCGCGATCAGCACGGTCAGGCTGATGAGCGCCATCGTCGCGAGCATCATCGCGGCGAGACCGAGGAACAGCACGCCCATCAGGCGCTCCTTCTCCTCGGCAAGCTCGATGCCCACCAGTTCGAGGCGCGTCTGCAGAAGGCCGATGGCGGAGCCGACGAGGCGGCGCAGCGGTCCTTGACCGGACGGCTGCGAGTGGGTGTCTGTCGTCATGGATGAGGTGCTTGCGCGTGCAGTGAGCAGCTAGGACAAAGCCGGCCGGCGCAGACCGGCAGGCTTCGACGCCCGCGGGCCGCACATGCGGCCTGCGGGACGAAACGGCGCAGAGCGCGTTACTTGCGGTTGATCAGCAGGCCGATCAGCACGCCGACGCCGGCGGCCACGCCGATCGACGTCCACGGATGCTCGTGCACGTAGTCGTCGGTCGCGCGCGCGGCCTTCTTGCCTTTCTCGACCACCACGACCTGGACGTCGGCTGCCTTTTCCTTGGCCTGCTTGAGGCGCGACATGGCCTTCTCGCGCAGCTCGGCCGCACGGTCGCCCGTGCTGCTCGCAGCTTGCTTGAGCAGGTCTTCGGCGTCCGAGAGAACGGTTTTGATATCCGACATCAGTTTCTCCTTGTTGATTTCCGACATTGCAACTCCCTTCGTGCTGTCATGCTGCAGGTTCACATCGTAGCGAAACCCCTGCCTGCTGGCGAGCCGGGAAGACACACGGCGGCAGCGCAAGACTGCATGGTAAACGACTTGTAATCATGAACAGAGCGGCAAACGGGTTGAAAAGTTTCCTCTCCAGCCCGCCGTCCTGCCACGACGCCGGGTAAAAATGACAAAAAAGTATGAATATCAAACGGAATAATCGTTCGCACGGCCCATTGCTTCCCGTAAGCTGATGGACTGCCCCGCGCTGTCCAGCGCGCGGTTTCAACCAGCATCGTTCGAGGAGGGAACATCATGAGTCTGCGTCTTGGCGACATCGCACCGGATTTCGAGCAGGAATCGAGCCTGGGCACGATCAAGTTTCACGAGTGGCTCGGCAACAGCTGGGGTGTCCTGTTCTCCCATCCGGCCGACTACACGCCGGTGTGCACGACCGAACTCGGGCTGACCTCGAAGCTGAAGGGCGAATTCGAGAAACGCAACGTGAAGGTGATCGCGCTGTCGGTCGACGGCGTCGAATCGCACAAGGGCTGGATCAACGACATCAACGAAACGCAGTCGACGGTCGTGGGCTTCCCGATCATCGCCGACGCGGACCGCAAGGTGTCGCAGCTGTACGACATGATTCACCCGAACGCGAACGAAACGCTGACGGTGCGTTCGCTGTTCGTGATCGACCCGAACAAGAAGGTCCGGCTCACGATCACCTATCCGGCCAGCACGGGGCGCAACTTCGACGAAGTGCTGCGCGTGATCGATTCGCTGCAACTGACCGACAATTACAAGGTCGCGACGCCCGGCAACTGGAAGGATGGCGACGACGTCGTGATCGTCCCGTCGCTGCAGGATCCGGAAGAACTGAAGAAGCGCTTCCCGAAGGGCTTCAACGCGGTGCGTCCGTATCTGCGCCTGACGCCGCAGCCGAACAAGTAAGCATCGGCGGCCCGCAGCCGCGGCTCCGCTGAAAAAAGCCCGCCCGGCAGCGATGCCGGGCGGGCTTTTTCCTTGGCGGCGTGCGCGTGCGCGGCAACGCTGCCGCGTGCGTCATGGCCGGATCATCAGAAGAATGCCTGGATGCCCGTCTGCGCGCGGCCGAGGATCAGCGCGTGGATGTCGTGCGTGCCTTCGTACGTATTGACCACCTCGAGGTTCACGAGGTGGCGCGCGACGCCGAATTCGTCGGAGATGCCGTTGCCGCCGAGCATGTCGCGCGCGAGGCGGGCGATGTCGAGCGCCTTGCCGCACGAGTTGCGCTTCATGATCGACGTGATCTCGACGGCGGCCGTGCCTTCGTCCTTCATCCGGCCGAGGCGCAGCACGCCTTGCAGGCCGAGCGTGATTTCGGTCTGCATGTCGGCGAGCTTCTTCTGGATCAGCTGGTTCGCGGCGAGCGGCCGGCCGAACTGCTGGCGGTCGAGCACGTACTGGCGCGCGGTGTGCCAGCAGGACTCGGCGGCGCCGAGCGCACCCCACGCGATCCCGTAGCGCGCCGAGTTCAGGCACGTGAACGGGCCGCGCAGGCCGCTCACGTTCGGCATCAGGTTCTCGTCCGGCACGAACACCTCGTCGAGGACGATCTCGCCGGTGATCGAGGCGCGCAGCCCGACCTTGCCGTGGATCGCCGGCGCCGACAGGCCCTTCCAGCCCTTCTCGAGGATGAAGCCGCGGATCGCGTCCTTGCCGTTCTCTTCGAGCTTCGCCCAGACGACGAACACGTCGGCGATCGGCGAGTTGGTGATCCACATCTTCGCGCCGGACAGCGAATAGCCGCCGGGCACCTTCTTCGCGCGCGTGACCATGCTGCCCGGATCGGAGCCGTGGTTCGGCTCGGTCAGGCCGAAGCAGCCGATCCATTCGCCGCTCGCGAGCTTCGGCAGGTATTTCTGCTTTTGCGCGTCCGAGCCGAATTCGAAGATCGGCACCATCACGAGCGACGATTGCACGGACATCATCGACCGGTAGCCGGAATCGACGCGCTCGACTTCGCGCGCGATCAGCCCGTAGCTCACGTAGTTGAGGCCGGGGCCGCCGTATTCCTCGGGAATCGTCGGGCCGAGCAGGCCGACCTCGCCCATCTCGCGAAAGATGGCCGCGTCGGTGCGTTCGTGGCGGAACGCTTCGGTGACGCGCGGCGCGAGCTTGTCCTGTGCGTACGCCTGCGCGGCATCGCGAACCATCCGCTCTTCCTCGGTCAGTTGCTGGTCGAGCAGCAGCGGATCGTCCCAATGAAAAGTTGCAGCACTCATCGTCTCATCTCCTGTTGGTCCGGTCTTCGAGCCGGCCCCGTGTCAAAGTTTGCTTGACTCGCGTTCCGCTGTGCGGAACAATGTTTTGCAAATCGAACCCAGTGTAGCACCGGATGACACTTTCAACCATCGACGAAACCACGATCGACGAGCGCAAGTTCGTCGTCGCGCTCGCGCGCGGGCTCGACCTGCTGCGCGCCTTCCGCCCCGGCGAGACGATGCTGGGCAATCGCGATTTCGCGGAACGCACGGGGCTGCCGAAGGCGACGGTGAACCGGCTCGCCTATACGCTGACCGTGCTCGGCTATCTGCGCTACGACGAGACGCTCGGCAAGTATGCGCTGGACGCCGGCGTGCTGTCGCTCGGCTACGCGCTGCTGTCGGGCTCCGGGACGATCGATCTCGCGCGGCCGCACATGCAGGCGCTCGCGCGGGAGATCGGCGCGGCCGTGTCGCTCGGCTGCCGCGACGGGCTCGACATGATCTATCTGGAGACGATCCGCAGCGAGACCGCCTTGACGCTCGGGCTCGCGCCCGGTTCGCGGCTGTCGATGCTGACGAGCTCGATGGGGCGCGCGTACCTGGCCGTGCAGCCGGAGGACGTGCGCCGCGCGCTCTATGCCGAGCTGCACCGTGCGGCCGGCGGCGCGGCCGACGCCGATGCGCTCGTCGCCGCCGCGCAGCAGGCGGTGGCCGAATTTTCGGCGGGCGGGTGCTGTTATTCGTTCCGTGCGTGGCACATGGACGTGAACGCGGCGGCCGTGCCGTTTCGCGAGCCGCGCGAGGGACGCTGGCTGATCCTGAGCTGTAGCGGCCCGGCGTCGTCGATGGACGAGGGCGTGTTTCGCACGCAGGTCGGGCCGCAACTGAAGGCGCTCGCGCAGCGGCTCGGCCAGACGGTCTGAGCCACGCGTGCGTGGGCTGTTGCCGCCGCGCGGCAATCGGCTCGTGCGCGGCGGATGGAGAGGCGGCGCGGTGGCGTATTGCGCGATGGGCGAACCGCGCTCATCATCGTTCGCCTGCTTACCGACGACGAGGTCTGCGATGGCGCACCCCGAACCGATGGAAGGCGGATGCGCGTGCGGCGCGATCCGCTACCGTATCGCCGACGTGCCGACCGATGCCGGCTTCTGCCACTGCCGGCTCTGTCAGCGCACGACCGGCGCGGCGGTCGTCGCGTCGGCAACGGTGCCGATCGACGCGTTCGAATACCTGCAGGGCGAACCGACCGTCTACGCGTCGAGCGCATGGGGCGAGCGGCGTTTCTGCGGCCGTTGCGGCGCGCAACTCGAATACCGGCGCGCTGACGCGCCGCAGACGGTCGAGATCAACTACGCGACGCTCGACGAACCGTCGCGGTTGCGTCCGGCGTGGCACGTCTGGTATCGGGATCGTTTGCCGGGTGTCGAGATCGGCGACGATTTGCCGAAGTACGACGACGGTGGAAGAGAATAGGCGGCTCATCCGCGCCGATACACCGGTGTCGATCGCGCGCGCAGGCACGGCCGATCTTTCTGCGTGAACGAACAGCGAACCGGCCGGCGTCGAGCGACGCCGCGTGCTGAACCCGCTTCCCGAAGCAGCACGACTCCGGAATCCGCGATCCGGCGCGCCGCTCCCCGCGCGCGCCTTCCCCGCGAATCGCTCAGGCCGTCACGACCTTCGCGAACACCGGCCCCTGCATGAACCGCACGTCGTGCTGGCGCAGCAGCTCGCACTGCGTCTCGTCGACGACGCCGTCGAAGATCAGCGGGATCCGCACGCGCTGCGCATAGGCGACGAGCGCCTTGACCATCCCGTCGCGCAACGCGATGCCCGCATCCATCTTGATGTAGTCGGGGCGCGCCATGTCCGATTCGACCGCGAGGATGCGGCCCGGGTCCGGCAGCTTGTCCGCGACCTTGAAACCGTGATGCTGGTAGCTGCGCGTCAGGTAGCCGAGGAACGTCTTGTGGGCGACCGCGACCGCCGGCAGCTCGATCACGATCCGCTCGGGCGGCAGCCCGAAGCGCTGCAGCACCGATGAGAAATGCTTGCCGTGGTCGTACTTCACGCTCTTGAGCAGCCGCTCGTGCACGCGCAGGAACAGCAGCCCGTGGCGTTGCGCGCCGAAGAAATTGATCGCATGCAGCGCGCGCGACAGGCGGTCGATCGCGACCAGCGTCTGGTCGTCGACGGCCGCGTCGACCGGATCGTGCTGCGCCCCCGTGACCAGTGTGACGGCCTGGAAGCCGAGCTCGTCGCCGTAGCGCTCGATCGCGTCGGCGAACGACGTCGATTGCGGCGCGCCGGGCATCGTCACGTCGTAGATCGGCTCGTACGCACTGGCGAGCGTGCGCTCGGGCAGATTCGCGCACGCGGTGCCGCCTTCGGCTAGCGCGAGGTGTTCCCGCAGATACGGCAGTTGCCCGGCACGGCTGACCAGCTCGGGGATGGTAGGCGGAATCATCGGCGTGAGAAGGAAAAATGGCGGCCGAAAGGGCCGCCTCATGACTTGATATTAGCAGCGCGCGCCGCGCTCGGCTTGGCGTTTCACTCATATGGTTATCCCGTCCTCGCGCCAGCGCCTAGGGTTTACGTTGATTTCACTATTCGTAATTGGTTTTACTATTCGTAAATCCAAGGATTTGTCGCCGATCAAGAAATGCGGCATGCGGGCGCCGCGAAACGGCGCCGTTCACGAATCAACAGGAAGCAAGGAGCGAGACGTGGCGGTTGACAGGACAGGCGGGCGGGCGCGCCGGCAGGAGACGGACGGGACGACGGGCGCGGCGGTGCGCGCACGGCGGGGTTGACGCGCGGATGGCGACCATGAGCATCGATTACCAGACGCTGAAGTTCGAGTACCGCGCCCGCGCGCACGACGCGGCCGTCCACCCGGTGATCGTCGTCGGCGCGGGCCCGGTCGGCCTCGCGGCCGCGATCGACCTCGCGCAACAGGGCGTGCCGGTCGTGCTGCTCGACGACGACGACACGTTGTCGACCGGCTCGCGCGCGATCTGCTTCGCGAAGCGCACGCTGGAGATCTTCGACCGGCTCGGCTGCGGCGAGCGCTTCGTCGACAAGGGCGTGAGCTGGCACGTCGGCAAGGTGTTCCTGCAGGACGAGCAGCTTTACGCATTCGACCTGCTGCCCGAGGAAGGGCATGCGCGCCCGGCGTTCATCAACCTGCAGCAGTACTACGTCGAAGGCTATCTGGCCGACCGCGCGTTCGAGCTGCCGAACATCGACATCCGCTGGAAGCACAAGGTGACGGGCATCGACCAGTCGGCCGAACATGCGGTGCTGACGATCGAGACGCCGGACGGCGTCGCGACGCTGCGCGCGCAGTACGTGATCGCGGCCGACGGTTCGCGCAGCCCGATGCGCACGATGATGGGCCTCGAGAGCCGCGGCCGCACCTTCAAGGACCGCTTCCTGATCGCCGACGTGAAGATGAAGGCGGAGTTTCCGACCGAGCGCTGGTTCTGGTTCGACCCGCCGTTTCACCGCAATCAGTCGGTGCTGCTGCATCGTCAGCCGGACAACGTGTGGCGCATCGACTTCCAGCTCGGCTGGGATGCCGATCCGGTCGCCGAGAAGCAGCCGGAGCGCGTGATCCCGCGCGTGCGCGCGCTGCTCGGGCCGGACGTCGAGTTCGAGCTCGAGTGGGTGAGCGTCTACACGTTCCGCTGCCAGCGGATGGAGTCGTTCCGGCACGGCCGCGTGTTGTTCGCGGGCGACTCCGCGCATGGCGTGTCGCCGTTCGGCGCGCGCGGCGCGAACAGCGGCGTGCAGGACGCGGACAACCTCGCGTGGAAGCTGAAGCTGGTGCTCGACGGCCGCGCGCACGACCGCCTGCTCGATACGTATGCGAGCGAGCGCGAGTTCGCGGCCGACGAGAACATTCGCAATTCGACGCGCTCGACCGACTTCATCACGCCGAAAAGCGCGGTGTCGCGCGTGTTCCGCGATGCGACGCTGAAGCTCGCGCGCGACTGCGAGTTCGCGCGCAAGCTGGTGAACAGCGGGCGCCTGTCGGTGCCGGCCGTGCTGGCCGATTCGCCGCTCAACACGCCGGACCGCGGCGGCGACGCATTCGCGTGCGCGATGCGGCCGGGCGCGGCGGCGGCCGATGCGCCGGTGCGTGCGCAGGGTGCGCCGGGCTGGCTGCTGCAGCATCTGCGCGACGGTTTCACCGGCGTGCTGTTCGGATTGCCGGGCGATGCGGCCGCGCTGGCGCAGGCCGTCGACGGGCTCGCGCTGCCGGTGCGTCCCGTGCTCGTCGTGCCGGCCGGGCACGCGCAGCCGGTCGCCGGCGTCGACGTCGTGGAGGACGTCGACGGGCTCGCCGCGCGGCGCTACGACGCGCAGCCTGGCACGTTCTACCTGCTGCGTCCCGACCAGCACGTCTGCGCCCGCACGCGCACGCTCGACCGTCAGGCGATTGCCGACGCACTGGCGCGCGCGACCTGCGCACGCTGATACGACCAAGATACCGGAGACACCGTCATGCCCTCACTCGACACCCGCCCGCGCCTGGCCGATCCCGACGCGTTCTACGAAGCGCTGATCGACATGCATCGCGACCTGTCCGACGCCGACAGCCAGCTCGTCAACGCGAAGCTGATCCTGTTGCTCGCGAACCAGGTCGGCGACGCCGACGTGCTGCGCGAAGCGATGGCGCTCGCACGCCAGGGCGTGACGCCGCCCGTGCATCCGGCCGCCGAGGTGGCGCAATGAGCGCGGCGCCGGCCGACGCGCGCGTGCTCGAAGTCGAGCGCGTGATCGACGAGACTCGTCGCCCGGGGTTTCACTGGATGCTGCTCGCGCTGTGCGGGCTGTGCCTCGTGATCGACGGTTTCGATGCGCAGGCGATGGGCTACGTCGCGCCGAGCGTGATCGCCGAATGGGGCGTGCCGAAGCAGGCGCTCGGGCCCGTGTTCAGCGCGAGCCTGTTCGGGATGCTGCTCGGCGCGCTCGGGCTGTCGGTGCTCGCCGACCGGATCGGGCGGCGCCCGGTGCTGATCGGCTCGACGCTGTTCTTCGCGGTGACGATGCTCGCGACGCCGTTCGCGGGCTCGATCCCCGTGCTGATGGCGTTGCGCTTCGTCACGGGGCTCGGCCTCGGCTGCATCATGCCGAACGCGATGGCGCTGGTCGGCGAGTTCAGCCCGGCCGCGCATCGCGTGAAGCGGATGATGATCGTGTCGTGCGGCTTCACGCTCGGCGCGGCGCTCGGCGGCTTCATCAGCGCGGCGCTGATTCCGGCGCTCGGCTGGCGTTCGGTGTTCTTCGTCGGCGGCGCGGTGCCGCTCGTGCTGACGATCGCGATGGTCGCGCGGCTGCCGGAGTCGCTGCAGTTCCTGGTGCTGAAAGGGCGTGTCGCGCAGGCGCGTGACTGGCTCGCGCGGTTCGCGCCGGAAGCCGGCATCGATGCGAACACGCGACTCGTCGTGCGCGAACGCGCGGCAAGCGGCGCGCCGGTCGCCGAGCTGTTCCGCCATGGCCGCCTGCCGGTCACGCTGCTGCTGTGGTCGATCAGCTTCATGAACCTGATCGATCTGTACTTCCTGTCGAACTGGCTGCCGACCGTGATGCGCGACGCCGGCTATTCGCCGGGCACCGCGGTGATCGTCGGCACGGTGCTGCAGACGGGCGGCGTGATCGGCACGCTGTCGCTCGGCTGGTTCATCGAACGTTACGGCTTCGTGCGCGTGCTGTTCGCGTGCTTCGCGTGCGCGGCCGTGTCGGTGGGGCTGATCGGCTCGGTCGCGCATGCGCTGCCGTGGCTGCTGGTCGTCGTGTTCGCGGGCGGGTTCTGCGTGGTCGGCGGGCAGCCGGCCGTGAACGCGCTCGCGGGCCAGTATTACCCGACGTCGCTGCGCTCGACGGGCATCGGCTGGAGCCTCGGCATCGGCCGGATCGGCTCGGTGCTCGGGCCGCTCGTCGGCGGACAACTGATTGCGCTCAACTGGTCGAACGGCGCGCTGTTCCATGCGGCCGCGGTGCCCGTGCTGTGCTCGGCGCTGTTCGTGCTGGGCCTCGCAGGCGTCACGCGGCGCAGCGGCGCGCAGGCGCCGAACACCGTGATGAATTGATGGAGAAAGGAAACGATGACGCTTGACCTGTCGAAACCGGCAACCGCCGGCTACCTGAGCGGTTTCGCGAACGAATTCGCGACCGAGGCACTGCCCGGCGCGCTGCCGCACGGCCGCAACTCGCCGCAGCGCGCGCCGTACGGGCTGTACGCGGAGCAGCTGTCGGGCACCGCGTTCACCGCGCCGCGCGGCCACAACCGCCGCTCGTGGCTGTACCGGATTCGCCCGGCCGCCGTGCACCGGCCGTTCGAGCCGTATGCGGGCCCGCAGCGGCTCGTGTCGGAGTTCGGCGATTCGGCCGACGTGCCGCCGACGCCGCCGAACCAGTTGCGCTGGGATCCGCTGCCGATGCCGGTCGAGCCGACCGATTTCGTCGACGGCCTCGTGACGATGGCCGGCAACGGGTCGGCCGCCGCGATGAACGGTTGCGCGATCCACCTGTATGCGGCGAACCGCTCGATGCAGGACCGCTTCTTCTACAGCGCCGACGGCGAGCTGCTGATCGTGCCGCAGCAGGGGCGCCTGTTCATCGCGACCGAATTCGGCCGGCTCGACGTCGAGCCGTTCGAGATTGCGGTGATCCCGCGCGGCGTGCGTTTTGCCGTCGCGCTGCCGGACGGCGACGCGCGCGGCTACATCTGCGAGAACTTCGGCGCGCTGCTGCGCCTGCCGGATCTCGGCCCGATCGGCTCGAACGGGCTCGCGAACCCGCGCGACTTCCTGACGCCGCAGGCCGCCTACGAAGACCGCGAAGGCGCGTTCGAGCTGATCGCGAAGCTGAACGGGCGCCTCTGGCGCGCGGACATCGGCCATTCGCCGCTCGACGTCGTCGCGTGGCACGGCAACTACGCGCCCTACAAATACGACCTGCGCCTGTTCAACACGATCGGCTCGATCAGCTTCGATCATCCCGATCCGTCGATTTTCCTCGTGCTGCAGGCGCAGAGCGACACGCCGGGCGTCGACACGATCGACTTCGTGATCTTCCCGCCGCGCTGGCTCGCGGCCGAGGATACGTTCCGCCCGCCGTGGTTCCACCGCAACGTCGCGAGCGAGTTCATGGGCCTCGTGCACGGCGCGTACGACGCGAAGGCCGAGGGCTTCGTGCCGGGCGGCGCGAGTTTGCACAACTGCATGTCGGGCCACGGACCCGATGCGGACACGTTCGAGAAGGCGTCCGCGAGCGACACGACGAAGCCGCACAAGGTCGACGCGACGATGGCGTTCATGTTCGAAACCCGCACGCTGATCCGGCCGACGCGCTACGCGCTCGACACCGCGCAGCTGCAGGCCGATTACTTCGAGTGCTGGCAAGGCATCAAGAAACACTTCAATCCGGAGCAACGATGAGCGACACCCAAGACTGGCGCGCGACGCTCGACCCGGCTCGCAAGAGCTGGATCGAGACCGCGAACGATCCCGCCTGCGATTTCCCGATCCAGAACCTGCCATTCGGCATCTTCAGCGATGCGAAGGGCGCGCGCCGCCCGGGCGTCGCGCTGGGCGACCAGATCGTCGATCTCGCGGTGCTCGCGCGTGCGGGCCTCGTCACGCTGCCGGCCGGCGTCGACGTGTTCGCCGCACCGACGCTCAATGCGTTCATCGCGCTCGGCCGCGACGCGTGGCGCAGCGTGCGCGTGCAGCTGTCGGCGCTGTTCTCGCGTGACGACGCGACACTGCGTGACGATGCGGCGCTGCGCGCGCAGGTGCTCGTCGCGCAGCGCGACGCGACGCTGCATCTGCCGGTCGAGATTCCCGGCTACACCGATTTCTATTCGTCGAAGGAACACGCGACCAACGTCGGCTCGATGTTCCGCGATCCGAAGAATGCGCTGCTGCCGAACTGGTCGGAGATGCCGATCGGCTACAACGGCCGCGCGTCGTCGGTGGTCGTGAGCGGCACGCCGGTGCGGCGCCCGAACGGGCAACTGAAGCTGCCCGACCAGGAGCGCCCGGTGTTCGGCGCGTGCCGCAAGCTCGACATCGAACTGGAAACGGGCTTCATCGTCGGCAAGGGCAACGCGCTCGGCGAGCCGATCGCGTGCGAGGACGCGGAAGCGCATATCTTCGGGATGGTGCTGCTGAACGACTGGAGCGCGCGCGACATCCAGCAGTGGGAATACGTACCGCTCGGCCCGTTCAACTCGAAGGGGTTCGCAACGACGATCTCGCCGTGGATCGTCACGCTCGATGCGCTCGAACCGTTCCGCGTCGCGCAGCCCGAGCAGTCGCCGCAGCCGCTCGCGTATCTGCGGCATGCGGGCAAGCATGCGTTCGACATCGCGCTGGAAGTGACGCTGCGCGCCGAAGGTGCGGCCGAGGCCACGTCGATCTGCCGCACGAACTTCAGGCACATGTACTGGACGATGGCGCAGCAGCTCGCGCATCACACGGTCGCCGGCTGCAACACGCGCGTGGGCGACCTGATGGGTTCGGGCACGATCAGCGGGCCGACGAAGGATTCGTTCGGCAGCCTGCTCGAACTGACGTGGAACGGCAAG
The DNA here is from genome assembly GCF_015712225.1 of Burkholderia sp. 9775_39. Taxonomy (NCBI): domain Bacteria; kingdom Pseudomonadati; phylum Pseudomonadota; class Betaproteobacteria; order Burkholderiales; family Burkholderiaceae; genus Burkholderia; species Burkholderia sp. 9775_39. The sequence goes on along the minus strand of NZ_JACCQC010000025.1, from coordinate 89,817 downwards.
GAGCCGGTCGCGCTGAACGGCGGCGGCAGCCGCACGTTCATCGAGGACGGCGACGAGCTGACGCTCGCCGGCTGGTGCCAGGGCGATGGGTATCGCGTCGGCTTCGGCACGTGTGCGGGCAGGATCTTGCCGGCGCCGAGTGCGTGACGGATCGCGGCGCGAAACGTTACGCGTAGGTCACGTGTAGATCACGCGTAGTCCGGAAGGACAGGGCGGTCCGCATTGCGCGGGCCGTTTTTCGTTTACCGGAGGAGGGGGCGCGAGCGGCCCGATGCGTATCGGTGCATGATGCCGACGCCGACGCCAACGCCAACGCCAACGCCAACGCCAACACCGAGCGACGTCAGACCGCGCGTTGTACTGCGGCGCGCCGCTCCCACAACGCCGCCGCGACGAACGCGGCGACGCAAGCGACCAGCACGCCGACCAGCGCATTGCTGCCCAGTTGCTCCATCAACGCGCCCGCCACCAGCGGGCCGCCGAAGCTCGCGGCGCTCCACGACGCCGACACGAGCGAACTCGCGGTGACGAGCGCCGCGCCGCGGAAACGTTCGCCGCACGCGACGAGCGACAGCGTATAGATGCTGCCGGCCGCCGCGCCGAGCACGAACAGCAGCGGCCAGCACAGCCACGGATTCGCGATCACGAACGGCAGCATCGGCAGGCCGGCCAGCACGATCCAGCCGGCGCCGAGGTGCACGCGCTCGCGGCCGAGCTTGTCCGCGAGCCAGCCGATCGGGAACTGCATCGCGGTATCGCCGAACAGCATGATCGACGCGAGCAGCACGGCGGTCGCGCTCGCGACGCCGTGATCCATCGCGTAGAGCGGCAGCAGCGACAGCGCGAGCGTATCGAACAGCGCGAAGAAGCCGGTGCCGATGATCAGCGCGGGCATGCGCGGCAGCACGTCGAGCCAGCGGCCGTGTGCTTCGTGATGCGCGTCGTCGCCGGCGAGCGGCGCACGGCGGATCGTCGCGAGCGTCGGCAGCGCGAGCAGGAACAGCGCGCCGCACAGCGCGAAGCGGATGTGCGTCGCGCCGGCGATCTGGCTGACGAGCACCGGGCCGGCCATCTGGAACAGCGTGAAATTGGTCGCGTAGATCGCGACGACGCGCCCGCGCGTCGCATCGTCGGCGAGCTGGTTGACCCACGCTTCGCCGATCGTGAACAGCAGCATCAGCGCGGCGCCGCACAGCACGCGCAGCACGCCCCACAGGATCAGGTTCGACGTGAACTGCATCAGCGCGGTGGCGGCCGCGAGCAGCACGACCGACACGACGATCGCGCGGCGCGCGCCGATGTGCCGCGCGAGCGCGGTGACGAACGGGACGATCGCGAGGCCGCCGAGGGCCTGCGCGGCCGTCAGCATGCCGACGACGTTGGTGCCGTGTCCGGCTTCGGTGAGCGCGAGTGCGGTCAGCGGCAGCGTGGCGCCGGTCCCGAGGCCGACGACCGCGACGCTCAGGATCAGCGCGAGGAAATCGCGATTGAGAATGGCTTTCATCGGCCGCGATGCTACACCGCGACCGTTGAAAGGTCCATGAAGGCCGTCACGTTCGAATGGAGTTGCGTACGCAACGATCGCGGCGGGGCCGCGTCACACGTATTCGGTCGGCACGGCCACCGGGCGGCGTTCGAGCGACGCCGACCACAGCGTGAGCGCGAGCGCGGCGACCGCCATCGCGACGCCGACCCACGGCAGGCTCACGAGCGACACGCCCGAGCCGATCGCCATCCCGCCGAGCCATGCGCCGGTCGCGTTGCCGAGGTTGAACGCGCCCTGGTTCAGCGTCGACGCGAGGTTCGGCGCGTCGCTCGCGCGGTCGACGATCATGATCTGCAGCGGCGGCACGATCGCGAACGCGAGGATGCCCCACACGAAGATCGTCGCGAGCGCGGCGAACGGCAGATGCATCGTGCCCGCGAACAGCGCGAGGACGATGCCGATCAGCGCGAGCGTTGCGATCAGCGACGGCATCCGCCGCCAGTCGGCGAGCTTGCCGCCCAGCGTGCCGCCGACCGTCAGGCCGAGGCCGAACAGCAGTAGCACGTAGGTGACCTGACGCGGCGAGAAGCCCGTCACGTCCTCGAGGATCGGCGTGATGTACGTGAACACGCTGAACAGGCTCGCGGACGCGAGCACGCTGATGCCGAGCACCATCAGCACCTGCGGGTGCTTCAGCACGCTGAATTCGCGCGTGATGCTGGTATCGGGCATCGCGAGGTTTTTCGGCAGGCACACCGCGAGCGCGGCGGCCGCGGCGATGCCGATGCCGGTGACGGCCCAGAACGTCGCGCGCCAGCCGAACGCCTGGCCGAGCGCGGTGCCGAGCGGTACGCCGAGCACGTTCGCGAGCGTGAGCCCGGTGAACATCAGCGCGATCGCCTGCGCGCGGCGGTTCGGCGCGACGAGGTTGCTGGCCACCACCGAGCCGATGCCGAAGAACGCACCGTGGCAGAACGCGGTGACGACGCGCGCGGCCATCAGCACCGCATAGCCGGGCGCGATCGCGCAGAACAGGTTGCCGGCGATGAACAGCCCGATCAGGGCCATCAGCGCACGCTTGCGCGGCATCTTCGCGGTGACGATCGCGAGGATCGGCGCGCCGATCGTCACGCCGAGCGCGTAGCCCGACACGAGCATCCCGGCGGCCGGGATCGACACGCCGAGGTCGCGCGCGACATTGGGCAGCAGGCCCATGATCACGAATTCGGTGGTACCGATTCCAAATGCGGCGACGGCAAGGGCGAAAAGAGGCAGGGGCATCGCGGTAGGCTCGGGAAAAGATGCCGCTCGAGCCAGGCGCAGGATGCGCGGGACGGGCGGGATGAGGCGAAGGTCAGCCGCGATTCTACTTCAGTGAAAACCCCTATGCTTGGGGCCAGAACGCTTGTTGCCGGCGTGCGACGAGGCGGCGACCGGGATGCTCACAGTGTGGGATTTGGGCGGTGTCAGGGCCGGGATGATGGCGACCGCCGGCCGTGGATCACGCGATGCGTTCGGACGACCGGTCGGGCATCGCGTCCGGGGTGTGCTTCGTTTCGCTGTCCGGGCCTGCGGGCGACGCAGCCGAATCGGCCCCATCGATGGCCGCCGGAGCGTCCCAGCCGTTCTCGAACAGGCACGCTTCGATCGGCATCCGCGCGGCCCAGCGTTCTTCCTCGAGCATCGGCTTCGCATAGAACGCGTCGACGTGCCCGACGCACAGCACGGCGATCGGCTTCGCGCCGTCGGGCATCCGCAGCAGCGTGCGCACCGCATCGACGTCGAACAACGACACCCAGCCCATGCCGAGCCCTTCCGCGCGCGCGGCGAGCCACATGTTCTGGATCGCGCACGCGGCGGAGGCCAGATCCATCTCCGGCAGCGTGCGGCGGCCGAACACGTGGCGTTCGCGGCCGTCGGCGAGCGCGACGACCAGCAGCTCGCCGCATTCGCGCACGCCCTCGACCTTCAGTCGCATGAATTCGTCCTGGCGCTCGCCGAGCGCGTCGGCCGTCGCGCGGCGCTCGGCCTCGACCAGCGCGTGAATCGCGGTGCGCAAGGCGGGATCGGTGATGCGGATGAAGCGCCACGGCTGCATGAAGCCGACGCTCGGCGCGTGGTGCGCCGCGCGCAGCAGGCGCGCGAGCACGGCCGGATCGACGGGCGCCGGCGTGAAGTGGCGCATGTCGCGCCGTTCGAAGATGGCGCGGTAGACGGCGGCGATGTCGGAATCGTCGAAACGCATGAGCGGCGAAGGCAGGGATGACGTCGGCGCAACGATAGCAGACGGCGCGCGCGAAACGTTACTTCATTCGAAACAATGCGCGGAATTGTTGACGAAGAAAGGGGTGGTGCGCGGCATGGGGCGCAAGCAAACGATTGCGGATGCGCTGCGGGCCGTCGAATTGGCCGTTTCTCAGCGATTTGCCGTCACGACGTTCTGCGGCGCGCCCGCATGCCACGCCTCGATGTTCAGCAGCGTCGTGTGCGCGATCTCGGCCAGCGCCTCGCGCGTGAAGAACGCCTGGTGCGACGTGACGATCACGTTCGGGAACGTCAGCAGGCGCGCGAGCACGTCGTCCTGCAGCGGCAGGTCGGAGTGATCCTCGAAGAACAGCCCGCTTTCCTCCTCGTACACGTCGAGCCCGAGATGGCCGAGCTGGCCGCTCTTGAGCGCGTCGACCAGCGCCTGCGCATCGACGAGGCCGCCGCGCCCGGTGTTGATCAGCATCGCGCCGTGCTTCATTCGCGCGAGCGTCCGCTCGTTGATCAGGTGGTGTGTCGACGGCAGCAGCGGGCAATGCAGGCTGACGATGTCGGCACGATGCAGCAGTTCGTCGAGCTCGACGTAGCGCGCGCCGAACGCGATCAGCTCGTCGTTGTACGGCGGCACCGAGTGCGCGAGCACGTGCATCCCGAAGCCCATCATGATCTTCGCGAACACGCTGCCGATGATGCCGGTGCCGATCACGCCGACGGTCTTGCCGTGCAGGTCGAAGCCGAGCAGGCCGTTCAGCGAGAAGTCGCCTTCGCGGGTGCGGGCGACGGCGCGCGGCAGGCGGCGGTTGAGCGCGAGGATCAGTGCGACCGCGTGCTCGGCGACCGCGTGCGGCGAATACGCGGGCACCCGCACGACCGCGATGCCGAGCCGCTCGGCGGCGGCGAGGTCGACATGGTTGAAGCCCGCCGAGCGCAGCGCGATCAGCCGCGTGCCGCCGTCGGCGAGCCGTTCGAGCACGGCCGCGTCGACGGTGTCGTTGACGAACGGGCAGACGACGTCATAGCCGTGCGCGAGGATCGCGGTTTCCGCGTCGAGGTGCGACGGCTGGAAGTGCAGCCGATAGCCGAACGGCCGGTTGGCGGCGGTGAACGAATCGTCGTCGTACTGCCGGCTGCTGAACAGGATCACGCGCACGCTGCACCTCCGATGGCTGACGCGCGCAGTTTACTGCAGGCCCGTGACGATGTCGGAACGTTCGGGGCCGCGCACCGGCCGCAGGAAGCCGTAGTCGGTGCGGTCGCGGGCGGACGGCGCGCTGAAGTGCTCGAGCGCGTGCTCGACGAAGCTGCGCGTGCGGGCCGGCACGTACTGGCGGTTCGGATAGACGAGCGACAACTGCGCGTCGGGATCGTCGATCCGGTAGCCGGCCATCAGCCGCACGAGCGTGCCGTGGTTGAGGGCATCGGCCACGCACGGCTCGGGCAGGATCGCGATGCCGGCGCCGGCCACGGCCGCCGCCTGGACGAGCGCGAGCTGGTTGACCGTGCAGGCGGGGCGCACCGTGACCGAATGGGCGACGCCGTCGTGGCCGACCAGTTGCCACGTCGGCGCGTGCTGGTGCGGCGCGAGCGTGACCCAGTCGTGGCCCGGGAGGTCGTCGGGCACGCGCGGCTCGCCGCGGCGGTCGAGATAGGCCGGCGCCGCGCACGCGACGAACGGGTTCGGCGCGAGGGCATGGCCGATCAGCGACGGGTTGCCGTCGAGCCGGGTGCCGGTGACGATGCCGACGTCGTAGCCCGAATCGAGCACGTCGAGCGGCCCTTCGGCGACGGTCAACTGCACGCGCAGCTCCGGGTAGCGGTGCCGGAAGCTGCTGACGAGCGGCGTCAGCGCCAGCGGCGACAGCAGCCCCGACGCGACGACGCGCAGCGTGCCGGCCGGCTCGCGCACGGCATGCGCGACGGACGATTCGAGGTGATCGAATTCTTCGAGCAGCGCGCGGCAACCATCGAGGTAGCGCACGCCGGCCTCGGTGAGCGACAGGTTGCGCGTGGTGCGATGGATCAGCCGTGTGTTCAGGTGGCCCTCGAGCATCGCGATCGAACGCGTGACGAGCGCATTGGACACGCCGAGATGGTGCGCCGCGCGCCGGAAGCTTTGCTGCTCGGCGACGCAGACGAATACACGCATGGTCTGAATCTGGTTCATGGCTTGCGTATTTCTGGCCCGGTTGATTGATTTTGGTTGTGATTTTTTGCCACGCAACGTCGAAAACGCATCGCGCGGCCCCAGTTCGCTCTCGTATCGAAAATGAGATTTTCGATTCCGCAGACAATTGTTAAATGCGGAACCGATATCCGTCAACCTGAGAAAACGGGCGGCTTGCGTAAAATCGAAATCGCGGGTACCGGTTTAAGGTTGCAATGCAGCAAGGACGTGCGCTGGAAAACCGTCGCGGTATTCGAATATGCGTCGCTGTTTCGAGGATTCCATATTCCAATCAATGGGTTGGGGTAAATTGCGGCGCGCCGGGGCACGGCGAATTCGGGAGTCGTTCCCCAATACATACCGCAATGGTGGATGTTTTTTCCACGTTCGGATTTTGTGTATCGAATTCGCTCCGCGATTTGTATCAGATGGTCGGTGTATTTCGTTCGATCCACGAAAGGCGCTGAACCACCGGTTTCGAAGAATCGTTTCGATATTGGCCGAGAAAATCGCGCGTCCGGAACCCGAATGGAACCGTTTCGCACCCGGCAGCCAATCGTTTTTTCAATCCGGAAGGCCATCGCGCGCGCGGTGCGCGGCCGGCTGGCCCGGTCCGGCGACCGGGCCAGCGTCGCGCTGTCCGCACGTGCGTGCCTCTTGCGCGAGGCGGCGGAACGCGGAATGATCGATCAGTTCGCTGCGCCGTGCCACGGGCGCGGTGCTGCGGGCGCAGTGCCGCGGCGCGTCCGGGCACTTCCTTTCCTCATCTTTTTCCAGCCATGTCCATCGATTACTCGCCGATTCCCTGTCCCGTCGTCGTGCCGCTCGACGCGATCCTGCCCGAAGAACCGCTGCTGATGATGGGGGCCGGCCCGGTCCCGATCCCGGCCGCGGTGGCCAAGGCGAACACGATCGTGATCAACCACCTCGGCGCGACGATGGCGAAGATCATCGAGCAGGTGAAGGAGATGGCGCGTTACGTGTTCCAGACCCGCACGAAGTGGGTGCTCGGTGTCGCGGGCCCCGGTTCGGCCGCGATGGAAATGGCGATCTCGAACCTCGCATGGCGCGGCACGCGCGTGCTGTCGATCCGCAACGGCTTCTTCAGCGCGCGGATGGCCGAGATGGCCACGCGCGTCGGCGCCGACGTCGCGACGCTCGAAGTGGCCGATCGCGCGGTCGCGAGCCTCGACGAGATCGCCGACGCGATCGCGCGCGAGCGGCCCGAGATCGTCACGATCGTGCAGGGCGAGACGTCGAACACCGTGTGGAACCGCGACCTGCGCGACATCGCGGCGCTCGCGAAGGCGGCCGGCGCGCTGGTCGTCGTCGACGCGGTGTGCACGCTGTCGACGATGCCGCTCGAGATGGACGCATGGGGCATCGACGCGGTGATCACCGGCGGCCAGAAGGGGCTGTCGTCGATCCCGGGCGTGTCGCTGATCGCGTTCTCCGACGCCGCGTGGGAGCGCATGAAGAATCGCCCCGAGCCGAATGCGCACTGGTGCCTCGACATGGCGCTCGCGGAGAACTTCTGGCACAACGCCGGCTATCACTACACGGCGCCCGTGTCGGGCGTGCTCGCGCTGCACGAGGCGCTGCGGCTCGTCTGCGCGGAGACGCTCGAGAGCCGCTTCGCGCGCCACCTGCGCTGCTCGCTGGCGCTCCAGGCGGGCGTCGAATCGATGGGGCTCAAGCTCTATGCGCCGAAGGACTGCCGGCTCAATTCGGTGGTCGGGATCGAGACGCCGGAAGGGCTCACGCCCGGGATGGTCTGCGGCCATATCTCGAAGCAGTACCAGGTCGAGATCTCGGGTTCGTTCGGGTTGCCGATCGTGCGGATCGGCCAGATGGGCGAGCAGTGCCGCGAACACAACCTGTTCCGCACGCTGCATGCGTTCGGCCGCACGATGGTCGACCTGAAGGTGCCGGTCGACCTGCCGGCCGGCGTCGCGGCGCTCGAGCAGGAACTGTCGCGGCGCGGCGCGTAAGCGCGACGCCGCGACGAAACGAGGAAGCGGGCCGCGCTCAGCGGCCCTGCATCGCGCGCCGGTACGTATTCGGCGTCGTGCCGTGCGCGTCGCGAAAGCGATGGCTGAAGTGGCCGGCGTTCGCGTAGCCGCAGGCGGCCGCGATCTGCGCGAGCGGCAGCGCCGTCGTGCGCAGCAGCTCGCGGGCGCGGGCGAGCCGTTGCTCGGCCACCCACGCGTGCGGCGCGCGGCCGAACGACAGCCGGAACATCCGCGAGAAATGGTATTCGGACAGCGCGGCGACCTCGGCGAGTTCGCCGAGCGTCAGCGGCTGCGTGAGATACGTGTCGATGTAGTCGCGCACGCGGCGGCGCACGGCCGGCGCGAGCCCGCCGCGGAACGACGTATCGGTGCGCGTCGTGCTCTGCCCGCGCAACAGCAGGCTCAGCACGTCGTGCGCGGTCTCGTTCACGCGCAGCCGCTCGTCGGCATCGTCCCAGCCCTCCAGCGCGAGCGAGCGCAACAGCGCGGCGACCCGGGCATCCTCGAAGTAGGTGCGATCGGCGAGCTTCAGCTCGCGTGGCTCGCGATCGAGCTCGCGGATCGCGCGCTGCGTGAAGTGCTCGGGCAGGAAATACAGGTGGACGAAATGCATTTCGCCGCGCACCCACCAGCGCGATTCATGGTCGCCCGGCAGCGCGCACAGCAGGCTCGGCGCGCCGTAGCGCGGCACGCGCTGGCGCTCGGTCCGGTAGCCGCCGTCGAGATAGCACGACAGCGTGTGGTGGCCGGGCTGCTCGTAGACCGTCTCGCTTTCGTCGGTGATCCGCGTCCATTCGGCGATCGCGAGATGGTCGCCGAGCCACGCGAAGCGCTCGAGCGTCGCGTTGGCGTCGGCGAGCGTGCGGCAGACCGATTGCAGGCCGAACGGCAGATCGCCGCCGGCCAGGGCGGCGGCGCGGTCGATGGGCGGGGCGCAGAGGGAGAAACTCATGATGCGCCGAGTATAAGCGGGCGCGCGGCGGCGCGTGCGGCGCGCCGAAAAAGACCGCAATTCCGGACAATCGGCACGCGCCGTGCGGCGGCATAGTCGGGATCCCGATTCACCCGATTTTCCGGATTGCCGCCATGAACCTGTCGCTTTATTTCGTCACCGTGCTGATCTGGGGCACCACCTGGATCGCGATCAAGTGGCAACTCGGCTCGGTGCCGCCGCCCGTATCGATCGCGTGGCGCTTCTGGCTCGCGGCCGCCGTGCTGTTCGCGCTGCTGCGCGTGATGCGCCGGCCGGCGCGCCCGCCGCGCGAAGCGTGGCGCTTTCTCGTCGCGCAGGGCTTCGCGCTGTTCTGCCTGAACTTCCTGTGTTTCTACTACGCGGAGCAGGTCGTGCCGAGCGGGCTCGTCGCGGTGATCTTCTCGACCGCGCCGCTGCTGAACTCGATCAACGGGCGGCTGTTCATGGGCCGCCCGCTGCGGCCGTCGGCGATCGCCGGCGCGCTGCTCGGCCTGACCGGCATCGCGTGCCTGTTCTGGCAGCAGATGGCTGGCCATCTCGACGACCACGCGACCTGGACGGGGCTCGCGATCGCGTTCGCCGGCACGATGTGCTTCTCGGCGGGCAACCTGCTGTCGAGCCGGATGCAGTCGATGGGGCTGCACCCGCTCGCGACCAACGGCTGGGCGATGCTGATCGGCGCGGCGATCCTGACCGTCGGCAGCGCGCTGGCCGGGATGCCGTTCACGCCGGACATGAGCCCGCGCTATCTCGGCGCGCTCGTGTACCTGGCCGTGCCGGGCTCGGTGATCGGCTTCACCGCGTACCTGACCCTCGTCGGCCGGATCGGGCCGGAGCGCGCCGCGTACTGCACGGTGCTGTTCCCGATCGTCGCGCTGGCCGTATCGACGGTGTTCGAGGGCTACCAGTGGTCGCCGCTGGCGGTGATCGGGCTGCTGCTCGTGGTGGCCGGCAATCTCGTCGCGTTCGACCTCACGCGCCGGCTGTTTCTGCGCACGGCCTGATCGGGCCGCGCGGCCGCCGTACCCGGTCGACGGATGACGAAACGCCCGCATCGCGCGGGCGTTTTCTTTTGGCGCGGCGGCGGTGCGACGTTCGCGACCGGCCGCCGGGCTGCCAGGCACGGTGCCGGCGGGATCAGGCCGCCGCGCCGCTGCCCGCCACGCGCGCCTGCCGCTGGTACAGCATCATCGACAGCGCGACGCCCGCGGCGGCGGCCACCGCCGCGAACAGGAACACCTGCGGATAGCCGAACGCGCCCGCGACATAGCCGGCGAGCGGGCCGGTGATGCCGAGCGACAGGTCGAGGAACACCGAGTACGCGGACAGCGCCGCGCCGCGGCTCGCGGGCGGCACGAGCGCGACGGCTTCGACGCCGAGCGCCGGGAAGATCAGCGCGAAGCCGAAGCCCGTGAGCGCCGCGCCGACGAGCGCGACGTGCGGCACCGGCGCGAGCCACAGCAGCACGAGGCCCGAGCATTCGAACGCGAACGACACGATCGCGACGCGGAAGCCGCCGTAGGTCTTGATCGTGTTCGCGAACAGCAGGCGCGCGCCGATGAACAGCGTGCCGAATACCGTCAGCGACAGTGCGGCGTTCGGCCAGTGGCGCGCCGCGTAGTACAGCGTGACGAAGGTGGCGATCGAGCCGAAGCCGGCCGACCCGAGCGCGAGGCCGAGGCCGTGCGGCAGCACGCGCGTGAACACGCTCGCGTACGACATCCGTTCGCCGTGCACGAGCGGCACCGGATCGATCAGGCGGGCGAGGTAGAAGCCGAGCGCGGCCAGCGCGATGACGATCACGCCGATCAGCGCCGGATTCAGCGTATGCGCGATCGCGACGCCGACCGGCGCGCCGAGCGCGAGCGCGCCGTAGGTCGCGATGCCGTTCCATGAGATCACCTTCGCGTTGTGCGCGACGCCGACCCGGCCGATGCCCCACAGGATCGCGCCGGTGCCGCACAGGCTTTCGCCGACGCCCAGCACGAGCCGGCTCGCGACCAGCAGCACGAGGCTCGCGACCGGCCAGTGCGCGAGCAGCAGCGCGACGAGCAGCAGCACGCCCGACACGCCGCAGCCGATCAGCCCGCGCAGCACCGTCTGCTTCGGCCCGAGCGTATCGGCGAGGCGCCCGGCGAGCGGCCGCGACGCGAGCGTCGCGAAGTACTGGACGCTGATCGCGCCGCCCGCGACGATCGCGGAAAAGCCGAGGTCGTCGTGGACGAAGCCCGGCAGCACCGCGAGCGGCAGGCCGATGGTCAGGTAGCAGATGAACGTGAAGCAGACGACGGACACGATTTGCAGCGTGACCGCGAGCCCGCTGCGCGGCGGTGTGGCGGAATCGGTTGACATGGGGTCGGAACGAATGGTGAAACGAACGGAAAACGGCGGAAAAGGGAATCGGGATTTTCCCATGGAACCGGTTTTCCCGCAGGTACCATTTAGTTAATCGAACCTTGTTCTGGCGGATCACGGACGGTCGCGGGCGACCAGGGCGGGCCCGGGCGCGCCGCGCGACAAGGCTGTCGGCCGGCGCGGCGCGCATATCGCGGCAGTTATATGGGCCGCATGCGTGATGAGCTATGGGTTGCGGAATTTGACGGTGATAGCGTGCAAACTGTCAGAAAAACGTCGGTCGAGCGCTCCGCGCAGGCCGCCTTGCCCCCCATTTGAAGAACCATCGAGACATGAGTGAGCCGATCCGCTTCTACCATCGTCACGCGATCCGCGAAGTCAGCGGCGCGGACGTGACCCGCACCGTGCTGCAATACCTGCGCGAGGACGCGCATTGCACCGGCACCAAGGAAGGCTGCGCGGAAGGCGACTGCGGCGCGTGCACGGTCGTCGTCGGCGAGCTGACCGACGCCGGCGCGGTCGAGTTCAAGGCCGTCAACGCGTGCATCCAGTTCCTGCCGACGCTCGACGGCAAGGCGCTGCTGACGGTCGAGGACCTGCGCCAGCCGGACGGCACGCTGCATCCGGTGCAGCAGGCGATGGTCGACTGCCACGGCTCGCAATGCGGGTTTTGCACGCCCGGCTTCGTGATGTCGATGTGGGCGCTGTACGAGAAGCACGGCCACGAAGGCTGCGGCAGCGCATGCGCGAAGGCGAAGGACGTGCCGACGCGTACCGAGATCGCCGACGCGTTGACCGGCAACCTGTGCCGCTGCACCGGCTATCGTCCGATCGTCGATGCGGCGGTGCGGATGTTCGATGCGACCGGCGAAGGTGCGTCGGCGCCGGTCGACACGGCCGCGCTGGCCCGCACGCTCGCGTCGCTCAAGCGCGACGACACGTTCGACTACACGACGGTCGACGGTGCACGCTTCACGGCGCCGCGCACGCTCGACGCGCTGGCCGCGCTGAAGGCCGAGCGTCCCGACGCGCGCATTCTCGCCGGCAGCACCGACATCGGCCTGTGGGTCACCAAGCAGATGCGCCGGCTCGACGACCTGATCTACGTCGGCCAGATCGCCGAACTGCAGCGGCTCGCGGAGCGTGGCGACTGGATCGAGATCGGCGCGGGCGTGACGGTCGAGAAGGCCTATGCGGCGCTGGCCGGCACGTATCCGGAGCTGACCGAGATGTGGAAGCGCTTCGCGTCGCTGCCGATCCGCAACGCGGGCACGATCGGCGGCAACGTCGCGAACGGCTCGCCGATCGGCGATTCGATGCCGGGACTGATCGCGCTCGGCGCGCGCGTGGTGCTGCGCGGCGGCGACACGGTGCGCGAGCTGCCGCTCGAGGCGCTCTACACCGGCTACCAGCAGAAGGACATGGCGCCGCACGAATTCGTCGTCGGCCTGAAGGTGCCGACCCGCACCGGCGCGCGCGAACAGCTGCAGTTCCGCACCTACAAGCTGTCGAAGCGCTTCGACTCCGACATCTCGGCCGTGTGCGCGGCATTCGCGTTCATCGCGGACGGCGACACGATCCGCGAGCCGCGCATCGCGTTCGGCGGGATGGCCGCGACGCCCAAGCGCGCGACCCACACGGAGGCGGTGCTCGACGGCGCGCAGTGGCACGAAGCCACCGCGCAGGCCGCGATGCAGGCGCTCGAGCGCGACTACCAGCCGCTGTCGGACATGCGCGCGACGAGCGCGTATCGGCTCGATACCGCGAAGAACCTGGTGTACCGGTTCTGGCTGGAGACGCGTCCGCACGACCCGCTGCCGCCGCAAGCCCTGAACGTGCGTGAAGTGGCCGCCGAAGCCGGCGCCGACGTTGCCGATGCATCGGCGCGCGTCTGAAGACGGAGAACACCGAACATGAACCAGCAAGCAGAACCGTTCCTGAGCACCCTCGACCCGCAAGCCGACGCCGCGCAGGTGCACGTGTCGCGCGCCCACGAATCCGCCCACCTGCACGTGAGCGGGCGCGCCACCTACACCGACGACATTCCGATCGTCGCCGGCACGCTGCACGCGGCGCTCGGGTTGTCGGCGAAGCCGCACGCGAAGATCGTGTCGATGAACTTCGACGCGGTGCGCGCGACGCCGGGCGTGGTCGCCGTGTTCACGGCCGACGACATTCCGGGCGTCAACGATTGCGGTCCGATCATCCACGACGATCCGGTGCTCGCGAAGGGCGTCGTGCAGTTTGTCGGCCAGCCGATGTTCATCGTCGTCGCGACGTCGCATGACATCGCGCGGCTCGCCGCGCGCCGTGCGCAGGTCGACTACGAGGAGCTGCCGGCGATCCTGACCGCGCAGGAAGCGCGCGCGGCCGAAACCTACGTGATCCCGCCGCTGAGGCTCGCACGCGGCGATGCGGCCGCGCGGCTCGCGGTCGCGCCGCACCGCGAGTCGGGCGAGATGTTGCTCGGCGGGCAGGAGCAGTTCTATCTGGAAGGGCAGATCGCGTACGCGGTGCCGAAGGACGACGACGGCATGCACGTGTATTGCTCGACGCAGCACCCGAGCGAGATGCAGCACCTCGTCGCGCACGTGCTCGGCGTCGCGTCGCACAACGTGCTGGTCGAATGCCGCCGGATGGGCGGCGGCTTCGGCGGCAAGGAATCGCAGTCGGGGCTGTTCGCGTGCTGCGCGGCGCTCGCCGCGTGGAAGCTGCTGTGCCCGGTGAAGCTGCGCCCGGACCGCGACGACGACATGATGATCACCGGCAAGCGGCACGACTTCCATTACCGCTTCGACGTCGGCTACGACGACGACGGCCGCATCGACGGCGTCGCGCTCGACATGACGTCGCGCTGCGGCTTCTCGGCCGACCTGTCGGGCCCGGTGATGACGCGCGCGGTGTGCCACTTCGACAACGCGTACTGGCTCGGCGACGTCGACATCGCCGGCTACTGCGGCAAGACCAACACGCAGTCGAACACCGCGTTCCGCGGCTTCGGCGGCCCGCAGGGCGCGTTCGCGATCGAATACATCCTCGACGACATCGCGCGTTCGCTCGGCCGCGATCCGCTCGACGTCCGCTACGCGAACCTGTACGGCAAGACCGAACGCAACGTGACGCCGTACGGGCAGACGGTCGAGGACAACGTGCTGCAGGAACTGCTCGGCGAACTCGAGACGACGAGCGACTACCGTGCGCGGCGCGCGGGCGTGCGCGCCTTCAACGCACGCAACACGGTGCTGAAGAAGGGCATCGCGCTCACGCCGGTGAAGTTCGGCATCGCGTTCAACGTCACGCACTTCAACCAGGCCGGCGCGCTGGTGCACATCTACACCGACGGCTCGGTGCTCGTGAACCACGGCGGCACGGAGATGGGGCAGGGGCTCAACACGAAGGTCGCGCAGGTGGTCGCGCACGAGCTCGGCATTCGCTTCGGCCGGATCCGCGTGACGGCGACCGATACCAGCAAGGTCGCGAACACGTCCGCGACCGCCGCGTCGACCGGGTCGGACCTGAACGGCAAGGCCGCGCAGGATGCGGCGCGCCAGTTGCGCGAGCGGCTCGCGGTGTTCGCGGCGAAGCAGTTCGGCGACGGCAAGGTCGATGCGGCCGACGTGAAGTTCGGCAACGACGTGGTGTGGGTCGGCGGTCATGGCGTGCCGTTCGGCGAAGTGATCGCGAAGGCGTACCTCGCGCGCGTGCAGCTGTGGTCCGACGGCTTCTATGCGACGCCGAAGCTGTACTGGGACCAGTCGAAACTGCAGGGCCGGCCGTTCTACTACTACTCGTACGGCGCGGCCGTGTCGGAAGTGGTGATCGACACGCTGACGGGCGAGATGCGCACGCTGCGCGTCGACGCGCTCCACGACGTGGGCGCGTCGCTGAACCCGGCGCTCGACATCGGCCAGGTCGAAGGCGCGTTCATCCAGGGGATGGGCTGGCTCACGACCGAGGAGCTGTGGTGGAACCAGGGCGGCAAGCTGATGACGCATGCGCCGTCGACGTACAAGATCCCGACGGTGAACGACACGCCGCCCGAGTTCAACGTGCGGCTGTTCCAGAACCGCAACGTCGAGGACAGCATCCACCGTTCGAAGGCCGTCGGCGAACCGCCGCTGCTGCTGCCGTTCTCGGTGTTCTTCGCGGTGCGCGACGCCGTGGCCGCGGTCGGCGACTACCGGGTGAACCCGCCGCTCGACGCGCCGGCCACCGGCGAGTCGATCCTGCGCGCGATCGGCGCGGTGCGGGCGGCGCGCGCCGCGCGGGCAGGCTGACGTGAACGGGCCCGCTCGTCCACCGCATCCCGCGTCCCACGCGTCCGCGGCTGGCTGCGACGGCGCGTGCGGCAACGCGCGGCCGTCGAACCCGCCGTTCGCGCAAGGCACCGGCCAGCGCAACCGCGCGACCGGCGCGCCGGCGCCGATGCACGTCGTGCTGTTCGGCGCGGGGCACGTCGGCCACGCGCTCGTCACGTTGCTCGGCGCGCTGCCGTGCGTCGTGCAGTGGGTCGACACGCGCGACGAGCTGTTCCCGGACGAATGTCCGCCGAACGTGCAGCCGGAGCCGACCGACACGCCGGAGGCCGTCGTCGACGCGGCGCCGCCCGGCGCGTACTTCCTCGTGATGACGCACAACCACGCGCTCGACTTCTCGCTCGCCGCGCAGATCATGCGGCGGCGCGACTATGCGTACTTCGGGATGATCGGCTCGCGCACCAAGCGCGTGAAGTTCGAGCGCCGGCTCGCCGCGCGCGGCATCGATCCCGCGCGGCTCGTGGAGATGGTGTGCCCGATCGGCGTCGCGGGCATCGTCGACAAGGCGCCGGGCGCGATCGCGGTGGCCGTCTGCGCGGAGCTGCTGCAGGCCCGCTCGGGCATGCCGGTGGCCGCTGCGAAGGCAGTCGCGGCCGGGCGCGCGCGCGACGATGTGAGTTGCGTGCGATAAGACGCCGACCCCGCGCGGCCGGCGCACGGCCGCGCGTTTTTGCCTACACTGCACGGCAACGCGCGGCAGCGGGCCGCGCTTCATCTCAACGTGCACGCGCCCATGTCCGATCACTCCGTCTATCTCGACGCGCTCGACGCGAGCCTCGTCGCCATCGAGCGCTGGCTGTCCGGCGTCGATACCGCGCCGGCGGCGCTCGACGCGCTGCTCACGGCGTTTTCCAGTGAATTCACGATGATCCTGACCGACGGCCGCGTGGTCGACCACGACGGCACGCGCGCCCTGTTCGCGAAGCTGGCGGGCGCGAAGCCGGGGCTGCGCATCACGCTGTCGGAGATCCGCGTGCTCGCGGCCGACGCAGCGCATGCGGTGCTCACCTATCTCGAAGCGCAGCACGCGGCAGCGGGCGAGCTGCCTGCGCGCCGCGCGACCGCCGTGTTCACGCGTGATGCGGCGGGCGTCGTGCGCTGGTCCCATCTGCAGGAAACCTTCTGCACGGCCTGAGCGGCCGCGCTGCCTGACCAGCCGCGCTTCACGCCGGCCGCGGCGTCAGCGCTTGCGCGTGCGGACGACCGTCAGCTCGTCGGACACGCTCTGCATCAGCGCGCACAGCCACGCGATGTCGGTCGGCCGATCGGGTTGCGGGTGCGTGAGCAGGTAGCTCTTGATGCGCGGGAACGGCACGGGCGGCGTGGCGACGACGAGCGGCAGCAGTTGCGCATAGTGGGTCGCGAAGCGGCGCGTCGTCGTGAAGATCAGGTCCGACTGCAGCAGCACCTGCGGCACGATGCCGAAGTACGGCAGCGTCGTCACGATGCGCCGCGTGAGGCGCGCGCGTGCCAGGCCGATCTCGATCGCGTTGCGCTTGTCGCCGGTGTACGGCGTCGGCGCGACGTGCGCGGCCGACGCGTACGCTTCGCGTGTGAGCGGTGCGCGGGCGAGCGGATGCGCGTCGCGCATCAGGCACACGATCGTGTCGGAGAACAGGTCCTGGCGCGCGAACTGCGGGTCGGGCTTCGGCCAGTTGCCGATCACGAGATCGAGCGCGCCCGATTCGAGCGCGCCCGCGTGGTCGAGCGCGGGATTCAGCGAATCGATTTCCAGATGGGCATGCGGCGCCGCGTCGCGAAAACGCTCGATCAGCGTCGGCATGAAGAAATCGTTCAGGTAGTCGGGCGCGGCGACGCGGAACGTGCGCCGCGCGGACGACGGATCGAAGTCGCCGTGCGGCGTCGCGATGAAGTCGACCTCGCGCAGCGCGCGCGACGCGGCTTCGAGCAGCGATGCGCCGTATTCGGTCGGCACCATGCCCGACTTGCCGCGCACGAGGATCGGGTCGTTCAGCGTCTCGCGCAGCTTGCGCAGCGCGGTGCTGATCGCGGGCTGGGTCTGGTTCAGCCGCAGCGCGGCCTGCGTGACGCTGCGCTCGAGCAGCAGCGTGCGCAACACGCGCACGAGCCAGATGTCGAGCGAGGCGGTACGGTCGTCGTCCATTCGTGGAGGGTGATTCGGGTGACGCGTAACCTTACCGCAGCCGCGCGTTGCCGTGCGTGATACCGGCCATCACGCACGTCCCTTCGGCAGCGTGCTGATCCGCTTGACCTCGCGCGATTCGAGCCAGTTCGGCGTGCGTGCGCAGTACAGCACCATCGGCAGCGCGTCCTCGCCCCAGAACAATTGCTGGTTCATCCAGAACGTCGGCACGCCGAACACGCCGAGCGCGATCGCGTCGGCCGTGTTGCGCGACAGCTGCGCAGCGGTTTCCTCGAATTCGATCAGCTCGTCGCCGTGGCCGACGCCGACGCGTTCGCACAGCGCCGCGAAGCCTTCCGGCGTCGACGGATCGTTGCCTTCGCGCCAGATGAAACGGAACATTTCCAGCACCGTGACGATATCGGCGCGCAGCGCGATCGCGAGGCGCAGCACCTTGTCGGAATCGAACGGGTGCGCGGGCGGCATCTTGAAGCGGATGCCGAGCTGTTCCGCGCGGAACAGCGCGTGGCGGTACGTGAACACGCGCTTGGCCGGCACATCGGCGCTCGAGCGCTGGCCCCAGTGGCGCTGCAGGTCGGGCAGCGACACGGCCACCGGGTCGAACGGCACGTCCGGCCATTTGTCGTGCTGCTCGAGCAGCAGATACGAGAACGGCGACACGAAGTCGAAGAACCAGGCGGGTTGGGCGGTATCGAGGCCGGTTGTCATGTCGTTCTCCAGAAGGTGGGGCGTGCGGCGCCTGGCGGCGGCCTCCATGTTACGCGGCGGCACGCGCATGCAGCAATGATCGCGGATCGTCCGCTCACGCGGAACCGGGAGTCGCCCGGGGGGCGTCGCCGGCCGGCGGCGCGGGGTCGGCGCGCCCCTGCGGTGCGCTGCCGGCGCCGGGCGGGCCCGCCGGCGCGTCGTGGTCGTGCGCGGTGAGCCGTTCGCGCACGAAGCCGATGTGCTCGCGCAGCACGTAGAACTGTCCGGCGTACGCGAGCGGCATCTTCATCCGGTTCACGGCTTCCTCGATGTCGTCGAGCTCGTCAAGCAGCTGGACGCGCTCCTCCGCCGTATGTTCGCCGAGCGCGCTGCGCTCGAGCGCGATCAGCGCGCCGTACCACCGGTAGATGCGCGAGCGCACGCGCCAGCCGTACAGCGACGGCACGAGCCGCAGCCCCGGGATCAGCACGACGATCAGCGGCACGACCACCACCAGCAGCCGATCGACGAGGCTCGCGACCCAGAACGGCAGCCGCCGGTACAGGAAGGTCTTGCCCGACTTGTAGTAGCGCGCGGCATCGTCCGACAGCGGGAAGCCGCGCGTGACGGACGACGGGAATTCACCGGCATGCTGCAGGATCGTCGCGTGGCCGTGCACTTCGCGCGCGGCCTCGATCAGCAGGTCGGACAACGCGGGGTGCAGCGAGTCGCGCGCGACGAGTTCGATCGTCGGCGCGACCGTGTGGATGTCGGCGGGCGGCAGGTTGCGGCCGAGATCGTAGACGCCCATCGGCAGCGTGATCGCCGTCAGGTACGGAAAGCGCCGCGCATAGGCCTCGGCCTGCGTGAACGAATACACGTGCACGCCCGGCGCGCGGAACAGCTTCGCCATCACCGGGATCTGCGTCGAGTCGCCGGACAGGAAGGCCGCGTCGATCTTGCCGTCGAGCAGCGCGGTCGCGGCGTCTTCGCCGGCGGTCGGCAACAGCTCGGTCGGGCCGCCCGGCACGATGCCGTTCATCTTCAGCAGCGCGAGGCTCAGTTCGCGCGCGCCGCTGCCTTCCGCGCCGAGCGCGAGCCGCTTGCCCTTGAAGTCGGACAGGCGCGCGACGACCGGGCCGCGGTACATGATCGCGAGCGGCACGTAACCGATGCTGCCGAGCGACACGAGATGCTCGTCGCGCTCCTTCGGGCCGATGCCGCTCTGCACGAAACCGACGTCGACCGGCGCGTTCGGGTTCGACAGCCGCGCGAGGTTCTGCGCGGAACCTTCGGACGATTGAACGTCGAGCGTGACGCCGTTTTTTGCGAGGATCGCCTTGTATTTCTGCGCGGCGTTCCAGTACGTGCTGCCGGGCGGCCCGGACGAGATCACGAGCGTGGACGGCGGCGCCGGCTGGATCAGCTTGACCGCGAGCCAGACGGCCGCGCCGGCGAGCAGCACGGTCGGGCCGATCGACAGCGCGAGGTCGCGCCACGAGACGGCGACGAAGCGGGCGAGGATGCGGCGCGGCGGGCGAGGGCGGGCAGGCTTCATGGGATCGGCGGATGACGCTGGCGTGACGCATCGGTGACGGTCGTCGCGGGACGACGCGGATTCTCGCGGCGATGGTAACCGGTTTCCCCGCGCATGCGCGAGTCGGGCGGGCTCGCGCGGCTGCGCGGCGACGGCGGCGGGTGCCGCCGCGTCAAAAGCTTTGCGCTTCCGCGGGCGCTGGATTACATTGTGCGACGCAGCCGCGCCCGATTCGCGCGCGACCCGGCACGTGATGAGACCGGGCGCGTCCGGCCGGCGGCTGTCCGGCCCGGCCGGCCCGCTTTCGCGTGCGCCGGCCGCCGGCCCGTGACGCCTCTCTCGTATCGCCGTGGAAAACACCGGCTGTCCCGCCCGTTCGCGCGCGGGCCGGCTGTTTTTGGGGGGTATCCGGCTGTACTGTGCACGGCCGTTCCGGAGTGATAAGGAGATAGCATGAAGTCGATCGTGTTGAGAGCGTTGGGCGTCGCCGCCGTGGCGGCCTGTCTGTCGGGCAGCGTGTATGCGCAGTCGAGCGACGCAGCGGCAACGGAAGCGCCGGCGGCCGCGACGAGCGCGCCGAAGGCCGCCGCGAAAACCGCGAAGAAGGCGAACCGCAAGCTCGGCTACGCGGTGCGCAAGGCCATTACGAAGGCCGGCGGCATCGACGTGGCGAACATCGTCGTGCGCTCGAAGGGCGGCGCGATCTCGCTGGAGGGCACGGTGCCCGACCAGGCACAGATCGACAAGGCGGAAGAGGCGGCCAAGAGCGTGAAGGGCGTGACGTCGGTCTCGAACAAGCTGACGGTGCAGCAGCAGTAACGCCGGGCGGCGGCGCGCGAGCGCCGCGCACGCCCGTTCCAGGCGGGCCCCGGCATGCCGGGGCCCGTTTGCGCTTCAGAGGCCGAAAGCCGCGCGACGCGGCGGCGGACCGATAACGATATCGAGAGGGCGGCGATGACGAAGCTCGGGTGGGGCAGGCGGGTGGTGTGGGGAGCGGCGCTGGCCGCGGTCGCGATGCTCGGCGCCTGCAACGGCGACGATTCGGCCGAGCGCAACCGGTTGCCCGGCTTCGTGGCCGGCAGCGTGCGCACGACGGCCTACGACGGCGCGAGCGACGACCTGCTGACGGCCGGCCTCGGCAAGACGGGCCTTGCCGCGGCGAGCGCGCCCGGCTTCGCGAACCCGGCGCGGCCGACCAGCGCGGAATTGCGCCGCCTCGCGATCTGGTCGAACTACCGCGCGCTCGTCGACATGAGCGCGAACGGCGGCTACGGCCGCTTCTGGGGGCCGAACGTCGACCTCGACGGCAACGATACGCTCGGCGAAGGCAAGATCGCCGGCACCGAATATCTCGCGTACGCCGATGACGGCAGCGGCACGAAGAACGTGACGCTGCTCGTGCAGGTACCCGCCCGCTTCGATCCCGCGCAGCCCTGCATCGTCACCGCGACGTCGTCCGGCTCGCGCGGCGTGTACGGCGCGATTTCCGCGGCCGGCGAGTGGGCGCTCAAGCGCGGCTGCGCGGTGGCCTACAACGACAAGGGCGGCGGCAACGGCGCGCATGAGCTCGGCTCCGACACCGTCACGCTGATCGACGGCACGCTCGCCAACGCGGTGCTGGCCGGCACCGCGAGCCTGTTCACCGCGAACGTGACGAGCGGCGATCTCGCCGCGTTCAACAGCCGTTTCCCGAACCGCTACGCGTTCAAGCACGCGCATTCGCAGCAGAACCCGGAGCAGGACTGGGGGCGCGCGACGCTGCAGTCGGTCGAATTTGCGTACTGGGCGCTCAACGAGCAGTTCGGACCGGTGATCGACGGTACGCATCACGGCGTGCGCTATCGCGCGGGCGACATCACGACGATCGCCGCGTCGGTCAGCAACGGCGGCGGCGCGTCGCTCGCGGCGGCCGAGCAGGACAGCCGCGGCTGGATTACCGCGGTCGTGGTCGGCGAGCCGCAGATCAACGTGCGGATGGCGCCGAATGCGGTGGTCCGCGCGGGTGGCCAGCCGGTGCCGTCGTTCGGCCGGCCGCTGGCCGATTACGCGACGCTCGCGAACCTGCTGGAACCGTGCGCGGCCGCGTCGGCGTCGCTCGCCGGCGCACCGTACCTGAGCGCGCTGCCGGCCGCGACCACGCAGTCGATCCGCACGCAGCGCTGCGCGACGCTCGCCGCGGCCGGGCTGGTGGCGGGCGCCGACACGCAGAGCCAGGCGGCCGACGCGCTCGCGCAGCTCCACGCGGCCGGCTATCTGGCCGATTCCGACCTGTTGCAGGCGTCGATGTGGGATTCGCAGGCGATTCCCGCGATCGCGGTCACCTATGCGAACGCGTACACGCGCTCGCGCGTCACCGACAACCTGTGCAACTTCAGCTTCGCGACGACGAACCCGGCGACGGGCGCAGTCGCGCCACCCGCCGCGTCGCCGATGCCGGCCGTGTTCGGCGCCGGCAACGGCGTGCCGCCGACGGCCGGCATCAATCTCGTGTTCAACAACGGCGCCAGTGTCGACCACCGGCTCGCGACGCCCGATGCGAGCTTCGCGGGCGCGCTGTGCCTGCGCCAGCTGTGGACCAACGGGATGCTCGGGATGCCCGCGAACGTCGATGCAGTGCGCGTGAACGCGAACCTGCACGGCAAGCCGGCGATCATCGTGCAGGGCCGCAGCGACGCGCTCGTGCCGGTGAACCACGCGTCGCGCGCGTACGTCGCGCAGAACGGCATCAGCGAAGCCGGGCGCAGCCAGCTGGTGTTCTACGAGGTGACCAACGGCCAGCACTTCGACGCGTTCCTGTCGGTGCCGGGCTTCGACACGCGCTTCGTGCCGGTTCACTACTACAACGTGCAGGCGTTGAACCTGATGTGGCAGCACCTGAAGAACGGCGCGCCGCTGCCGCCGTCGCAGGTGATCCGCACGGTGCCGCGCGGCGGCACGCCGGGCGCCGCGCCCGCGCTGACGAGCGCGAACCTGCCGCCGATCTCGGCCGCGCCGGGCGCGAACGCGATTTCCATCGGCGCCGGCACGATCGACGTGCCGCTCTGACGGCCGCGTCGCGCCCCCTCCCGTCAGCCGGACAGCCGTCCGGCTTTTTTATCGACGTCGCCTGGAATCGGTCCCGTACCGCCTTCCATCCGAATGGCGAGCGCTGTAACAAATTATTACTTTACGGCGATAAATCCGGAACCTAATATGCGCCGGTATTTTCACTTAATTTAATAAATTACTGATACGAGAATATTCCTTTCCGTTTAGTTAATCGATCCTTTCGGTTTTATTCAATCTGCTCGAGTCGCGATTGATCGCCGTTTCGCGATTAATCGGTGTCTCGCCGACGGGAATCGTTCGTCCATTCGAAGTGAAGGTGCACCGGTGGGCGGGCTTCACGGGGTGATTCTTTGTCATCGATTCCGTGCGCGTGCGAATTCGTGAAATGAATTCATATTGCCGCGAACCGTTGAATGGTCGTTTGCAATGGAATTGATTCCATTGTGCGGTTGCAAAAACATGGGTGGGGGTAAATCGTGCCGGTCGGTATGCGCCGATCCGGTAAAAAACTCGGAGTGCGTCGCATAACGAATGCATTCCTGGTGCGGAGCGCCGGCGCAAATGATCCTTTGCGACCGGCGGTATTTATCGTTCTGTTCGAGAGGCAATAATGACGACACGGAAGTCCTTGAAAGACGGTTTCGCGCTATTCGGAACGACCTTGAGCGTACCGCTCGCCGCCGCGGCGGCCGCGGCGCTGCTCGTCACGGGGTGCGGCGGCGACGACGGGCCGAGCCCGAGCGCGGCGGCCGCCACCGCGGCCGCGACGTCCAGCGGCAGCACGTCGGCCACCGCCGACGCCACGACCGCCACCGCGGCCGACCAGCCGTACGTCGACACCGACGTGTACGGCACCGGGCCGAACGACGCGGTCACCGACTCGACGGAAGGCGCGGCGGTCGTGCACCGGCAGGTCGCGATCGGCGGCAAGACGATCAAGTACACGGCCACCACCGGCCACCTGACGACGATCGATCCGATCACGTCGGCGCCGAACGCGAAGATGTTCTACGTCGCGTACACGCAGGACAATCCGGACCCGTCGAAGCCGCGCCCGGTCACGTTCTTCTACAACGGCGGCCCCGGCTCGTCGTCGGTCTACCTGCTGCTCGGCTCGTACGGGCCGAAGCGCCTGCAGTCGTCGTTCCCCAACTTCACGCCGCCCGCGCCGTACAAGCTGCTCGACAACCCGGACAGCCTGCTCGACCGCACCGATCTCGTGTTCATCAACCCGGTCGGCACCGGTTACTCGACGGCGATCGCCCCGGCGAAGAACAAGGACTTCTGGGGCACCGACCAGGACGCGCGCTCGATCGACCGTTTCATCCAGCGCTACCTGACCAAGTATTCGCGCTGGAATTCACCGAAGTTCCTGTACGGCGAGTCGTACGGCACCGCGCGCAGCGCGGTCGTGTCGTGGGTGCTGCACGAGGACGGCATCGACCTGAACGGGATCACGCTGCAGTCGTCGATCCTCGACTACGCGAACGCGCTGTCCGCGCCGGGCACGTTCCCGACGCTCGCGGCCGACGCGTTCTACTGGAAGAAGACGACGCTGAACCCGACGCCGACCGATCTCGACGCGTACATGGTCCAGGCCCGCAACTACGCGGACTACACGCTCGCGCCGCTCGCGCAGAAGCCGAACCCGCAGGACGGCGGCTTCGTGAACGTGCGGCTGAACCTGAAGCTCGCGACCGCGCAGCAGATGGGCGCGTACATCGGCACGGACCCGACGTCGCTGATCCAGACCTTCGGCAACCCGGCCGCGCTCGGCAACGTGCCGTCGTCGGACGACAACCCGCCGTACACGTTCTTCCTGACGCTCGTGCCGGGCACGCAGATCGGCCAGTACGACGGCCGCGCGAACTTCACGGGCAAGGGCATCGCGCCGTACATCCTGCCGAACTCCGGCAGCAACGATCCGTCGATCACGAACGTCGGCGGTGCGTATACGGTGCTGTGGAACAGCTACATCAACACCGACCTCAAGTACACGTCGACGTCGTCGTTCGTGGACCTGAACGACCAGGTCTTCAACAACTGGGACTTCAGCCATATCGACCCGACCGGCGCGAACAAGGGCGGTGGCAATACGCTGTACACGGCCGGCGACCTGGCGTCGACGATGAGCGTGAACCCGGACCTGAAGGTGCTGTCGGCGAACGGCTATTTCGACGCCGTCACGCCGTTCCACCAGACGGAGCTGACGCTCGCGCAGATGCCGCTCGATCCGACGCTCAAGGCGCAGAACCTGACGATCAAGAACTACCCGTCGGGCCACATGATCTACCTGAACGACGCGTCGCGGACCGCGCTGAAGGGCGATCTCGCCAGCTTCTACGACGGCATCCTCGCGAACCGCACCGCGCTGCAGCGCGTGCTGAAGCTGCAGGCGCGCACGCAGCAGTTGAAGCAGCAGAAACTGCAGCAGCAGGGGCAGTAAGCGCGGCGGGCGGCGGGTGGTGCCCGCCGCGACGCGACGAAAAAGTGCACTCGCGCAATGGGGGCCGGTGCTTCCGGTCTCGTGCGTTGGTGGCGTCGCTGTTGTTCCAGATGCCCCGTGAGTCATGGACTCCCGGGGCATCGGTTTTTGTGTTCGACGGGCGTCGCCCCGGAAGTTGCGGGTGATGGCACACTTAATCCTCGAAATAGGGATTTATATCCCTCTATTGAGGATTAGGTGAAAAATCCTCATAATGAGGACAGTCATCCCCGATCCAAGGATTTTTGTGGGCGTCGCCGACTTTCTCCTCACACCCGGTATGCAACGTGTGCTGGGTGCCACGTTGCTCGAACCCGACCGCTGCTTTACGCTGCAGGAATTGCTGCGTCTGGCAAGCAGTGGACACGGCAGCGCTCAAAAGCAGATAGACCGGCTGATTGAGGCCGGCGTACTCAAGGAGGACGCGCGCCGAGGCCGGCAGCGGAGCATCCGCGCAAATACGGACTTCGTCCTCTATCCGGAACTCGTCGAGATCGCGCGAAAGACGTTCGCTATCGCGGAGCCGTTGAAGGACGCCTTGTTGCCTTTTGCCGGGCATATTTCCACGGCCTTCGTGTTTGGCTCGGTGGCCAAGGGTACCGACAGCAGCCGAAGCGACATCGACCTGATCGTCATCGGCGACGCCCAACTTCTCGAGCTATCCGAAGCCTTGCACGCGGCCGAGCATGATCTGCGGCGTCCCATCAACTTCTCGTTGTACGAACCTGCCGAATGGGCCGCGCTGGTCGATAGCGATCCCGTTATCGCGCAGATCGCCCAGGGCCCGACTTTGAGGATTCTGTGATGCCGCGTCCGACCGAATACGAAAACCTCGTCAAGACGAGAGCCTTCGAGGCGGTTGCGCCGACGCCCGGGGCAATCGCGGGCTTCCTGCGCAATGCGGAGGACTACAAGGCCACTGCCGACGAACTGGATCCCACCCGGCATTTGCAGGTATTTACCTTGGCCTACGAAGGCTACTTCCAGCTCGTACAGGCTGTTCTCGAGTTCTACGAGGTGAGGACCAAAGATGCCGGCCGCAATCTGGCTATCCAGCGCGTTTCCACCTCGTTGGGTGTGAGCCCCCCGGAATTCGCCTTCATCACGAAGGCCCACGAGCGACGCAACGGCACGTCGTACGTTTCGCCGTTTCCGCCGGTGTCGAAAGCCGAGGCCGCCACCATGCTGGGCATCCTGGCGAAATACCTGCCTATTGCACGTGCGCTGACCGGTATGTCGTGAAACCGCTTGGTCATCCGTCAAGACAGGCGACAGATGGTTGTGGGGGGTACCCACTGAGGCGGCGTTTTTCGGCAGGCGTGAGAGGCTGCTTACGCCAGCACGAGCCGCACGCCGACCGCGACGAGCGTCGCGGCGAGCAGGTTGCGCAGCAGCCGCTCGGGCGCGCGCGCCGACAGCAGGCTGCCGAGCACGATGCCGGGCAGCGAACCGAGCAGCAGCGACAGCAGCATCGACCAGTCGACCGAGCCGAGCAGCCAGTGGCCCATGCCCGCGACCAGCGTGAGCGGCACCGCATGCGCGATGTCGGAACCGACGATGCGGGTCGTCGCGAGCAGCGGATACAGCAGCAGGAGCACGGTCACGCCGATCGCGCCGGCGCCGACCGACGTCATCGACACGAGCACGCCGAGCACGGCGCCCGTCAGCACGGTCGACCACAGCGTGCGTGCGGGGTTCGGCGCGAGCGGGTTGCGCGCGGCGAATGCCGTGAGTTGCGGCCGGAAGATCAACGCGAGCGACGTGAGCAGCAGCGCGACTCCGAGCACGAGCTGGATCATCCGCGCGGTGCCGGGCGTGTTCATCCCGTGCGTGTGCAGCCACCACAGCGTGAGCGCCGCGGCCGGCACGCTGCCCGCCGCGAGCCGGCCGGTGATGCGCCAGTCGATCGAGCCTTTCAGGCCGTGGACCAGCGTGCCGGTGGCCTTGGTCGCGGCCGCGTACAGCAGGTCGGTGCCGACCGCCGTCGCGGGGTGGACGCCGAACAGCAGCACGAGAATCGGCGTCATCAACGAACCGCCGCCGACGCCCGTCAGGCCGACGAGAATGCCGACGAACAGGCCGGACAGGGAGTACAGCAGATCGATATGGGGAAGCGACATCGGAAGCAGGCGGTTATGCGGCGTTCGGCGACGGCGCGCGGCCGCGGCGGCGCGCATCAAAGTCCGCCATTGTCGCAAAAGTGGCGCGTCAATGTACGACCGCGTTAAAAATCGGCCGGGAAGGCTCGCGCGGGCGGCGGCCGGCGGGATGTGAAACGGGCGTTTGAGCCGGGGGCGGGGATCGTCGTCAGCCTGACAGGTATGACGAACCGCGCGCCTCCGCTGCGCGCAAAAAAGGGCGCGACACTGCGCGCCCTGATTCGATGCCGGCTCCCGGTTCGGCTGCCGACGGTCAGTGCAGCGCCGGGCCGGCGCCTTCGACCGCGCGTGGCGGCCGGATCCGCAGCGCGAACCCGATCAGCGCGGCCACGGCCGCGAACGCCGCGCCGAATGCGAAGGCCGCGTGGTAGCCGCCGTTCAGCGCGTCGAGCGGCGCGGCCCGCGCCGCCGCGAGCGCGTCGGTGCGGGCGCCGGCGAGACTCGCGAGGACCGCGAGCCCGAGCGCGCCGCCCATCATGAACGCGGTATTGACGATGCCCGACGCGAGCCCGGAATCGGCCGGGTCGACGTCGCTCATCGCGGCGAGCAGCATCGGATTGAACGCGACGCCCGCGCCGATGCCGAGCAGCGTCATGCCGGGCAGCACGTGCCACACGAAACCGCCGTCGACCGGCGCGCGCGAGAACAGCGCGAGGCCGCACGCCGCGATCAGCAGGCCGGCGGCGATCGGGCCGCGGATCCCGAAACGCATCACGATCCGGGCCGACAGCCCGAGCGAGAACGCGGCCATGATCAGGTTCGCCGGCAGGAACGCGAGGCCGACCTGCAGCGGCCCGTAGCCGAGCACGCGCTGCATGTACAGCGCGGACAGGAAGAACCACGCGAACATCGCGGCCGCCCACAGCACGGCGATCGTGTTCGCGAGCGCGACATTGCGCGCCGCGAACAGCGTGAGCGGCATCAACGGATGCGCGGCGCGCGACTCGATCGCGATGAACAGCGCGAGCAGCACGACGGCCGCGCCGATCAGCGCGACGGTCTGCGTCGACAGCCAGCCGGCCTCGTTGCCGCCGACGATCCCGTAGACGGCCAGCATCAGCGACGCGGTCACGGTGATCGCGCCGGCGACGTCGAGCCGCGCCGTGCCGGCTGGCGCATGCGTGCGCGGCAGCAGCGCGACGCACATCGCGTAGACCGCGACGCCGATCGGCAGGTTGACGAGAAAGATCCAGTGCCACGACAGCGAGCTCGTCAGCAGCCCGCCGAGCAGCACGCCGATGCTGCCGCCGCCCGCGCACACGAAGCCGTAGACGCCCATCGCGCGGGCGCGTTCGCCGGGGGCCGTGAAGAGGTTCATGATCAGCGACAGCGAGACGGCCGACACGACCGCGCCGCCGAGCCCCTGCACCGCGCGCGCGGCGATCAGCATCGCCTGCGATTGCGCGAGGCCGCAGGCGAGCGACGCGAGCGTGAACACGACGAGGCCCGCGAGGAACATGCGTCGCTGGCCGTACAGGTCGCCGAGCCGGCCGCCGAGCAGCAGGCAGCCGCCGAACGTCAGCAGGTATGCGTTGACGACCCACACGAGGGCCGTTTCGGTGAAGTGGAGGTCGGTGCTGATCGACGGCAGCGCAACGTTCACGATCGTGCTGTCGAGCACGATCATCAGCACGCCGAGACAGAGCACGATCAGCGCGTACCAGCGCTTCTCGCCGTGAATCCCGTGGGTCATGGGCCTGCAGCCTTCTGATAGTTATTTGAAAGGATGCATTGTAGACGTCGACGGCGCGGGCTTCCTGCCGGTTTGTGGCAGGAGCGTCGCGTAGTGGCGCCCGGCCCGGCGCGCGTGCAGCGGGCGGCGCGTTACGACCGGGGCAGTTCGCAGCCGTCGGGGCCGCAGGCGGCCGCGTCGCTGCCGCCGAGTGCGACGATGCCGTCGCGCCACGCCTGGTCGAGCGCCTGCGCGAACGCGTCGGTCGGCTGCGCGCCGGACACCGCGTAGCGGCCGCCGAACACGAACAGCGGCACGCCGCGCCCGCCGATCTGCGCGGCACGCGCGATGTCGGCCTCGACTTCGTCGCGGTGCGCGTCGCTGTGCAGCACCGCTTCGACGGCCGAGCGCTCGAGCCCGGCTTCGACCGCGAATTCGGTCAGCGCGGCATGATCGAACAGCGAGCCGTGTTCGCAGAAATACGCGCGATAGAGCCGCTCGGTCAGCGCATGCGCGCGACCCGTGGCTTCCGCGAGCTTCACGAGCCGGTGGCCGTCGAGCGTGTCGCCGACGAGCGTGCCGGGCAGGTCGTAGCGCAGCCCGACGCTCGCCGCCGCCTCGGTCACCTGGCGCAGCATCTGGTCGACCTGTGCGGGCGACATCCGGTACTTGCCCGCCAGCATCGCCTCGACCGGCTCGACGGGCTGGCCGGGCATCAGCCGGTATGCGCGCAGCGCGACGTCGACGCGGTCGGCGTGCGCGAACGCGGCCAGCGCCTCGTCGAAGCGGCGCTTGCCGATCCAGCACCACGGGCAGATCAGGTCGGACCAGATTTCGACGGTCAGGGTCGGGGGGGCACTCGGGGTGGGAGCGGTCGTCATGGGCGGTCCGGGGCGGCAAAAAGTGTAACCGAGACTATATCACTTTATGTTTCGACGTTTCGTCGTCCGCGGGACCGTGCGGAAGGGGCCGCGCCCGCCTGTCGCGAAGCATGGACGCGAAACCGGCAGTCCAGCCCGGTACCGATGACCGGGCCGGCCGTCATTACGCTCGCCGCGTCGCGTTCAGGCGTCGCCTTGAGTTTCCTTCAGATGCTTGAGGTGCTTGTAGACCGTCGCGCGCCCCATCCCGAGCACGTTCGCGACGTAGTTCGCCGCGCTCTTGCCGCGGAACGCGCCTTCCGCGTACAGCGCCTCGACGAGCTCGCGCCGGTGTTCGCGTGTGAGCCCGTTCAGCCCGACCTGGCGCTCGCGCAGCCAGCCGTGCAGGAACGTGTTGATGCGCTCCTGCCAGTCGTCGCGGAACAGCTCGTCGGGCTGCGCGACGACGCCCGCGCCCTTGATGAAGAGGTCGAGCGTCGCGCGTACCTCGTCGAACACCGCGATGTTGAAGTTGATGCACATCATCCCGGCCGCCCGGCCTTCGTCGTCGAACAGCACGTTGCTGACGCAGCGCATGCGCCGGCCGTCCCAGTTCAGCTTCTCGTACGGCCCGATCACGCGCTCGCGCGCCGAATGATCGATTTCCTCGAGCGCCGAATCGTCGCCGACCTCGCGCTTGGACAGGTTGTTCGCGAGATACAGCACGGTCTGGTCGTGCAGGTCGTGGATTACGACTTCCGCGTACGGGAAGAACAGCGCGGCGATACCGTCGGCGATCGGCGCATAGCGGGTGAGCAGCAGGTCTTTGACGGGAGATTTCTTCTTGCGCATCGGTGTCGCGATCTCGGGTGGGCGGGCGCCGGGCAGCGTGCCGGGCCGGCGAGCCGGCGTACCGTCGGTCGGCATGCCCGTGCGCGCGCGCGCGGCCGCCGCGGCGGTTGCGCCATTGTATCGGCCCCGCGTGCGCGTGCCGCTCATGCGCGCGTCAGATGCGCGTACAGCGCGTGCGCGATCGCGATGTCCTCGAGCCCGAGGCCGATCGAGCGAAAGAACGCGTGACGCGTGCGCGATGGCGCGGCGCAACTGCCGGCGACGAGCGCGGGCAGGTCGCCGACGATCCGGCCGGCATCCCAGCCGTGCTCGGCCGCGGCGATCTGCATCTCGCCGGCGCTTGCGGGCGTCGTGTGCCGGTAGTCGCAGTAGACGTCCATGTCCGGCAGCCACGCGGGCGGGATTTCGTGCGCGCGCGCGACGTTCGTGCTGATCGACGTGACGAGCGCGGGGCGCGTGAGCATTCCGTCGCCGAGCACGGGCGTGCCCGACGACGTGCACAGCATCACCACGTCCGCGTCACGCACGCAGGCCTCGACGCTCGCCGCCGCACGTGCGCGCGGGTCGAGCGCGGCGAGGCCCGCCTGCAGCGCCGCATCGCCGGCCAGCGCGGGCGAGTACACGCGGATCGTGTCCCAGTCGCGCAGCGCCGCCGTGTGCTTCAGGTGCGCGAGGCCGACCGCGCCCGCGCCGACGATCGCGAGACGGCGCGCGTCACGCGGCGCGAGGCAATCGACCGCGAGCGCCGTCGTGCCGGCCGTGCGCTCGACGGTCAGCAACCCGGCGTCGCACCACATCAGCGGCTGGCCGGTTTGCATCGACATCAGCGCGGTCCACGCGGTGACGATCGGTTTGCCGTCGGGCTTGCCGCCCGTCACGACGTACGGCGACAGCTTCGCGCCGAATACCTGTGCGTCGGCGAGCGCGCCGAGATACGTGATGAAGTCGCCGGCCTGGTCGGGAAACAGCGTGAGCGTCTGCGGCGGCTGCACCGCGCGCGCCGCGGCGAGCGACGCGAACATGCGGCGCAGCGTGCCGAGCACGTCGAGCGACGGCAGCGCCGCGCGCACCGCGGCCTCGTCGACGGTCAGCGGCAGAGTAGGGACGGTTTGCGTCATGAGGACATCTCCGGTTCGGGCTGGACAGAAAGTCTCGAAAGACGGCGTCCGGTGGGGTTTGTTATGGACGAAAAGTCTAATATAGACAAATGAAATCGGGAGGATTTTTATTTTCGGGACAGAGATTCTTTGCCGTATTCATGAAAAACACCATGAAATCAAGGGTATTCCGAGCGGGTGACGAAATTTCGACGTGAAGAAGCAGCGCGATCTCCTCGTATCCCCTATGGTCTATAGTAGACTTTAAGTCTATATTTCTGCGTGCGGGACCCGACACGTCGCCATGCGGCGGCCACCTGCGTCGAATGCCGACCCGGCGCCCGACCCGGCGCGCCGTACGACCCGATCTTCATCGCCACACTCCAGAACAGAAGGACCGTCATGAACTGGAAACTTTCCCTCTGCGCCGCTGCGGCGCTCGCGTGCGCGGCCGTCACGGCCCATGCGGAAACCACGTTGCGCTTCGGGATCGAAGCCGCCTATCCGCCGTTCGAGAGCAAGACGCCGGCCGGCCAGTTGCAGGGTTTCGACGTCGACGTCGGCAACGCGGTGTGCGCGAAGCTGAGCATGAAGTGCGTGTGGGTCGAGAATTCATTCGACGGGCTGATCCCGGCGCTGCAGGCGCGCAAGTTCGACGCGATCAACTCGGCGATGAACATCACCGCGAAGCGCAAGCAGAGCATCGATTTCACGCCGGCGATCTACGTGGTGCCGATCGTGATGGTCGCGAAGCACGGCTCGCCGCTGAAGCCCGACGTCGCGAGCCTGCGCGGCAAGCACATCGGCGTGCTGCAGGGCTCGTCGCAGGAGGATTTCCTGAAGGCGCACTGGGCCAATGCGGGCGTGGCCGTCGTGTCGTACCAGGATCAGGACCAGATCTATGCCGATCTCGTCGCGGGGCGTCTCGACGCGGCCGTGCAGGAAGCGCAGACCGCGCAGGACGGGTTCCTCGACAAGCCGGCCGGCCGCGACTACCAGATCGTCGGCGAGCCGCTGAAGGATCCGGCGACGCTCGGCGAAGGCACCGGCTTCGGGATGCGCAAGAACGACAAGGCGCTGCAGGCGAAGATCGTCGGCGCGCTCGACGCGCTGAAGAAGGACGGCACGCTGAGCGCACTGTCGCAGAAGTACTTCAAGCGCGACATCATCGCGAAGTAAGCGCCGCCGCGTGCCGGCCGCGGGGCCGGCGCACGGCGCATCCCATCTCGACGCAGTGCGGGGAACCATGGATTTCGACGTGATCGTTCTGGGGGCCGGCATCGTCGGCGTGTCGTCGGCGCTGCATCTGCAGGATCGCGGGCTGCGCGTCGCGCTCGTCGACCGGCGCGCGCCCGGCGAGGAAACCAGCCACGGCAATGCGGGACTGATCGAGCGCTCGTCGGTCGTGCCGTATGCGTTTCCGCGCCGGCTCGGCACGCTGCTGCGCTATGCGCGCAACCGCTCCGTCGATCTCTATTGGGACTACCGCGCGCTGCCCGCGTATGCGGGCTGGCTCGCGCGCTTCTGGCGCGAATCGTCGCCGCAGCGGCTCGCGGCCGCCGCGCGCGACCTGCTGCCGCTCGTCGCGGCGAGCGTCGTCGAGCACGATGCGCTGCTCGCGCGCACCGACGCGCAGCCGCTCGTGCACGACGGCGGCTGGATCGAGGCGTTTCGTTCGCCCGCGTTGTTCGACGCGGAAGCGCGCGCGCAGCAGCGCGTGGCCGACGCGCACGGGCTGCGGATGACCGTGCTCGACGCGCATGCGCTGCGCGCGCGCGAGCCCGGTATCGGCGACGCCTTCTGCGGCGCGTTTCACTGGCAGGACCCGAAGACCGTGTCGAGCCCGGGCGGGCTGACCAAGGCCTATGCGCGGCTGTTCGAGCGTGACGGCGGCACGTTCGTGCGCGGCGACGCGACGACGCTCGTGCAGGTGGATGACGGCTGGCAGGTCCGGACCGAACACGGGCCGCTCGTGGCACGCTCGGCCGTGGTCGCGCTGGGCCCGTGGTCCGATCAGGTGTTCGCGCCGCTCGGTTACCGGATTCCGCTGCGCGCGAAGCGCGGCTATCACATGCATTACCGGCCGACGCGCACGCCGCTGAACGTGCCCGTGTGCGATACCGAGGCAGGCTTCGTCGTCGCGCCGATGGAGGGCGGCCGCCTGCGGCTCACGACGGGCGTCGAGATCGCGCCGCGCGACGCGCCGCCGACCGGCGTGCAGCTTGCGCGCGCCGAGCCGCTGGCGCGCGACGCGTTCGGCATCGGCGAGCGGCTCGACCCGGAGCCGTGGCTCGGGATGCGGCCGTGCACGCCCGACATGCGCCCGGTGATCGGGCCCGCGCCGCGCCACCGGCATTTGTGGTTCGCGTTCGGTCATTGCCATCACGGACTCACGCTCGGGCCCGCGACCGGCCGCCTGCTCGCCGAAATGATGACGGGCGCGCCGACCTATATCGATCCCCATCCGTACCGGCCCGCACGCTTCGGCTGAGCCTGCGGCGTGCAGATGCGGCTTCGGCCGCCGGCACGCGCCGGTGGCCATGCGCACGCTTCACAATTTTTCATTCTGCTATCCGGGTTATCGAAATCCACGCAATCGTAAATGATCTGCGTAATCGATAAGAAAGAAAATCGCGCGATAAAAAGAAAATCAGCAAATTCGCGATTTATCAATGCATTTTCATATTGCTGAAATGCGTAATGGGCAGTCCGTCATGGCGGTATGGGGTCTCATCGTGCCCGCGTGTTTCGACGTTACGCGGCATGTACCGGAACACGTTACTACGGGGCTCGCAAACGTTACGTTACATCCGCGCTCCGGCAACCTTTTTCATCAGACGATTCGGGCTCCGCAATTCAGGAATTTCGCCTGAAATCGATTAAAAAACGTTATTACAGGTCATTAGGCAGACGAATCAATCCCGTTTTTGGAATTGGCACGCTTCGTGCAATCCGTCCCCATGCTTTGTCAACGTAGTGCCAACCGAGATGGGGAAAATAAAGATGGGACAGAATTTTAAATTGACGGGTGTGGCGCTGTCGGTCGCGACGGTGTTCGGGGTGCTGGCTTCGGGTTCCGCGATGGCGGGGGCGCTCGACTCGCTGCCGATCCCGCAAGTGATCGTCAATCCGCCGACGAACAGCGTGTCGGTCGGGCTGGTCGCGACGGGCACGTCGCCGCTGGGCTCGGTCACCGTGACGGCGGGCGGGTCGGGGGCGATTCAGACGTCGCTCGGTGATCCGGGACACGTGCTGTCCGGCGCCGTGGGGGCGGTGACGGGCGCACTCGGCGGTGGCGGCGGGGTGCAGCCGCTGGCGCCGGTGCAAGGCGTGGTGAATCAGGTGACCGGGGCGCTCGGCGGTGGCAACCCGGCAGGCGCGCTGACCGGGGCGCTGAATACGGCGACGGGCGCGCTGAGCAATGCGGTTGGCACGGCCACGGGTGCGCTGGGCGGTATCGGCGGCGGTGCGAATCCGCTGGCGCCGGTTCAGGGTGTGGTGAATCAAGTAACGGGTGCGTTGAGCGGCGGCAACCCGGCCGGTGCATTGACCGGCGCGCTGAATACGGCAACCGGCACGCTGAGCAACGCGCTCGGCACCGCAACGGGCGCACTGGGCGGCATCGGTGGCGGCTCGAACCCGCTGGCGCCGGTTCAGGGTGTGGTGAATCAAGTAACGGGTGCGTTGAGCGGCGGCAACCCGGCTGGCGCGCTGACCGGCGCGCTGAACACGGCAACCGGTACGTTGAGCAACGCGCTCGGTACGGCAACGGGTGCGCTGGGCGGCATCGGTGGCGGCGCGAACCCGCTGGCGCCGGTTCAGGGTGTGGTGAATCAAGTAACGGGTGCCCTGAGCGGCGACAACCCGGCCGGTGCATTGACCGGCGCGGTGAATACGGCAGCCGGCACGCTGAGCAACGCGCTCGGCACCGCAACGGGCGCGCTGGGCGGCATCGGCGGCGGCTCGAACCCGCTGGCACCGGTTCAGGGTGTCGTGAACGGGCTCACGGGCACGATCGGCGGTGGCGATCCGGCCGGTGCGCTGACTGGCGCCGTGGGCACGGTCACCGGGGCGTTGGGCAACCTTGGCGGCGGCTCGAACCCGCTGGCGCCGGTGCAAGGCGTAGTGAACGGCGTGACGGGTGCACTTGGCGGCAGCAATCCCGCAGGCGCACTGACCGGCGCGCTCGGCACGGTGACGGGCGCGTTGGGTGGCGTTGGCGGCGGCAATCCGGCCGGCGCCTTGACCGGTGCCCTCGGTACGGTAACCGGCGCATTGGGCGGTGTTGGCGGCGGCAATCCGGCAGGCGCCTTGACCGGTGCCCTCGGTACGGTAACCGGCGCACTGGGCGGTATTGGCGGCGGCAATCCGGCCGGCGCCTTGACCGGTGCCCTCGGTACGGTAGCCGGTGCACTGGGCGGCGTTGGCGGCGGCAATCCGGCAGGCGCGTTGACCGGTGCCCTCGGTACGGTAACCGGCGCACTGGGCGGTGTTGGCGGCGGCAATCCAGCAGGCGCCTTGACCGGTGTCCTCGGTACGGTAACCGGCGCACTGGGCGGCGTTGGCGGCGGTAATCCGGCAGGCGCCTTGACCGGTGCCCTCGGCACGGTCACCGGCGCACTGGGTGGCGTCGGCGGCGGCAACCCGGCAGGCGCACTGACCGGTGCCCTCGGCACGGTAGCCGGCGCACTGGGCGGCATCGGCGGCGGCGCAAACCCGATCACCCCGATCCAGAACGTCGTGAACCAGGTCACGGGCACGCTCGGCAGCGGCAACCCGGCCGGCGCACTGAGCAACGCGGTCAACACGATCACGGGCACGCTTGGCAACGTCGGCGGCGCCGGGAGCCCGCTCGCGCCGGTGCAAGGTGCCGTCACGCAGCTCGCCGGCACGCTCGGCAACGGCGATCCTGCCGGTGCGCTGACGAACGCGCTGAACTCGGTGACGGGCGCGCTCAGCGGCGCGAACCCGCTGGCGCCGGTGCAGGGTGTCGTCAACCAGGTCGTCGGCACGCTGTCCGGTGCGGGCGGCGGCAGCCCGATCACGCCGATCACGAACCTCGTCAACGGTCTGCAGAATGTGCTGCCGGGCGGTAATCCGGCCGGCGCGCTGACCGGCGCACTCGGTTCAGTGACGGGCGCGCTCGGCAATCTCGGCGGCTCCAACCCGCTGGCGCCGGTGCAAGGCGTCGTGAACCAGGTCGTCGGCACGCTGGGCGGCAGCAACCCGGCCGGCACGCTGAGCAACGCGATCGGCACGGCCACGGGCGCCCTCGGCAACGCGGTCGGCTCGGCGGCGGGCGCGCTCGGCGCACTGGGTGGCACGAACCCGCTGGCGCCGGTGCAGGGTGTCGTGAACCAGGTCGTCGGCACGCTCGGCGGCGGCAATCCGGCCGGTGCACTGACGGGCGCGCTGAACTCGGTGACGGGTGCCCTCGGCAATCTCGGCGGCTCCAACCCGCTGGCGCCGGTGCAAGGCGTCGTGAACCAGGTGGTCGGCACG
Source organism: Burkholderia sp. 9775_39 (assembly GCF_015712225.1). Lineage (NCBI taxonomy): Bacteria > Pseudomonadati > Pseudomonadota > Betaproteobacteria > Burkholderiales > Burkholderiaceae > Burkholderia > Burkholderia sp. 9775_39. The sequence continues at coordinate 52,222 of NZ_JACCQC010000025.1, read as the reverse complement.
CTGTCCGGCACCGCGGGCAACAGCCCGATCGCGCCGATCACGAACCTCGTGAGCGGCCTGACGGGCGGCGGCAACCCGGCCGGCGCACTGACCGGCGCGCTCGGTTCGGTGACGGGCGCACTCGGATCCGGCCCGGCGGCACTCGGCCAGGCGGCCGGCGCGCTGTCGGGGGCGGCCGGTTCGACGGCAGCGGCGGGCGGCAGCCTGCTCGGCGCGGGCGCGAACGCGGCCGGCGGTACGGCCGGCGCGGTCGGTTCGCTGCTGACGACGGGGGCCAACTCGACGGCGACGGTCGTCAACGCGGTCGGCACGTCGGTGGGCACGGCGCTCGGTTCCGCGCCGAGCCTGTCGGTGACGCCGCATTCGGGCAACAGCTCGCCGAACAACCCGCTCGCACCGGTGACGACGCTGCTCCAGTCGCTGACCGGCGCACTGCCGAGGTAAGCGGCCGAAACCGGCCGAACCTGCACGACGGCGCTGCATCGGCCGTCGTGCGAAACGGACGTGCAATACGGGCCGTGCGATACGGTCGCGCAACGCGGCATGACAGCGATGTCATGCCGCGTTGTCGTTTGCGGGCTCCCGCTTTCTTTCGTCGCATGAACGATCGTCGCCGCTCGTCGCGCTGCCGGATGGAATAACCGGCCGTCGCCGTCCGTTTACATACCGAGTTCCGGCACCGCCGGCCGGCGGGATAATGATCGCGACGCAGCCGATCGTTCCGTCCGGCGGCACCGTGTCGCGACACGACGCCAAGGAGAACGGAATGAAACGGATGATCTTCGCTGCCGCGCTGACGGCGGCGATCGTGCGGCCGGCGGCCGCCGAACCGCCACAGACCGGCGACGGGAAACTGGTCGACGAAGCGCACATGACGCTGTACGTATTCGATCGCGATGCGCCGGGCAAGAGCATGTGCGACGGCACGTGCGCGGCCAACTGGCCGCCCGCGCTCGCCGACGCGTACGACAAGGCGTCGGGCGCGCTGAGCCTCGTCGCCCGCGACGACGGCAAAAAGCAGTGGGCGTACCGCGGCCGCCCGCTGTATCGCTGGAAGATGGACCACAAGGCCGGGGACGCGGGCGGCGACGGAATCGGCGGCATGTGGCACGTCGCGCGGCCATGACCGCGCGGCGACGCGCGAGGCATCCCGATGAGCTATGAGTCGGACCTGCTGGTGTGGCTCCCGCATCTCACGCGCTATGCGCGTGCGCTGACGGGCGAGCGCGCATGGGCCGACGACCTCGTGCAGGACACGCTCGAGCGTGCGCTGAACCGGCCGCCGCGCGACGGCGGCCACCTGCGCGCATGGCTGCTGACGCTGTTGCGGCACCGCTTCATCGACCAGTTGCGCGCGCGGCACGAGATCGCGGTCGACGACGCGACGGCGCCGTGGCAGACGATGGCCGCGCCTGCGGGCGCGGTCGGCGGGCTGGAGTTGCGCGACGTGCAGCGCGCGCTGTACCGGCTGCCGGTCGAACAGCGCGAGGTGCTGCTGCTGGTCGCGCTCGAGGAGTTGAGCTATCGCGATGCCGCGCAGGTGCTCGGCGTGCCGGTCGGCACGGTGATGTCGCGGCTCGCACGGGCGCGCGCGCAGATGCGCGCATTGCTGTCGGACGCGCCGCCGGCGCACGGCACGGCCACGTTACGGGTGATCGGGAAGCCATGATGGACGATCCGCGCAAGCCTTCGAACCAGCAGGACGACGATGCGTCGGCGCAACTGCTGTCCGCGTTGCTGGACGGCGAATTGTCCGGGCACGAACGCCGCGAGATGCTCGAGCGCCTGCAGTCCGATCCGCAGGAAGCCGAACGATTTGCGCATTACCGTGCGCAGCGCGATGCGCTGAAGGCGCTGTTCCCGTTGCCGGGTGCCGCGCCCGCGTTGTTCGTGCAGCGCCGCGCGCCGCGCTGGCGCGCCGTCGCGCATGCATTCGCGGGGCTGGCGGCCGGCCTGCTGATCGGCGTCGCGCTGCATGCGGGCTGGGCGGCATTCGGCCGCGCACCGGCGTTCGCCGCGCGCGCCGATGTCGCGTACGCCGTGTACGCCGCCGACCGCGAGCATCCGGTGGAGGTGGGTGCGGCCGATCCCGCCCGTCTCGCCGCGTGGCTGTCGGCGCGCATCGGCCGGCCGGTGCGCGCGCCGTCGCTCGACGAATACGGTTACGCGCTGCTGGGCGGCCGGTTGCTGCCCGGCGACGCGGGGCCGGCCGCGCAGCTCATGTACCAGCGCGCGGACGGCGCGCGCGTGACGCTGTACATGACCGCATACGACGCGCGCCGCCTCGCGCCGCGGGCGATGTCGGCCGACGGTCGCTACACGTATTTCTGGTCGGATCGCGGCATGGGTTATGCGCTGTCCGGTCGCGGCGACGAACGGCGTCTGCGCGAACTCGCGATCGACGCATGCGGTGCGCTGGGCGGCCCGACCGACGCGTGGAAGGGATGACGCGCGGCGCCCGCAGGGAGCAGGCAATGAAGACGGCGACGATGAAGGGGCTCGTGCTGGCGGCGTGCGTCGCGGGCACGATGCTTGCGCGAGCGCAGGGCGATGCGCCGGTGCGCGTGCCGGTCGATGCCGATGGCGTGCAGCGGGTGACGATCGTCGGCGGCAGCTATTTCTTCCGGCCCAACGACGTGATCGTCCGCGCGCACGTGCCGGTCGAGCTGACCGTATCGGCCGAACCCGGCGTCGTGCCGCACAGCTTCGAGATCGACGCGCCGCCGCAGGCGGGCATCGCGGTGCATACCGAACTCGGCACGACGCCGAGAACGTTTCGTTTCACGCCGCAGCAGCCGGGGCGGTTCGCCTACTATTGCACGCACCGGCTGCTGTTTTTCGGCAGCCATCGCGCGCGCGGAATGGAAGGCGTGCTCGATGTCGAGGCGGCGCCATGATCGCCGCGTTGCTGGCCGCGAGCCTGATAGGAGCGAGCATGACAGCCGATCCCGTGGCCGTCGCGCAGGCGCATTTCGACCACGTGCGCTCGTACCGCGCGACGATCCGCTCGTCGGCGCGCGACGGCGAGCACACCGAAATCCGCTACGCGTACCTGAAACCGGGCTTCGTCCGGATGGATTTCGTGTCGCCGCATCGCGGCGCGGTGCTCGCGTACGATCCCGGCGACGGCAAGGTGCGGCTGCGCCCGTTCGGTACGCATGCGCCGCCCGCGCTGACGCTGTCGCCGTCCAATCCGCTCGTGCGCGACCGCACCGGCCACCGGGTCGACCGCTCGGACGTCGGCGAACTGCTGCGCAACGTGCATGCGCTGCAGCAGGGCGGCGCGACGGTGACCGAAGGCGAGGAGGCCGTCGGCGGCCGGACCGCGCTGCGCGTGCTGGTCACGGGCGCGCCCGCGCACGCGGTCGACGGCGTGCATCGCTACCGGCTGTGGCTCGACGCCGCGGACGGTTTTCCGCTGAAGGTCATCAGCTACGCGAACGATGACGACACGCCGCTCGAAACCGTGACGCTCGACGACGTGGAGATCGACGTCGCGTTTCCCGAGCGTTTCTTCGCGCCCTGACGGCGCGCCATCCGCGTTCCTGACGCGCATGCCGGAGGCTGCATGGCGGAGTATCGGTTTTCGACGACCTGGCGGGTGGACGCGCCGCTCGCGGCGGTCTGGGACGCGATCTACCAGGTCGACCGCTGGCCCGACTGGTGGAAGGGCGCCGTGCGTACCGTCGAGCTCGAGCCCGGCGACGCGCGCGGCGTCGGCGCGCTGCACCGGTATACCTGGAAGGGCGCGCTGCCGTACCGGCTGACCTTCGACATGCGCGTGCGGCGCGTCGAGCGGCCGTATGCGCTCGAAGGCCATGCGAGCGGCGCGATCGAGGGCGACGGCCGCTGGTCGTTCGTCGCCGACGGCGCGCGCACCGTCGTGCGCTACGACTGGCACATCCGCACGCACGCGCGCTGGATGAACTGGCTGGAACCGCTCGCGCGGCCGCTGTTCCGGTGGAATCACGACGTCGTGATGCGCGAAGGCGCGAAAGGGCTCGCACGGCGGCTCGGTGCGGCCGTCGAGACGGACGGCCGGACCTTTCGGCCGCTGTCGGGCGCGGACTGCGCCGATGCGTGAGGATCGGCCCGGCGAAGCCGACTGACGGACGCGTCGCGACGGACGAAATCGGCGTCCGCGCGGTTTTTTCGATGCGATGTCAGCGGTCTCGGGAACTCCGGGCTTACCCGGTGTCCAAACGGGGCTGGATGAGATGCGCGGGCCGCACGAGCCCGCCGGCGGAGCTGGATGTGTTCGGTTTGTCTTTGTTTTAAAAGGGTTTTTTGTCGCTTTTGTCTGTTTTCCCCGCTGCGCCGCCGCCCCGAAAATTCCTCCGGTTCTCCTTCTTGAATTTGTCAAAACCCGTCCATATAATTAGCACTCGCTGCACGAGAGTGCTAACAATTCTCTGCCGGGCGATGAGCCGGGCAGATTCCCTAAGCGTTCTTCAATCTCAGTCAAGAGAGGAGTGAATATGAACCTTCGTCCTTTGCACGATCGCGTGATCGTCAAGCGCCTGGATCAGGAAACCAAGACCGCCTCGGGCATCGTGATCCCCGACGCCGCTGCTGAAAAGCCGGATCAGGGCGAAGTCCTGGCCATCGGCCCGGGCAAGCGCGACGACAAGGGTGCGCCGATCGCGCTCGACGTGAAGGTCGGCGATCGCGTCCTGTTCGGCAAGTACGCAGGCCAGACCGTGAAGGTCGACGGCCAGGAACTGCTGGTCATGCGCGAAGAAGACATCATGGCCGTGGTCAACGCCAAGTAAGCGTCATCCGACGGTACATATTCCCAAGAATTCAAGGAGTTAGAAGATGGCAGCTAAAGACGTCGTATTCGGCGATTCCGCCCGTTCGAAGATGGTCGAAGGCGTGAACATTCTCGCCAACGCAGTCAAGGTCACGCTGGGTCCGAAGGGCCGCAACGTCGTGCTCGAGCGCAGCTTCGGCGGCCCGACGGTCACCAAGGACGGTGTGTCGGTCGCGAAGGAAATCGAGCTGAAGGACAAGCTCCAGAACATGGGCGCGCAAATGGTCAAGGAAGTCGCTTCCAAGACCAGCGACAACGCAGGCGACGGCACGACGACGGCAACCGTCCTCGCGCAATCGATCGTTCGCGAAGGCATGAAGTACGTCGCATCGGGCATGAACCCGATGGACCTGAAGCGCGGCATCGACAAGGCAGTCGCAGCGGCTGTCGAAGAGCTGAAGAAGATCAGCAAGCCGTGCACGACCAACAAGGAAATCGCACAGGTCGGCTCGATCTCGGCGAACAGCGATTCGTCGATCGGCGATCGCATCGCTGAAGCGATGGACAAGGTCGGCAAGGAAGGCGTCATCACCGTCGAAGACGGCAAGTCGCTGGCCGACGAACTCGACGTCGTCGAAGGCATGCAATTCGACCGCGGCTACCTGTCGCCGTACTTCATCAACAACCCGGACAAGCAAGTCGCCGTCCTCGACAACCCGTTCGTGCTGCTGCACGACAAGAAGGTGTCGAACATCCGTGATCTGCTGCCGGTGCTCGAGCAAGTCGCGAAGGCTGGCCGTCCGCTGCTGATCATCGCAGAAGACGTCGAAGGCGAAGCGCTCGCGACGCTGGTCGTCAACAACATCCGCGGCATCCTGAAGACCGTTGCGGTCAAGGCGCCGGGCTTCGGCGATCGTCGCAAGGCGATGCTGGAAGACATCGCGATCCTGACCGGCGGTCAAGTCATTGCGGAAGAAACCGGCCTGACGCTCGAGAAGGCAACGCTGGCAGAACTGGGCCAGGCGAAGCGCATCGAAGTGGGCAAGGAAAACACGACGATCATCGACGGCGCAGGCGAAGCTGCAAGCATCGAAGCACGCGTGAAGCAAGTGCGCGCGCAAATCGAGGAAGCGACGTCGGACTACGACCGTGAAAAGCTGCAAGAGCGCGTGGCCAAGCTGGCAGGCGGCGTTGCAGTGATCAAGGTCGGTGCTGCGACCGAAGTCGAAATGAAGGAAAAGAAGGCACGTGTCGAAGACGCACTGCACGCAACCCGCGCAGCTGTGGAAGAGGGCATCGTGGCCGGTGGCGGCGTTGCGCTGATCCGTGCACGCACCGCGATCGCAGGCCTGACCGGCGCGAACGCCGACCAGAACGCCGGCATCAAGATCGTGCTGCGCGCGATGGAAGAGCCGCTGCGCCAGATCGTCACGAACGGTGGCGAAGAAGCGAGCGTCGTGGTGGCGGCAGTTGCAGCAGGCAAGGGCAACTACGGCTACAACGCAGCAACGGGCGAGTACGTCGACATGGTGGAAGCCGGCGTCGTCGACCCGACCAAGGTCACGCGTACCGCGCTGCAGAACGCAGCTTCGGTGGCAGGCCTGCTGCTGACGACCGACGCAGCTGTCGCAGAACTGCCGAAGGAAGACGCACCGATGCCGGGCGGCATGCCGGGCGGCATGGGCGGCATGGGCATGGACATGTAATCGACTTCGGTCGACGGTGCCCGGGACGCGCAGCGATGCGCGTTCCAGCCAAAAGAAAAGACCCGCAGCGATGCGGGTCTTTTTTTATGTGCGCGCGGTTTTCGATGCGTACGCGAGGCGGCCGGATACGCCACGCCTCAAAGCGTCGAGGCGCGGCATGCGACGGCGGGGTCTGCCCGCCGCGCGCGACTCAATGCCGGTGCGACGTCCTCGGCGCCGGGTCGGCCTTCACGGCCGGCGGCGTATCCGAATCGTCGTTGCTGCGCGCCCAGAAGAACCGGTCGGGCAGGTACGCGCCCATGCCGGGCCGGAACGCGTCGCGCACGGCCTGGTACAGGTATTCCTGCGCCTCGCGCACGGCTTCGGGCGGCTCCTGGCCGTTCGCGAGCAGCGCCGCGATGGCCGCGCCGAGCGTGTCGGTGATGCCCATCAGCCGGTGCGGCGAGCGATCCCACATGTCTTCGCGCAGCTGGCCTTCTTCGCCGTACAGCGTATTGACGAGCCGGTGCGAGCCGGTTTCCGACGACAGGATGTATTCGCAGCCCTGCGACAGCAGGTGCGACACGGCCGCGTCGAGATTCGGCGCTTCGGCATCGCCGTCCGGCTGGGCGAGCGCGATCAGCGTCGCGTGGTCGGCGACCAGCAGGGTGGTTTGCGGCGCCAGCAGGTCGGCGATCGATTCGCGCAGGTCGTCGGCGGCGAGCACGTGCTCGTCGTCGAGCGTGAAGTCCGGGGCGAGCACGAGCGGCACGCCGTCGTAGTCGGCGACGACTTCGGCGATCGCGCTCACGACTTCCGCACGCGTCGCCGCGCCGATCTTGAACGCGGCAACCGGCATGTCTTCGAGCAGCATGCGCGCCTGCGCGGCGACGACGTCGGGATCGAGGCCCGTGACTTCATCGCAGGCGGCCGAGTCGCGCACGGTATAGCCGGTCAGGACGGACACGCCGTGACAGCCCATGCTCGCCAGGGTCATCAGATCGGCTTGGAGGCCGGAGCCGCCGGTGGGATCGGACAGGCCGAAGGTGAGGACGATCGGAGGGGCGTTGCTGGACATGTAAAAATGGGGCAAGAGAAAAACGGACAAGCGACGGAAATGCGGACGGCGAGGCGAATGGGCTTTTTTTGCCCTGTGTTGCCCGGCAGGCCGCACTTTTCAACCATTATGCGGTGGAATCCGGCCGGTACGACGGAATTTTTAGCGCAGCGCAACGTAGTTGCCGTCCTCCAGCGCGATTGCTAGGCAGTCCGGCCCCGACACGGTACCATCATGGCTCCCGAATTTACCGACTTTTCCCCGACGCGGCTTAAGATGGAATACAAGAGTTGGATGTGCCTGATTTGTGGCTGGATTTACGACGAAGAAGCCGGGCTGCCGGAAGAGGGCATCGCCCCGGGCACGCGCTGGGAAGACGTCCCGATCAATTGGACGTGTCCCGAATGCGGCGCCCGCAAGGAAGACTTCGAGATGGTCCAGATCTGACCGGGCCGCTGGCCCACGGACACTCCGCTCAGGCCTCGCACCGGCCCGGCGCTCGCGCGCCGCGGTTCGCGCGAGCGACTTGACGATGACAGGCGCGCGTGTCCATGACGTCCGATCCGGCGAACGTTCCCCACCCTGACGCATTGCCCAACCCGCGTGGCGGAGCCGTGCGCGCGGCCGACGCGTGGCTGGCGGCGGCCGCCGACGCATTCGAGCGGCGCGATGACGCAGCGGCGCCGCTTTCCGCGGCCGCGGCCGTGCTGGCGGAAGCCGGCTGGTTGCCGGCCGCACGGTTTGCCGGGCAACTGTCGGCCGCCGTGCCGCTCGTCGCCACCGAGCCGACCTCGGCCGGCTGGCGTGCCGCGCTGCGCGATTTTCGTGCGGCCGTCGGACGCCACAACCTGCGCGAGCTCGCGTGCTCGCCCGTTCTCTTCGAGCATTTCCGTGCGTTGCGCGCGCAAAGCGCCGCCGACCTGCGCACGCACACGCCGCCGGATGCGCTCGCGCTGGTCGGTCGCGCGGTGCCGCCTGCCACGCTGCGCGCGTTGCCCGGCGCATTCGCGCCCCGGATTCGCGCCCGTTACGAGCAGGCGCTGCTCGGCGTACTGCGGGCCGAACACGGCGCCCCGGGCGCCGCACTCGACGAACTCGACGCGCTGCTCGCCGCGCTCACCGACGACGGGCCGTACGATTTCTGGCGGCTCGCGGCCGCGTGTACGCGCGCGCTGCGCGCAAGCGGCGCGCCGGAGCTGAAGCGCTTTCTCGCGCGGACCAACCTGCTGCTCGGCGAACACGCGCAGGGCCGACGCAGCGCGCCGCCCGAATTGGTGCGCGAGACGGTGGCGCTGCTGTGGCGCGATTTCGCGCTGTTCGGCGCCGCGGCCGAGGACGTCGCGCTCGTCGACGTATTGCACGACTACGGATTGACGGTCGACTGGCACGTCGCCGGCACGCCCGCGTCCGAAGCGTTGTGGGAGGCCGATGCCGCGCGGGCCGAGCGCGATGCGGTCGCGGCCGCGCCCACTCGCGCGCTCGGCGTCGTGACCGTCAACGCGCATGCCTATGAGGATTTCCTGCAGACCGCCGATGCGTCGATGGCCGATCTGGCGGCCGACCCGGCCACGGCCGACGCCGGCGCCGCGTGGCACGCGTCCGGCGCGGCCTATCGGGTCGGCACGGCCGCATGCGCGCTCGGGCTCGGCCACGCGGCGCTGCTCGCCGACACGCTCGGCCTGGCGTGGCGCCGCGCGGCGCACGGCGTGCCGCTCGCCGACGGCGGCCTCGACGCGCACCGCCACGCGTCCGACATGCTGCGCGCGGCGCTCCTGAAGATCGCGGCCGGGGTCGCGCCGCCGGATCTCACCGCGGCGTCCGCAGCGCTCGGTACGGCGCTCGGCCGGAGCTGACGAACAAGGGGACGGACACGCGACGGCGGCCCTTGTCGCGCGGGCCTGCAACACGCTGCCGACAGCGCCCGCGCGCGTGTTAGAGTGCCGTGTGATCCGCGCGCGCCGTTGCCAGCGTGGCGCGGCGTTGCTTGTTGATCGCGGCCCGGTCAGGTCGCGGCGTCTTTGCTAAAATTCAAACCATGTCAAAGCCTTCCGATCGCATCAATCTCACCAACCAGTTCCTGATCGCCATGCCCAACATGGCCGATCCGACGTTCTCGGGAACGGTGGTCTATCTTTGCGATCACAGCGAGCGCGGTGCGCTCGGCCTCGTCATCAATCGTCCTACCGACATCGACCTCGAATCGCTGTTCAACCGCATCGACCTGAAGCTCGACATCGAGCCGCTGCTGCACATTCCCGTGTACTTCGGCGGCCCGGTCCAGACCGAGCGCGGCTTCGTGCTGCACGAGCCGGTCGAGGGCGCGAGCTACAACTCGTCGATGTCCGTCGACGGCGGGCTCGAGATGACGACGTCGAAGGACGTGCTCGAGGCGGTCGCGACGGGCACCGGCCCGAAGCGCTTCCTGCTGACGCTCGGCCATGCAGGCTGGGGGGCAGGGCAGCTCGAGGAAGAAATTTCCCGCAACGGCTGGCTGACGGTCGCCGCCGATCCGCGCATCGTGTTCGACACGCCGGCCGAAGAGCGCTTCGAAGCCGCGCTCGGCCTGCTCGGCGTCAGCTCGTCGATGCTGTCCGGCGAAGCAGGGCACGCATGAGTGGCGCGAGCGCGCGCGATGCGACGCTCCTGGCGTTCGACTACGGCGAAAAACGGATCGGCGTCGCGATCGGCAACGCACTGACGCGCTCGGCCCGCGCGCTCGTCGTGATCCAGAATTTGAACCGCGAGCACCGCTTCAAGGCGGTCGGCGACCTGCTGGCCGAATGGCGGCCGGACGCGCTCGTCGTGGGCCTGCCGATGCATCCGGACGGCACGCCGCACGACATGACGCAGCAGGCGAAGCGCTTCGGCAACCAGCTGAACGGCCGCTTCGGGCTGCCCGTCACGTGGGTCGACGAGCGCTATTCGTCGGTCGAGGCCGAGGCCGGACTGCGCGAGCGCAACGTGCGCGGCCGCGCACGCACCGACATGCTCGATGCCGAAGCCGCGCGCGTCATCCTTCAACAGTATCTCGATCAATTGTCCGACCATGAGCACCATTGACGCCGAGGCGCTTTACCGCGTCCTGCTCGACCAGATCCGCGCCGCGTACGGCACGACGTTCGCCGCACCGGGCGGCCCGCGGCTCGCCGGCATTCACAGCGGCGGCGCATGGCTCGCCGAGCGCCTCGCACGCGATCTCGGCGCACCGGCGTTCGGCGTCGTCAACGTCGCGCTGCATCGCGACGACTACGCGAAGAAGGGGCTGCACAGCCAGGCCAGCCCGACGTCGCTGCCGTTCGAGATCGACGGCGCGCGCATCGTGCTCGTCGACGACGTGCTGTACACCGGGCGCACCGTGCGCGCGGCGCTCAACGAGCTGTTCGACTACGGCCGTCCGGCCGCGGTCGAGCTCGCGGTGCTGGCCGATCGCGGCGGTCGCGAGCTGCCGGTCGCTGCGCGCTTCGCGGGCGGCGCGCTCGACGTGCCGGCTGACGCGACGCTCGTGCTCGCGCGCGACGATGCGCGATTCACGCTGCGTATCGAGGCCCAGAGCGAGTCGCACGGCGCCTGAACGACACGCGAACCGTATCCCGGGCCGCTGGTTTGCACCGCGGCCCGTTTGCATAGTTGGAATCACGCACACCATGACCACCGACACCACTGGCCGCACCGGCAATCCCGCGGCGGCCGCGAGCCCCGACCGGTTTCGCTACGGGTTCCTGAAGGGCAACCCGCAGCTCACGAAAAACGGCGAGCTGAAGCATCTGCTGTCGATCGAGGGCCTGCCGCGCTCGATCGTCAATCACATCCTCGATACGGCCGAGCAGTTCGTCAGCGTGACGGACCGCGAGGTGAAGAAGGTGCCGCTGCTGCGCGGCAAGTCCGTGTTCAACCTGTTCTTCGAGAACTCGACGCGTACGCGCACGACCTTCGAGATCGCCGCGACGCGCCTGTCGGCCGACGTGCTGAACCTGAACATCAACGCGTCGTCGACGAGCAAGGGCGAATCGCTGCTCGACACGATCAACAACCTGTCGGCGATGCATGCCGACCTGTTCGTCGTGCGCCACGCATCGAGCGGCGCGCCGTACCTGATCGCCGAGCACTGCGCGCCGCACGTGCACGTGATCAACGCGGGCGACGGCCGCCACGCGCACCCGACGCAGGGCCTGCTCGACATGTACACGATCCGTCACTACAAGCGCGACTTCACGAAGCTGCGCGTGGCGATCGTCGGCGACATCCTGCATTCGCGCGTCGCGCGCTCCGACATCCACGCGCTGACCACGCTCGGCGTGCCGGAAGTGCGCGCGATCGGCCCGCGCACGCTGCTGCCGGGCGGCCTCGAACAGATGGGCGTGAAGGTGTTCCACAACCTCGACGAGGGGCTGAAGGGCGTCGACGTGATCATCATGCTGCGCCTGCAGAACGAACGGATGAGCGGCGCGCTGCTGCCGTCCGCGCAGGAGTATTTCAAGACGTGGGGCCTGACGCCCGAGCGCCTCGCGCTCGCCGCGCCCGACGCGATCGTGATGCACCCGGGGCCGATGAACCGCGGCGTCGAGATCGATTCGCAGGTCGCCGACGGGCCGCAGTCGGTGATCCTCAACCAGGTCACGTTCGGCATCGCGGTGCGGATGGCGGTGATGGGCATCGTCGCCGGCAACAGCGACTGAGCCCGCTTTCGCGCCTCCTCGTTCAGGCATTCAACGCAATCAACGCATTCACAGACAGCGCATGAAGATTCATATCAAAGGCGGCACGCTGATCGACCCGGTCGCCGGTACCGAAGGGCAGGCCGACGTATTCGTCGCGGACGGCAAGATCGCCGCGCTGGGCAGCGCGCCCGCCGGTTTCAACGCGGACAAGACGATCGACGCGTCGGGCCTGGTCGTCGCGCCCGGCCTCGTCGACCTGTGCGCGCGGCTGCGCGAGCCCGGCTACGAACACAAGGCGACGCTCGCGTCCGAGATGGCCGCGGCCGTCGCGGGCGGCGTCACGACCCTCGTGTGCCCGCCGGACACCGATCCCGTGCTCGACGAGCCGGGCCTCGTCGAAATGCTCAAGTTCCGTGCGCGCAACCTCCACCAGGCGAACGTGCATCCGCTCGGCGCGCTGACGGTCGGCCTCAAGGGCGAGGTGATCACCGAGATGGTCGCGCTGACGGAATCCGGCTGTGTCGGCTTCACGCACGCCAACGTGCCGGTGCGCGACACGCAGGTGCTGCTGCGCGCGCTGCAGTACGCGAGCACCTATGGCTACACGACGTGGCTGCGTCCGCTCGACGCGTTCATCGGCCGCGGCGGCGTGGCCGCGAGCGGCGCGCTTGCGTCGCGGCTCGGGCTGTCCGGCGTGCCGGTCGCGGCCGAGACGATCGCGCTGCACACCATTTTCGAACTGATGCGCGTGACGGGCGCACGCGTGCACCTCGCGCGGCTGTCGTCGGCGGCCGGCCTCGCGCTCGTGCGCGCGGCGAAGGCGGAAGGGCTGCCCGTGACCTGCGACGTCGGCGTGAACCACGTCCACCTGATCGACGTCGACATCGGCTACTTCGATTCGCAGTTCCGGCTCGACCCGCCGCTGCGCAGCGAGCGCGACCGCGAAGCGATCCGCGTGGCGCTCGCCGACGGCACGATCGACGCGATCTGCTCGGATCACACGCCGGTCGACGACGACGAGAAGCTGCTGCCGTTCGGCGAAGCGACGCCGGGCGCGACGGGGCTCGAACTGCTGCTGTCGCTGACGCTGAAGTGGGCGGACGAGACGCGCACGCCGCTCGCGCAGGCGCTGCGCCGCATCACGTCCGCGCCGGCCGACGTGCTGCAACTGCCGGCGGGCCGCCTCGCCGAAGGCGGCGCGGCCGACCTGTGCGTGTTCGATCCGCGCGCGCACTGGCGCGTCGAGCCGCGTGCGCTGAAGAGCCAGGGCCACAACTCGCCGTTCCTCGGCTACGAACTGCCGGCCACCGTGCGTACCACGCTCGTGGCCGGGCAGGTCGCGTTCGAGCGCCACTGAACCTCGCCGGATCTTCGCCATGATCGCCTTTCGCAAGCTGCGTCTCGTCTTTCACCTGTTGCGCGGCATGGTGATCGTCGCGCTGCGTTTTTCGCATGTCACGCCCGCGCGCCGCGCCGAGATGACGCGCCGCTGGTCGATCAAGATGCTGCGGATCTGCGGGATGCGCCTCGTCGTCCACAACGACGGCGCGCGGCTCGACGCGAGCGCGCTCGTCGTCGGCAACCACGTGTCGTGGCTCGACATCTACGCGGTCAACGCGTGGCGGCCGACGCCGTTCGTGTCGAAGGCCGAGGTGCGGCAATGGCCGGTCGTCGGCTGGCTCGCCGAGAAGCTCGACACCGTGTTCCTGCAGCGCGAGAAGCGCACCGAGGCGATGCGGATCATGCACGAGATGGCCGAGCGCCTGCGCACCGGCGGGCTGATGTGCGTGTTTCCGGAAGGGACGACGTCCGATGGCCAGGAACTGCTGCCGTTCCATGCGAACCTGTTCCAGGCCGCGGTCTCGGCCGGCTGCGCGGTGCAGCCGATCTGCCTGATGTACGAGGACGCGAGCGGGCGACAGTCGGTCGCGCCGGCCTACACGGGCGACCTGTCGCTCGGCAAGTCGCTCGACATGGTGCTGCGCGGTGGCCCGCTCGTCGCGCATCTGTACGTGTGCGAACCGATCGCGCCGGGTGGCGACCGGCGCGCGACGTCCGCAGCGGCGCGCGACGCGATCGCCGCTGCACTGGCGACGCTGCAGGAGAAGGTCGGCAAGCCGACGGCCGAATCGCTCGCCGAATTGCAGAAGCATGCGTATCCGGCGACCGAGCTCGGTGCCGGTGCGGCGGGCGAGGCGACGACCGACGCGCCCGTGCCGGGGCGCGAGGGCTGACGCGCCGCCCGGCCGGGGCCGGCCAATCAGCGTGCCGTCACTCGCCGCCCGGCGAGCGGCACGCTTCGCACTGCACCTGCGTGACCGTGCGCTGCGCCGGATCGGCCGTGAGCCGCACGGCCGACAACTGGTTTCCCCATACGCATCCCGAATCGAGCGCGACGACGTTGTCGCGCAGCATCAGGCCGAGCGCGGCCCAGTGCCCGAACACGACCGTCACGTCCTCGGTGCGGCGCCCGGGCACGTCGAACCACGGCAGGTAGCCGGGCGGCGCGCTGTCGGGGCCGCCGTTCGCCTTGAACTCCATCGCGCCGTCGGGCGTGCAGAAGCGCAGGCGCGTGAACGCGTTGAACGCGACGCGCATCCGGTCGCGTTTTTTCAGGTTCGGACTCCATTGATTCGGCTCGTTGCCGTACAGGCCTTGCAGTGTGTCGCGCCAGTCGGGGGCACGGAGCGCGCGCTGGAGTTCGTCCGCGAGCTCGAGCACGAGCGTGGCGTCCCATTGCGGCAGCACGCCCGCGTGCACGAGCAGCATTCCGTGCTCCGCATGCACGAACGGGCGGTGGCGGACCCAGTCGAGCAGCGCGTCGGCGTCGGGCGCATCGAGGATCTCGCCGATGGTGTCGCCCGGGCGCTCGGTACGCAGCCCGGCGGAAACCGCGAGCAGGTGGAGGTCGTGATTGCCGAGCACGACGGTCGCGCGCGGGCCGAGGTCGACAACGGCGCGCAGGGCGGCGAGCGAGCCGGGGCCGCGGTTGACGACGTCGCCGGCGATCCAGAGCGGCATGTCGGCGGGGGGCGAGAGCTTTTCGTACAGCGCCTGGAAAGCGGAGTGACAGCCTTGGATGTCGCCGATGGCGATGGGGGGCGGGAGCATGAGGGTCATGGGGCAGCGGGTTTTGCGAGCAACGGTAGAACGCGGAAAATCATCCATTTAACGCGGCTTTGCGCAAAATTTATTCCTCAATGGCCGATCGATATGGCAAGGAATTTCACGTTCCGAAAGGGTTCGAGCCGCTGTATCAAGTTGTTAGCGGCATGGCTTTTGCAGGGGGCGGCTACCTATAATTGTCGCTTTCCCCAACAAAATTAGCATTTCATGACTTTGGATGCCATGTCGACCGGTTAAAATTCCCGGTCTAACGTGGCAATCACAAGCTACTAGCATTTGCGAATCTGATGTGGCAGGCGCCTGATGGCGTCTGCCGCACGTTATTTGAGGGAGCCTCATGATCCTGGTTACGGGCGGCGCGGGTTTTATTGGTGCCAATTTTGTACTCGACTGGCTGCGCGCATCCGACGAAGCCGTGCTCAACGTTGACAAGCTGACGTACGCGGGGAATCTGCGCACGCTGCAGTCGCTGGACGGAAACCCGAAGCACGTGTTTGCGCGCGTCGACATCTGTGACCGTGACGCACTCGACGCACTCCTGGCCGAACACAAGCCCCGCGCGGTGCTGCACTTCGCCGCAGAAAGCCACGTCGATCGCTCGATCCACGGTCCCGCGGACTTCGTGCAGACCAACGTCGTCGGCACGTTCACGCTGCTCGAGGCCACCCGTCAGTACTGGAACGGCCTGAACGATGCCGACAAGGCTGCGTTCCGCTTCCTGCACGTGTCGACCGACGAGGTGTTCGGTTCGCTGTCGGCCACCGACCCGCAGTTTTCGGAGACGACGCCGTACGCGCCGAACAGCCCGTATTCCGCGACGAAGGCGGGTTCCGACCATCTGGTGCGTGCGTACCACCATACGTACGGCCTGCCGGTGTTGACGACGAACTGTTCGAACAACTACGGCCCGTTCCAGTTCCCGGAAAAGCTGATCCCGCTGATGATCGCGAATGCGCTCGCGGGCAAGCCGCTGCCGGTGTACGGCGATGGCCAGAATGTGCGCGACTGGCTGTACGTCGGCGACCACTGCAGCGCGATCCGCGAAGTGCTCGCGCGCGGCGTGCCGGGCGAGACGTACAACGTCGGCGGCTGGAACGAGAAGAAGAACCTCGAAGTCGTGCATACGCTTTGCGACCTGCTCGACAAGGCGCGCCCAAAGGCGGCCGGCTCCTATCGTGACCAGATCACCTACGTGACGGACCGTCCCGGTCACGATCGCCGCTACGCGATCGATGCACGCAAGCTCGAACGCGAACTCGGCTGGAAGCCTGCAGAAACGTTTGAGACCGGCCTGGCGAAGACAGTCGACTGGTATCTCGACAACCAGGTCTGGGTCGACGAGGTTGCATCGGGCGAATACCGCAAGTGGGTCGAGACGAACTACGCGAAACGTACTTGAGGAGAGAAGCGATGGCACGTAAAGGCATCATTCTCGCCGGCGGTTCCGGCACCCGGCTGTATCCGATTACGCATGTCGTCTCGAAGCAGCTTCTGCCGGTGTACGACAAGCCGATGATCTACTACCCGCTGTCGACGTTGATGGTCGCGGGCATCCGCGACGTGTTGATCATCTCGACCCCGCAGGACACACCGCGTTTCGAGTCGATGCTCGGCGACGGCAGCCAGTGGGGGATGAACATCCAGTACGCGGTGCAACCGTCGCCCGATGGTCTCGCGCAGGCGTTCATCATCGGCAAGGAGTTTGTCGGCAACGATCCGTCGGCGCTGATCCTTGGCGACAACATTTTCTACGGTCACGACCTTGCGAAGCAGCTCGAGCGTGCGCATGCGCAGGAAACGGGCGCGACCGTGTTCGCGTATCACGTGCACGATCCGGAGCGTTACGGCGTCGTCGAATTCGACAAGTCGTTCCGCGCGCTGTCGATCGAGGAGAAGCCGGCGAAGCCGCGTTCGAACTACGCGGTGACGGGCCTGTACTTCTATGACAACCGCGTATGCGACATCGCGGCCGACATCAAGCCGTCGCCGCGCGGCGAACTCGAGATCACCGATGTCAATTCGCGTTATCTCAAAGATGGTTCGCTCAATGTCGAAATCATGGGGCGCGGGTACGCGTGGCTCGACACCGGCACGCACGATTCGCTGATCGAAGCGGCCAGTTTCATCGCGACACTGCAGAAGCGGCAGGGTCTCGTGGTCGCGTGCCCGGAAGAGATTGCGTATCGCCGCGACTGGATCGACGCGGAGCAAGTGCTGAAGCTCGCACAGCCGCTTGCGAAGAACGCGTACGGGCAGTACCTCAAGAACATTCTCACGGATCAAGTCGCATGGCCATCCAAGTAACGGCAACGGCGCTGCCGGAAGTCAAGATCATCGAGCCGAAGGTGTTCGGCGACGCGCGCGGGTTCTTCTACGAAAGCTTCAACGGGAAGGAGTTCGCCGAGCAGGTCGCACCCGGTGTCGAATTCGTGCAGGACAACCATTCGCGCTCGTCGAAGGGCGTGCTGCGCGGGCTGCATTACCAGATCCAGCACGCGCAGGGCAAGCTCGTCCGCGTGGTCGAAGGCGAGGTGTTTGACGTCGCCGTCGACATTCGCAAGAATTCGCCGAACTTCGGCAAGTGGGTCGGTGTGGTGCTGTCGAACGACAACCACCGGCAGCTGTGGGTGCCGCCCGGTTTCGCGCATGGTTTCGTCGTACTGTCGGAGGCCGCGCAGTTCCTCTACAAGACGACCGACTACTGGTTTCCGGAACACGAGCGTAGCATCGTGTGGAATGACCCGGAGATCGGGATCGAGTGGCCGATCGATTTCGAACCGCTGCTGGCGGCGAAGGATGCGGCGGGCAAGCGTCTGAGCGAAGCCGAAGTCTACGCGTGAATGCAGGGGGCGACATGAGCTTGAACCGTAGCGCACATCGCATTCTGGTGACTGGCGTCAATGGCCAGGTCGGGTTCGAACTCGCACGCACGCTGCAAGGGCTCGGCACGGTCGTCGCGCTCGATCGCGGCGCGCTCGATCTGTCGAATCCGGATCGTATCCGCTCGGTCGTGCGCGAGATCCGGCCAACGCTGATCGTCAATCCGGCTGCCTACACCGCAGTCGACAAGGCCGAGCAGGAGCGCGACCTCGCGATGGCGATCAACGGTGTCGCTCCCGGCGTACTCGCCGAGGAGGCCGGGAAATTGGGTGCGCCGCTGATTCACTATTCGACCGACTACGTGTTCGACGGCACGAAGAACGGTGAATATGTGGAAACCGATCCGACGTGTCCGCAAAACGTGTACGGAGAATCGAAGCTGGCAGGCGAGGCGGCGATTGCCGCTTCGGGCGCCGCGCATCTGATCTTTCGTACGAGCTGGGTATATGGCGCACGCGGGCGCAACTTCCTGCTGACGATGTTGCGTCTCGGCCGGGATCGGGACGAACTGAAAGTGGTGTCGGACCAGATCGGCGCGCCGACCTGGAGCAACACCATCGCCACGCTGACCGCCCACGCCGTCGCCCAATCGCGCGGCGCAGCCGATCCGGCTGAGTGGTGGGCGAAGCGCGCCGGCGTCTATCATCTGAATGCCGCGGGCTCGACCTCCTGGCATGGTTTCGCGTCGGCGATCTTCGAATTGGTCGGCCAGCCGAATACGCCGCGCGTGCTGCCGATTCCGGCGAGCGATTATCCGACACCGGCAAAGCGGCCCACGAACTCCCGCATGTCGAACGACAAGCTGTACGAAGTATTTGGGGTCGCCGCGCCGGACTGGCGCGAAGCGTTGCGGTTGTGTCTGGCGGGTGGCATGCTGACGACTCCGGGTGGCGCTGCATGAATCTGGAACGCCACGATCGCGAGGCCGCCTCGGCCTCACCGGCGGCGGGTCGTACGGACGATGTTGGCGCAAGTGAGGAACATGTGCGTTTGCTACCGGTAATCATGTGCGGCGGTGCCGGGTCGAGGCTCTGGCCCGTTTCCCGGGAAGCCCATCCGAAGCCGTTCATTCGGCTGTCCGACGGCGAGAGCCTGCTTCAGAAGGCATTCCTGCGCGCCGCGGCGCTGGACGGCGTCGACGAAATCCTGACCGTGACCAATCGCGAGCTGTTCTTCAAGTCCGAAGACGAGTTTCGCGAAGTCAACCAGCGACAGTTGGCGATGTCGTTCATCCTCGAACCGTTCGGACGCAACACCGCACCCGCGGTCGCGGCGGCGGCGCTGCACGTCGCGAGCGCGCATGGTGAGCAAACCGTGATGCTGGTGCTGGCCGCCGATCACGTGATCACGCAATTCGACGCGTTTGCGGATGCCGTCCGGCGTGCGCAGGCGCTTGCGCTGCAGGGCAAGATCGTGACGTTCGGCGTGCATCCGGATGCGCCCGAGACCGCTTACGGCTACATCGAGACGAATGGCGAGAGCGTCGTGCGATTCGTTGAGAAGCCGAAGGTCGACGACGCGCGGGCCTATCTGGAATCCGGCCGGTTCCTGTGGAATTCGGGGATGTTTTGCTTCACCGCGGGCACCATGCTGAAGGAAATGGCACAGCATTGTCCCGACGTGCTCGAGCAGGTGAGGGCGAGCCTCGAACAGTCGCCGTCGTCGGCCAGCCCACACGGCGTGCAGATTCGCCTTGATCCGGACAGTTTCGGCGCGGTGCCGGATATCTCCGTGGATTACGCGGTGATGGAGAAGTGCCGCCACGCTGCCGTCGTGCCGTGCGACATCGGCTGGAGTGATGTCGGATCGTGGGCGTCGCTGAGCGAGTTGTCGGAGGCGGACGAACGCGGCAACCGGATCGAAGGGGAGGCGCTGCTCGTCGACGTCGACAATACGTTCGTGCACAGCGATAGCCGGTTGATCGGCGCCGTGGGTGTACGCAACCTGCTCGTGATCGATACGCCGGACGCATTGCTCGTGGCCGATCGCGACCGCGCGCAGGACGTCAAGCATGTCTACGCGGAACTCAAGGCGCGCGGCCACGAGGCATACAAGGTGCATCGCACGGTGCATCGTCCGTGGGGCACCTATACCGTGCTCGAGGAAGGCCCGCGCTTCAAGATCAAGCGGATCGTCGTCAAGCCGGGGGCGAGCCTGAGCCTGCAGATGCATCATCATCGCAGCGAGCACTGGGTGGTCGTGAGCGGAATGGCCAAGGTGGTCAATGGCGATCGGGAGTTCCTGGTCGCCATCGACGAATCGACCTATATTCCCGCGGGTCACAAACATCGGCTGGAGAATCCCGGCATCGTCGATCTCGTGATGATCGAAGTGCAGAGCGGCGAATACCTCGGCGAAGACGATATCGTTCGCTTCGAGGACAATTACGGACGTACTTAAAACGTGGAAACGACTTTCTTGAACGATACCGATGATCTCGGTAATCACACTGGCGAGAACGACCTGATGGTCGGGATGCGTGCGACGCGTGTATGGGGCACGCTCGGTTGGCACGATATCCGCCAACGCTATCGCCGTTCCATTCTCGGCCCGTTCTGGTTTACGCTCAGCACGATCATCATGGTGGGCGTGCTCGGCGCGCTGTACTCGACGCTCCTGCATCAGGAGATTGCCGACTACTTGCCGTACCTCGCGGTCGGGCTCGTCGTCTGGGCGTATCTCGCGGCAGTCGCGAACGAAGGGTGTCTCGCATTCATCGGCGCGGCCTATCTGATCAAGCAGATCCGCCTGCCGCTGACCGTTCATGTGTGCCGGATCGCGTGGCGCAATTTCGTGATCCTGTTGCACAGCCTGCCTGTCGTCGTCGTGTTGCTGCTGGCCTTTGGGCACTGGCCGACCTGGGAGTTCCTGCTGGTGCCGTTCGCGCTGGTGATCCTGTTCCTGCATGGCGTGTGGCTGTCGGCCGCGCTCGGCATTCTCTGCGCGCGCTTTCGCGATATTCCGCCGATCATCACGAACCTGATCCAGGTCGTGTTCTTTTTCACGCCCGTGATGTGGTCGCCGGAAATCCTGAAGGACCGCGCATGGGTCGCCGAATACAACCCGCTTTATCACCTGATCGAGACCGTGCGCGCGCCGTTGACCGGCCGACCGACGCATTGGGAGTCATGGGCCTGGTCCGTCGGCCTGCTGGTGTTCGGTTTTGCGTTCGCGCATTTCCTGATGAAGCGTTTCCGCAACCGTGTCCCTTACTGGCTTTGATACCGTGAGTTCCTCGATTACCGCGCGCGACATTTCGGTCGAATTTCCGATCTACGAGAATTCGCACCGGTCGCTCAAGAAGACCGTCCTGAACCTGACCACCGGCGGGCGCATCGGCCAGGACAGCGGGCGCCACGCGATCGTGCAGGCGCTGTCCAATCTGAACTTCAAGTTCGAGCACGGCGAGCGCATCGGGCTTGTCGGTCACAACGGTTCCGGCAAGACGACGCTGCTGCGCACGCTGTCGGGCGTCTATGCGCCCGTGCGTGGTGAACTCAAGGTCCAGGGCAAGATCGCCTCGTTGCTCGACGTCTCGATGGGGCTGGACCCCGATGCCACCGGCTTCGAGAACATCTATCTGCGCGGCATCCTCGACGGCCTGAAGCCGGAGCGGATTCGCGGCAAGATCGATGAGATTGCCGATTTCAGCGAGCTTGGCGATTATCTGAACCTGCCCGTCCGCACGTACTCGAGCGGGATGATGCTGCGTCTCGCGTTCGCGATTTCGACGAGCATCGAGGCGGACATCCTGATCATGGACGAATGGCTGAGCGTCGGCGATGCCGAATTCAGCCGGAAGGCCGCGCAGCGGCTCGAAAGTCTTGTCGGCCAGGCGTCGATCCTTGTGCTGGCGTCGCACGATCCGGAACTCGTCGCGCGCGTGTGTACTCGCAAGATTTCGATGGAGCACGGACAGATGGTCGCCGACGAGCCGGTGATTCGCCCCGAGCCGACCGGCGACACGGTGCTCGAGGGCTTGCCCGTGGCGGATCTGGTGCCGGACGATCGTCCGAAGCACGTTCCGCAATGACGTTCGTCGGCCGTCGGTATCTCCCGATAGCGGCCTCGATGCAACCGGCGCACGGCGCGATGTGCGACGCCACTGCGATGATGCCAGGCCAATACGATTAAAACCGATGAAAGCAGATCATCCATTCCTCCGGTATTCCGAAAGCCTGTTCGTGCACCAGCCCTTGCGTACGCTCAAGGGCCTCGCGGCAGGCTATATTGCTTACCCGATTGCGGAAAGCCGCGAGCAGCGCATCGTGCGGCCGAAAATCGACGCGCTGCGCAGGCATTACCGTTTGCCTGCCGCCGAGCGGCGCCGGATCGCGCTTGATCGACTCGTCGATATCCTACAGTTCGCCGGCACGCACGTGCCGTACTATCGCGACCTGTTCGCGGAGCGGCAATTCGATGCGGAAAAGGTGCGGCGCGATCCGCGTTACCTCGAAGCGTTGCCGTATCTGACGAAGGACATCATTCGCGAGCAGGGCGCACGGCTTTTGTCGAAGCCGCTCGAGCAGATTCGCCACCACGCCTGCAAGACGGGCGGCTCGACCGGCTTGTCGTGCACGATCTATTACGACCAGGAGGCAGCCGACTATTCGTCTGCCGTCACGTTCTATGCACGCGAGCGGATCGGCAAGCTGCGTCATCGCAGCGAGCTGCATTTCGCGTGCCGCTTCCCGGAGCAGTCAGTTCCGGAATGGCCGTCGCGCGAGGATTTCAAGTGCTTCGCGATGAACCGGAGCAACATTTTCTTCGATCGAATCGACGACGACGGGCTCGAGGAGATGTGGCGGACGCTGAAACGCCGGCGGCCTTATCTTGCCCATTCGCATCCGTCGACGATGTATGCGCTCGCGTGCTACATCCGGCGCAAGTACGGCGGCGGCAACGCTTTCAAGGTGTTCGAGTCGAGCGGCGAACTGCTCGAACCGCATGCTCGCGCAATGATCGCGTCGGCGTTGCGGTGCCGGGTCGTCGATCGCTACGGTCTTGCCGAACTTGGCGTGATGGCGTACGAGCTCGACGGGCACGAAGGCGGGTTTCAGGTGCTCGAATCGGAGGGCTGGCCCGAAAGCAGGGGCGTGGACGGCACCCATGAGCTGGTACTGACCGGCTTTCGCAATCGGCTGATGCCGTTGATCCGTTATGCGACTGGCGACCTCGCGCGGGTAGAGGAGAAGGGCGACCGGTTCTTCCTGACCGACATCGTCGGGCGGATCCACGATGTCGTCCCGATCAACGGCGTTGCACATCCAACCCATCATATCCAGGACATGCTCGATCATCGCGTCGGCGGGATCCAGGAGTTTCAGATCGACCTGCGCACGACACCGCCGACGTTGCGTATCGTCCTCGAGCCGTGGGCGAACGCGGAAGAAACGACGAACAAGCTGCGCCATTACTGGCAGGATGCTTTCACGATCGCGTACGTCGGCCATGACGATTTCGTGCGGGTCGGCCATCGCGCCAAGTTTCGGCACGTGGTGACCGCATGATCGGCGTGCTCTTTACAGACGCATCATCCGAAGCCGGGCGCCACGTTCTTGCCGCGCTGCGACGCTCGGTCAGCGTCACGCAGGCGCAGGCGGTATCGCGCAACGCGTTGCGCGACGGCGCGGTGGACATTGCCGTTGCGGTCGACTTGCCCGATATCTGGGGCGCCGCACTGCTCGAATGGCTGCATGCGGGGCCGCGCAAGCTCATCGTATTCGGCCGGCTGCCGTCCGCCTTCGCCGCTCATCTGGGGCACCGTGACGGTACGTGGCCCGCAGGCTGGCCCGCGGCGAGCCGCTGCGAGCCCGCGCCTTCGCACGAAGCGCGTGAAAGCCGGGCCGCGGTTCACTACGGTGCTCGTGCACAGGTGCTTGGCGGCGACGCATGGCGGCGCCCGCTGGAGCGCTTCGATTTCACCGACGAATGGAACAACCTAGGGTACGGCGCGATTCGCGGCGACGGATCCATCTGGGCGCTTAAGCAGCCGGTCGATGCGCCCGCCGACACGGAGCTTGCCGCGCTGACTGTGGACGGCGAGAGAGTCGGGACGTATGCCTCGCTGACGGAGTTCGGCGATGCGAGCGTGTTGTGGTTCAACCGCGCAGTCGGCCCGCTCGATTCGTTTGAATGGCGGCTCATCGAGACATTCGTGGCGGACCATCGGCACGATGCACTGCCGTGCTGCCCGGTATTGAGCGAGATTCCCGCAGGCTGCGACGCGGTGATCACGTCGCGGCTCGACTGCGACGAGGACGTCGAATCGGCGCGCCCATTATGGGACGCCTATCGCCGCCTCGGGGTTCCGTTTTCGCTTGCGGTGAACACCAGCAATCTCGACGATCCCGCACATCATGGAATCCTGCGCGAACTGCTCGCCAACGGTGGCGCCGTGCTGTCGCATACGGCGACGCATGCGCCGAACTGGGGGGGCAGCTACGAGCGAGCGCTCGCCGAAGGCGGCCATTCCGCGGCGATGATCGAGCGCGCGACGGGGCTGCGGGTCCGATACGCAGTGTCGCCGTTTCACCAATCGCCGCCGTACGCGTTGCGCGCGCTGGCGGATGCGGGCTATGACGGTTGTGTCGGCGGGATTATTCGCAACGACCCCGAGTTCATGCTGGCACGCGGCGGCATGCTGACGGGCCTGCCGGAGGGATTCGTCGGTCATAGTCAGCAGTGCATGCTGCACGGCGAATGCATGCTGGGCTGCGGCGATCCGCTCGCGGTGTTCAAGCAGGCTTTCGATCTCGCTTACGCAACACGCACGCTGTTCGGCTATCTCGATCATCCGTTCTCGCCGCGTTATCGATACGGCTGGCCCGACGAGGCGACCCGGATCGACGCGCACGAACGGTTCGTCGCGCACATCCGGACGAAAGCGGCCAGTCCGCTGTTTCTGCACGAAGCGGCCGCGCTCGATTTCCTGCGCTTCAAGGCATCCGTTCGGGTGACGGGTGCGCGCGGCAAATTCCGGGCCGAGTTGCCGGATTGGTGCTCGACGCCACATGTGGTCGTCGCGGAATATCGCGGCGAGCGGCGGGCCATAGAAAGCGGAGTGCTGTTCCAATGAAAGTCATGGTTGTCGTCGGGACGCGTCCCGAGGTCATCAAGCTTGCGCCGCTCATCGAGGCACTGCGCGCTGACACGCAGACGATCGTGTGCGCGACGGGGCAACATCGCGAGATGCTCACGCAGGCGTTGGGCGCGTTTGATATCGTGCCTGACATCAACCTCGACGTGATGCAGCCCGGGCAGTCGCTGAACGCTCTCGCGGCGCGGCTGCTGGCCCAGCTCGACGAGGCGATTGCAAGTGCGCGGCCCGACTGGGTGGTGGTGCAGGGCGATACGACGACCGCGATGTGTGCGGCGCTCGCGGCCTTTCATCGCGGCGTGCGCGTCGGCCACGTGGAAGCCGGCTTGCGCACGCGCGATCTGACGAGCCCGTTCCCGGAGGAGGCGAACCGCGCCCTGATCGGACGAATCGCGTCGCGCCATTTCGCGCCGACGTCGCTCGCTCGCCAGCATCTGCTCGATGAAGGCGTGCCGGCCGAATCGATCGTCGTTGCCGGGAACACCGTGGTTGATGCGATCGCGCGCGTGCGCGCCGACTGGTCGAGCGCGTTGCCGGCGGATCCGTTGCCGCCGTGGCACGGCGCCGAGCAGCAGCATATTCTCGTCACGTGTCACCGGCGCGAGAACTTCGGTGACGTGCTCGACAGCATCTGCCGCGTACTGCGGGATCTGTGCGCGCGCTATGCCGACTACCGCTGGGTTTTCCCAGTGCATCTGAATCCGGCCGTGCGAGAACCGGTGATGCGCGAGCTGGCCGGCATTCCGAACCTGTCGCTGATTGAGCCCGTCGACTATCCCACGAGCCTTTACCTGATCAGCCGCAGTGCGCTCGTCGTTAGCGATTCCGGCGGCATTCAGGAGGAGGCACCGACCTTCGGCGTGCCGGTCGTCGTCATGCGCAACCATACCGAGCGCAGGGAAGGTGTCGACGCCGGCTATGCGACGCTTGCCGGGCAGGCGCCCGAGCGTATCGAACAGGCGGTGGTCGGCTGGCTCGACGACCGTTCCCGACGCGACGCGCTGCGCGATCGCCCGAATCCGTATGGCGACGGCTTCGCATCGCGCCGCATCGTCGACAGTCTGCTCGGCCGGCCATTCGAGGCGTTCGGTGACTGATCGCGCGCATGACGTTGTCGCCGACTGCGTACTGTTCTCGACTGCCGACTGGGACGAACCGTACTGGACCAACAAGCAGCACACGGCGAGCATACTGGCGAGCCGGGGGTGGCGCGTGTTGTACGTCGAAAGCGTAGGCTTTCGTGCGCCGAAGGTCGGCAGCGGCCGTGACTGGGCCCGCTTGTGGCGGCGGCTCTGGCGGGGCGTGCAGTCGCTCGTGCTCGGACCGCCGCGCCGCGCACCGAACGTGTGGGTGCTGTCGCCGTTGATGGTGCCCGCCAAACATCACTGGCCGCTCGTGCGTGCGCTGAACCAGACACTGCTGCGCTGGACCGTCACGCGTTTCGCACGCGGCCGCCGCTTCGTCGCGCCGGTCGTCTGGACCTACCATCCGTACATGCTCGATGCGATTTCGCGACTCCCGCACGGGCCGCTCGTCTATCACTGCGTCGACGACATCGGTGCGATTCCGGGTGTCGATGTCGACGCATTCGAATCGGCGCAACGTGAGCTGCTTGCCGGGTGCGACGCGGTGTTTACGACCGCGACGGCGCTGCTCGACAAATGTCGGCCGTACAACGCGAACACGCATTTCTTTGGCAATGTCGTCGATGCAAGCCACTTCGGTGCCGCATTGCAGGACGATGGGCCGCTGCCGGCCGAGCTTGCTGCGATTCCGTCACCGCGCATCGTCTATCACGGCGTGCTGTCTGACTTCAAGGTCGACTTCGCGTTGCTGCACGATGCGGCCCGCATGCGGCCTGACTGGCACTGGGTACTGATCGGCGAGGAACGCGAAGGGCAGCGTAGCGATCTGGTGGCGCGCGTCGCCGCGCTGCCGAACGTGCACCGGCTCGGCTATCGTAGCTACGATGCGTTGCCGGCGTACTTGCGCGGCATGCAGGTCGGGGTGCTGCCGACGCTGCTGAACGATTACACGCGGTCGATGTTTCCGATGAAGTTCTATGAATATCTCGCGGCCGGATTGCCGGTCGTGTCGACACCGCTCGATTTTGCGAAGGTGCCGCGCGTAGGCCTTCTCACCGGTGGGGATGCCGCGTCGTTCGTCGCAGCGCTCGACGCGCAACTCGCGCGTGGCCGGCTTACGCCGGGCGAGGCGCGCGAGGCGGTCGGTGACAACACATGGGAGCGGCGGCTCGACAAGATGCTGGCGATCACGTTCCGGCACGATGGCGCGCAGGCGCGCAGTGGAGGTGCTGCATGAAAGTCGTGCACGTCTACCGCACCTACTTCCCCGATCCGCCTGGCGGCCTGCAGGAAGCGATTCGCCAGATCGCGCGCGCGACGCGCACGTGCGGTGTCGATGCGCGGATTTTCACGCTGTCGCCGACCCCCGAGCCTATGCGCGTCGAATTCGACGAAGGCGATGTCGTGCGCGCGCGCTCATGGGCGGCACCTGCATCGTGCGACCTCGGCGGCCCCGGTGCGCTCTTGCTGTTTCGCGAGATGGCCGAGTGGGCCGATGTACTGCATTTTCACTTTCCGTGGCCGTATGCGGATCTGCTTCATCTGCTCGGCCGCGCACGCCGACCTGCCGTGATGACCTACCACTCGGACATCGTCCGGCAAAAATGGCTTGGCGCCGTGTACGGGCCGTTGATGCGCTGGATGCTGGGCAGCATGGACGCAGTCGTCGCGACGTCGCCGGCTTACGCCGCGACGAGCCCGATCCTCAACTCTTGCGTGCGCCCGGAACGGCTCCACACCATTCCGCTCGGCATTGCGGACTATCGCGATGTGCCGGCGTCGGCCGACGGCGACGCGATAATCCGGCGGCTCGGGCTGCATGACGAGCCGTTCTTTCTTGCGCTCGGCGTGCTCCGCTACTACAAGGGGCTGCATACGCTGGTCGAAGCTGCGTCGCGCACCGGTGCGCGTATCGTGATCGCCGGATCCGGCCCTGAGCGCGAGAATCTGGCCGCGCTCGCGCAGCGGCTGGGGGCGCGCAACGTCGTGTTTGCGGGGCAGGTCACGCACGACGAGAAGGTCGCACTGCTGAGGGCTTGCCGGGCGATGGTGCTGCCGTCCCATCTGCGTTCCGAGGCGTTCGGGATGGTGCTCGTCGAAGCGGAGATGTTCGGCAAGCCGATGATCTGCTGCGAGATCGGATCGGGAACGTCGTACGTCAACGAGCACGGCGTGACCGGACTGGTCGTTCCACCGGAGCAGCCGGACGCGCTGGCCAAGGCGATGCAGGCACTGCTTGCCGACGATGCGCTGGCCGGGCGCATGGGGCAAGCCGCGCGCGCGCGGTACGAGGCGATGTTCTCGGGGCCGGCGCTCGGCGACGCCTATCGCTCGCTGTATCGAAGCGTTGCATCGTGACGCGCGGGTGGGTTCGAGCCGGTTCTTTTTGCCGGCCGGGGGACTGGACAGGCACTGCAACGCTGATGGAGCGATGATGGTGATGATTTATGAGCCGCTGTACGAGCAAGGGCAAGTCCTGTCCGAGCCGGCGTTCCATGAACTGAGGCTCGCGGACAACTCGCATGCCGCTTGGCGGGAGTTTCGCATCCTCGTCGATTTCTGGCGGCGCGGCGATCATCGACGAAAAGGGAAGGTCGGCATTTTCTCGCCGAAGTTCGGTTTGAAGACTCGCGTCGACGCAAGCCGGTTTCTGACGTTCGTCGATCGTCATGGCGACGTCGACGTTTGTCTGATTAATCCGTTTCCGCAAATCCCGTACTACTCGTACAACGTGTGGATGCAGGGGGAAATCAACCACCCCGGCCTTACCGCGCGCTCGCAGGCACTCGTCGACGCGGTCGGCCTGAAGTGGGATCTGCACGCGGTGCCACGCCACGGTCATCAGGTGTTGTGCTATTCGAATTTCTGGGTCGGCACCGAGCGGTTCTGGGACGCGTACGTTGGCGGTGTGCTGGACCCGCTCGCGACGTTCCTCGAACGGAATTCGGACGACGAGGCCGCGCGCGCCGTAATGGGCGACACATGGCACAGCGATGCCGCGCCGTTCCTGCCGTTCATCGTCGAGCGCCTGTTCAGTACCTTCCTGTCGCTGTGCCCGGAATTGAAGGTCGCGGCGTATCAGTTCGACGACGTGTTGCCCTACTGCTTGACCGACTACGAGCGTGAACTCGTCGACGGAATGAGGCCGATCGTCGATGCCGCCGATGCGTCCGGGCAATTCCCTCGCGACCTGATCGCGATGCAGGATCTCGCGTGTCGGCTGTACGTACGATACGCACGCGAACACTTTGCGGCGAATCAGCACCCGCACACGGGGCGGACCGTCTCGTCTGCCTGAGATCGGGGCCGCCAGTCATGCCGGCCGAGCCGGCAGGCATGCTGCACCGCGCGTTCAGACCCAGCGACGCCCCTCGCGCCGGCCATACTCGAGGTAGTGCCCGACCGGATCGACACCGGCGTCGGCAACGTCCGGGTTCAGCGCCAGATACCTAGCGGGATCGAAATCGTCCGGAACGCGGTTGAAGTACTTGTCGAACGTGTTCGACATGCTGCGTTCGATGACTTCGCTGTCGACCTCCTGCCCGGAATAGATATTGGGCTGGACGTTCCCGGTGGTGACGTCTTTGATCTGGCGATAGTGAGTCTTGCCGAATGCGGGGTCCGAAATGACCGGCGTGAAATAAACGCAATTCTCAAAATAATAATGTGTCACCTGGCTCCAGCGGGTCCTTGCCGGATCGGTCTGCTTGGATCCGCCGTGCAACAGGTTGGCCGCCCATATCAGGGCCTGCCCTTTCCGTGCGTGGAAGGTATCCGCCTCGATGCCCGCCTTTTTGATCAGCTGCTTCCAGAGATCCAGATACTGTCCGTAGTGGCCGGTTCGTTTGTGCTGGGTGGCGGAGCACACACCCAGATGCTCGTTGACATAGATCGGCAGCGAATGGCTGCCCGGATAATATTCCAGCGCACCGTTGGTGCCGTCGATATCTTCCATCGCCACCCATACACCGCACATGAATCGCTCGGGGACGCAGGAGAAGTGAATGCTGTCGCTGTGAATCGGCTGCTGTGTCCCGACCGGGAAATTCAACGTTTGAAACGGTATCGCGCGGCGTCCGTACAACTGGCCGAGCAGGTCGAGGATGGCCGGGTTCGATGCAATGGCGCGGACATCGTCGTCGGTTTGCCACGCATCCTGAATGCGAAGCCCTTCATTGATTTTCCACAGTTCGTTGCGCCAGTGATCGAAGTCGAACTGCGCGGAAAACCTGGCCTTTATCCGGTTGGCCCGTTCATTGAAGTGCGGATCCGGGAAATCGATGATGGCATAGCCCTTTTCGCGCAAATCCCGGGCCACTCGCATGACCTCGTCGGTCGCATTCTTGGTTGCGAATATTTCGTCGAAAAATGGGGACTCCACATCCGGCACGCCCGGAAGCGGATTGATGAAAGGCGTTTGCGACATTGTCTCCTCACTTTCATTATTCAACCGTAAGCGAGGATATTACATCGTTCCAATATGTTCCGACATACGCGGCGCGGGGTCAATGCGGTCATGACGAACCGTGCATGAAACGCCCGCCGGTTTGCCGGAACGCGCGGCAATGGCTCGACATTGGTCCGCGGCCGCGTGCCTGTCACGACGGAGCCAGTGGGCGGCCGGTATGGGGATGCGGGTGGACGCTGTAGAAGTCGAAGAAATGCTGTTGCCACAGGCTGCATACCAAATCCATGCGTCCGACCAGTTCGGGCGGAAAGACGGGGCCGCGGTCGGCTGCGTCCACGTCGTCGCGCATGCGCTCGAACAGCAAGCGCTCGAACGCGTTGATGCAATGCGATTCGATCTGCGCGGGGGTGAACGGATAGGCTCGCACGTCCAGTTCAGGACAGCTGGCCAGGTAAGTGCTGAATAGTCGTTCGACGATAAATGGCAGATACGGCGCCTGATCGGTGTGGATCGTATCCTGCATCACGTCTTGTGCGGCGGGGTGTTCCGGCTCGTTTTCGAGAAAGGCGGCGATCGGCTCCAGTACGCGACCCACGTATCGATCCCAGAATGCCTGATTGCCGACCCAGAAATTGCAGTAGGCGAGGGACCGGAGATCGTTACGCGGCACGTTGCGCACGTCCAACTCGATGCCGCTTGCGTCGAGCAGCGCTTGCGCCGTGTCGACGATGCCGGGATGAGCGCATTCGCCCTGCATCCAGACGTTGTACGACCAGTAGGCGATCTGCGGGAATGGATTGATGAACAGGACGTCCGCCGCCGCGTTGTCGTGCACGAAGTGCAGGAACTGCTCGCCGGGAATCCCGGTCTTCAGGCCGAATTTCGGCGAAAACAATCCCGTATGCGTGTGGCGTCGATGGGTGTCGCTGCGGTAGAGCTCGAGGATGATCTGCAGTTCGCGCCATTCCGGTCGGGCATTCTCGAACGGCAGCGGCACGAATGCGGGATCGACACGCTGCGTGCCTTCGCCGAAAACGGGCTCGAAGATTGCGACGTCGGCGCTCATACGTGTCCCAGGCGCTCGACGCAGAATCGTTCGAGATCCGGACGCCACTTCAGGTAGGTGAAGGACGCATTGGGCACGGTAAACGTCGGGTAATGCGATTCGATCGGTACGCCGAGCAAATGCTGGAGGATCACGCTGATCGGGCCGCCGTGCGCGACTACCGCCATCAGACCGGGTGCGGCGGCGGCGGGGCGAACGGTTTCGTCTGTCCATGAGCGAACACGCACCGTCATGTCCCAGTGAGATTCGCCGCCTTCGTACGTATTGCGGATGTCGCGGTTGAATTCCGGGTAAGTGGCGTTGAAATCGCGTTCGAGCCATGTACCGAAGATGCCCGGATGTGTTTCTGCTAGCCGTGCATCGAATTCGATCGATTGACGCTGGAAGATCGTCTCGGCCGTTTGCCGCGCCCTGCGCCAGGGGCTGCTGATGACACGCGACGGTGCGTAGTCGAGCTGAGCCAGCGTGTCGCGCAGTCGCTCCGACTGACTACGTCCCAGTGCGGACAATTCGTCCTGATCGTCAGAAATCAGCAGGCCGTTCGCGTTCGCGTTCGACTGGCCATGACGAATAATCAACAGATCCATACACACCTCGATTCCATCGGTCGGAAATTACGCATCCTGGAGCAACAGTTGCATGAATGTCTGCGCGGGACGATCGAGCCCGAAGCGCGCCCGCGTATCTTCATGCGCGGCCTCGCGCAGGGCGTTTCGCAGTGCCGGGTCCCGGTACATCTCCTCCAGCGCGTCTTGCCAGTCGTCCACGTTGTTGTCGACCAGCAATGCCGTCCGGCGATGCGTGATCGCATCCTCGTAGACCGGCGTGCGCGAATAGATACCGGGGATGCCGAGGCTACCGTAGTCGATGTACTTGATGCAGGACTTGCAGCTGTTGAAGAACAGCGCATCCGGATCTTCGCGCCCGCCAAGCGGCACGATCGCGAACAGATAGCCGGCATCGCGAATCGCTTGCTTGTACGCGACATTGTCCAGGAAGCCGTTCGCCCGCAAACGGGGGATGCGCGACATTTCCGGGAACCGGTCGCCCCAGAAATCGAGTTCGGCCTCCGGATGACGTTCCATGAATTCGGACACGACACGCAGAAAGCCCTTCTTGAAATGAACCAGCTTGATGCCGTCCGTGTTCGAGAACAGGATGCGCGGCGGGCGGGCTTCGTGCCAGGGTGCGCAGTGCTGCTCGAACAGGTGATGGTCGAACCCGTTCGGAATCACGACGACGGTTGATCGAATGCGCGTGAGGCGCTCCTGGAGCACCCGGTTCGAAACGGTTGCGACGGACGCGTGGCGTACCATCCACATGATGTTGGCGAGCAGGTCGTCGCTCAGATCCGTGACGCTGTACATCGGCAGGTCGATGATCCAGTCGTCCATGTCGTAGATCGTCTTCAACCCGAGATCATTCGCCATCTTCATGATGTCGACCGCGCGCGCCGACGTGTGCTTGTTGAAGAGTACTGCATCGAAACGTCGCAACTGGCTGATCGTGACGTCGCTTTCGACGATCTCTTCCCATTCGATCATTCCCGCATTGGCCATGTAGGTCAGCAGCGGGCCGAAACGCGCGGCGATCGACCGCGACATCAGCTTGTCATGGGACAGCGAAATCCGCTGGACAACCAGCAGCCGAGGAATACTGCTCATGTCAGATGTCCTCTCGTTCCAGTAGCTCAACGAGTTGTTGCCCGACCGTCGTTGCCGAGTGGCGGCTGACAGTGCGTTCGTACGTCGCCAAAATCTTGCGGTCGCGATCGGGATCGTCGAGGCTCGCCCGGATTGCTGCGGCCAACGCTTCGGCGGAGTCCGGCGGTGCGTACCCGACGTCGCTGCCGAAGTGCTCCCGTTGCCACGGACCATCCGCCAGCACCATGGGCTTCTTCATGATCGCCGCTTCGAGGCTGGAGCGCCCAGGTGGATCGTTGCTGACTTCGACCATGACGCTGCAGTTGTCGATGATCGACCGGAGCAGCGCGCTGCATGGCTGCACGAACGGCAGGAACACGATGCCGGCGTGCGCTTCCTGCACACACTGCTCGTAATAGGCGTCATCGCGGGCACCGCCGACAAACACGCCGTTCATGCCAAGGACGTTGAGCGCGCGGATGAGCTGCAACTGATTCTTGATCGGCTCGATGAGGCCAAGACACAGCGCGTAGTCGCTTGCGCTGCACACCGCCGAGGCGAGATCGCGATCGGTGGGGGCCAGGAAGCGCTGCGATACGCACGCCGGAACGATCTCCGCCTTGCCCGCGGGCACGTCCACGTAACGGCTGAAGTTCTGGAGTTCCGACTCGGACTTGAACAGCAGTTTGGTCGCCGTGCCGCAAACGTTCGGGATCCGCTCGAGCTCCGATGCCGACGGTCGCTCATTCCACCAGACGTTCGGCCACAGGAAGATCGGCTTGTCGCGGTGCCGCGCTTCGCGGATCATCGCGTCGCCATCCGCGTGCACCGAGAAATGCATGATGCTGTCGTAGAAGCTGAACGGGCGGCTGCCGATGCCGTAGATGTCCGCATGCACGCCGGATGCGTTGAGGATTTCCGCCACCTGGACCATCTCGGATTCGCCGCCGCCGCTGGTTGCAAACGCCGTGCTGTAAGTGGTCAATAGTATCTTCATGCCGCTCATGTGCGACGCCCCTTTCTGGTAAAGACCGGCATTTCTGTTCCGCCCGTATCGACGTACCCGGTCCGGCGGCCACGGACGGCGCCGCGATGTCGCGAAACGTTCACGACGCCTCCTTGCCGTGCAAGGCGCGCTCGAGCACGCGTTCCCAGTGCCGGGATGCGGTCAGTTTGAGCAATTCGCCCGCGCGCGCGCGCGCGCGATTCGTCAATGCACCCCAGCTCACCGTGTCGGCGCGCAGTGTGACGATTCGCCCTGCGACCTGGTCGACCGTTTCGGATTCGCCGATCACGAGCCCGGCGTCACCTACCACTTCGGCCGCGGCGTGTCCGGCCCGCACCACTGCTGGTATGCCGCGGTACATAGCCTCGAGCGCGGGGATGCAGAACCCTTCGTGCCGGCTCATCGACAGCAGGAGCGACGCACGGTCGTAGCTGGAAAGCAGATCGGCGTCGTCGACCATGCCCGTGAAATCGACACGGGCCAAGACGTCGAGCGTGCGCGCGCGCTTGAGGAGGAGCTTGCTATATTCGTAGTTCGGCATGCTGCCGACGATCGTCATCGTCGCGTCGACGCCATCGGCGACTACCCGCGCGAGTACCTCGATCGCATCTTCGACGCGCTTGTGCGGGACGACGCGGCCCAGCACCAGCATGTTGAATCCAGTGTGTGGATGGAGTACGGCCCTGTTGTACCGGAAGGTCGGCAAGTTCGTGAACACGGGCGGAATGACGACGATATCCGACACGTCGACGTGATCCGCGAGACCGCGCGCCACATAGGCAGAATTTGCCACGACGGTATCGAATTTCGCCAGCTGCGGGAGTTGCGCGAGCGCCTGCTCACAGTATCCGGCCGTGACAGGCTCGAATTCACGCAGGAGGGCGGGATCGGTGACGCCATGGAAATAGCAGATCTTCCGGCACGGCAGCGCGAGCAACCGTTCGAGGTAAGGATCGAAAATCGAATAACTGACGAACAGCAGATCGTCGCTCGTCACGTCGTCAAATAGCGATTCGATGGGATGCACGTGGGGTGTCGCGGCATCGAAGCACTGCGCGTACGTGCGCGGATTCCAACCGGCACGAGCAGCCGTCTCGGCCAGTCCGAGACAATGATTGCCAACGGCGTCGCCGTCGAAAATGTCGGGGGCGCAGATCAGCAGTCTCATTGGCTCGCCACCATCTGCCGGATATCGTTCAGGCGCTGTTCATAGGCACGCGCAACGGCGGCCATCGAATAATCCCGTTCGATGCGCGCGCGACCCGCGCGGGCAATACGTTCGCGCAGCGCTGCGTCGCCGAACGCCCGCGCAATCTGTTCGGCCGCGATTCCGATGTCGGGATCGCACCAGTATTGCCCTTCATGGAACAGATAGTCGCCGGCACGCAGCGGTACAAGTTCGCCTTCGACCAGGAGCGACGTTTCCTCGTCGCAGAAATCGACGTTGCCGGAGAAATTGGTCGCGATGACCGGCTGGCCCAGCGCCATCGCTTCGGCTATGACGCGGCCGAAGCCTTCGCTGCGGTGCAGCGAAACATAGGCGTCGCAACTTGCCATGAAGTCGATCGTGTCCTGCCGGTCGAGTCGTTCGGACACGATATGGATACGGTCATCCGCGACGGCCAGCTCGCGGACCTGCCGCCATGTCGGATCGTCGTCGCGCACGTTCATTGCCTTGACGACGAGACCGACACCGCTCTTCTCCCGGGCGAATGCCTGCTTGAATGCCATCACGCCGGCGACCGGGTTTTTCCGTGTCAGCCACGAGTTGCCGTCGAACATCAGGTAGAACAGGAAGTCATGCTCGGGCAGACCGAAGCGCTTTCGATTGATCTCGCGGGGCTCAGGGATCACGACGGCCATCGGCATATGCCGTACGCGGGGCGAGCCGAGCCGCGTATAGGCGGCTTCGACGAAATGGCTCTGAGCCCAGATCTCGTCGACGAATGCATCCGCCGGGCCGAACGCGCTCGGCCAGTGAGGCAACTCCCACGGCCATGCGCCGATTCGGTAGGTGTCCGATTCGACGAGCCGGCGTCCGCCTTCGAGCGTAAGTCGGACCATTTCGGGCGGCGGAAGGCAGAACAGGCTGACCTGATACGCGAGATCGTCGCGCAGCAAATGGTTCATCGACATGTCGATCCTGCCCGGGCCGCTCATCGGCGCGTTGACGAGCGCCACGTCGAAACCGCCGAGCTGCATTGCTTGCGCGGCCATCCGCGCGTCCTCGCCGAGGCCGAGGACGCCCTGCGGGAAGCCGACGATATTCACGCCGAACGGGCGCGCGAGCGCGTGCAGCGAGCCACCGCTGATCGAGACGACGGGCTGCTCGCTGCCGACGGGCACCACCACGTCGAGTTGCTGGAGGAGCGGATATTCGTTCTTGCCGCACGCTTGCCACCAGGCGACCAGCGCGCGTGCGCCGTCTGCCGTCGCAACGTCGAAGGCAGCCACCAGATCCGGCCGGCTCGCATGAATCGACGCGAGGAAACGGGGCAGGGCGATCGCCGCGCCGGATGGCGCGGCTGTCTGCATCAAGTCGTCGACGCTGTCCTGGACGTGCCATTCGAGCCCCGGATATTCGCGCTTGCCGTGCTCGGTCCACCATCTCATCGCATTGAGCCGTCCCTGGAACGTTTCGACGTCGAACAGAGGTCGCAGATCGGGACGGCTGTCGATCAGCCGCGACAGGAACGCCGGGACGCGGAACAGGCCGCGCGTATCGCCGTCGTCGAGCTCGTTAAGCCGATCGAAGATCCGTGCGGTCGACCAGCGCAGTCGCGGGTACGCGCGCTTGCTGTGCGCATTCCACCAGAACAGCATGTTCAGGCGGCCGGTAAACGTCGACAGGTCGAACTGCAGACGCAAGTCCTCACGGCTGTCGACCAGGGGCGCCAGAAAACGGGGGACGTCGATGAGCGTCCCCTGATCGCCGGGCTCGATCTCGTTCAGGCGATTGATGACGGGTTGCGTCTGCCATACGAGCCGCGGGTATTCGAATCGGCCGTGTTCGCCCCACCAGAGCAGCGCGCTGAAGCGGCCACCGAAGGTCTTCGTGTCGAGGTTCGCGCGCAGATCGGCGCGACTGTCGACGAGCAGTTCCAGGAACGCGGGAACGCCAATGGAAGTTGACTCCTGCTCGAGGCCCAGTTCGTTCAGCCGATCCCATACGGGGCTGGATGACCAGGACAGTCGCGGATACTCGAACTGGCCGTGCGTTTCCCACCAGCTCAGGGACGCAAGCTGGCCGGAGAAGGTGCCGAGATCGATGTGCGCGCGCAAATCCGCACGGGAATCGACGAGCAGAGACATGAAGCGCGGCAGCCGCGCCTGGGTCGGCCCGATCGCCAAGTCGCTCTCGAGCAGTGCGTCGAGCAGGGCGCGGTCATCCAGCAGGCCAGTCGCGTGGCCAGCCAGCCAGAAGCTCACCGCGCGGGGGAATTTCTCGAGCAGTGTCGTGATGCTCAGTTGCTGCATGTACGCGGTATCCGCGTCGTCCAGCAGCCATTCGAAGTCCGGATAGTCACGCTCACCATAAGCCTTCCACCAGAAATACAGCGTCACCCGGCCTTCGACAGTGCGGTGTTCGAAGGACGCGAGATCGGATCGGAACTTCAGCAGGAAGTAGACCGCATTCGGCAGCGAGAAAAGCGCGTCGGGTGACGGATGTCTGTGTTCGGTCGCCCAGTCTCTGGTCAAGTGCATGGTGTTATTCGGCATTGGCAAGACGCGGGCTCATCGTGATCACGAATTCCGTCGAATCGATGGAAAGGTTCGGCGAGTAGAACGGGTCGTTCCAAAGCGCATCGCCCCAGCGATTCTTTACGAAATCGATTTCCTTCACGAAGCGCTCCATCTTCTCTGGCGTGTCTTCGTAGCCGCGCGATACGGATTCGTGGTGATACAGCTCGGCGAACGGCGTCCACACGTTGCGGTAGCCGGCTTCGCGTACGCGCAGGCAGAAATCGACGTCGTTGAACGCGACGACGAGGCCCTCATCGAGACCGTTTACCTCGCGATAGATGCTCGTGCGGATCACGAGGCAGGCTGCCGTCACCGCACTGACCGCGTTGCGCAGTGCCGCGCGGCAGAAGTAGCCGGGCGCGTGGCGCGGCAGGTGCTTGTGGCCGTGGCCGGCGAGCCCGCCCATGCCGAGGAACACACCGGCGTGCTGGATCGTATCGTCGGGGTAGAGCAGTTTGGCACCCACGGCACCTACGCCGTCCTGCAGCGCGATCGACACGAGTTCGCTCAGCCAGTCTGGCGTGATGACTTCGATGTCGTTGTTCAGCAGACACACGAAATCAGCGCTGCTCGCGAGCGCGACGCGATTGTTCAACGCCGAATAGTTGAACGGCGAGTCGTCACGCACCACACGGATACGCGAATCGCTGTCGTAACTCTTGAACAGCTCGAAGGTTTCCAGCTTTTCCGAACCGTTGTCGATGATAGTGATCCGGTAGTTTCTGTACGTCGTCAGGTTCCGGATCGAGTCGATGCATTGTCTGACGAGGCCCGCTCCGTCGCGGGTCGGGATGATGATTTCGACGAGCGGTTCGTTTTCCGGCAACGTGTAGATGACCCGCTGGTACATCGATGCGCCATCGGCGGACTGTACCTTCGCTGCGATGTTGCATCGCGTCAGGTGCTCCTGAACGGCGCGGCCGGCCGCGATGACGGCATAGGGTTTTGCGTCGACGCTCGATGCAGTGCTCTCCGGCAGCACGCGCCAGTGATACAGGACGCGCGGAATGTGCCGGATCGCGCCCGGCTTGATCGCCTCGATCACGCGCAGCGCGAGGTCGTAGTCCTGCGAACCCTCGAGCCCTTCCCGGAATCCACCGATCTGGCGCAAGATGTCGGTCTTGTACACGCCGAAGTGCGAAATCATGTTCTGACCGAGGAAGAGGTCGTAATTGAAGTCGCACTTGAAATACGGTTCGTAACGTCGGTCGTCGACCGTCAGCTTGTCCTCGTCGCTATAGATCAGCGCGGCCTGCGGATCCTGCTCGATCAGCTCGGCGACATAGTAGAGTGCGAGCGGATGCAACTCGTCGTCGTGATCCAGCAGGCCGACGAAATCGCCAGTGGCCAGTGCCAGCGCGCTGTTGCTTGCCGCGCTGATGTGGCCGTTGGTGGTGCGATAGGCAATCTTGATGCGCGGATCGTGTGCGGCGTATTCGTCGAGGATCGACTTCACGTGGGGCTGCGTCGACTTGTCGTCGGCAATGCAGAGCTCCCAGTTCGTATAGACCTGATTGCGCACGGAGTCGATCGCCTTGCGCAGGTATTGGGCCGGAGAGTTGTACGTCGGCATGACGATGCTGATCAGCGGCTGGCGATGCCACTGTTGCATCGATTCGACCAGCGCCGGGTAGCGTTCCGCTGCCACTTCGTTGATCGAAATCCAGTTCTCGTACGTCGGTGCGAGTGCCGGGGCAGCTATTTCGGCAGCGTCGGATTGCGCGAGCGCCGCAGCATTCGGTTCACCGAACGGCAACGATGCTTCGTCGACCGTCAGCGTGAAATCACCGAGCGAAAACGGTCCGGCGAACGCGATCGGATCGAAGCGCACCGCCCGCAGAGTCCACGGGAAAGACATGGTCTGATCGACCTTCCCGTCGGCGTCGACACGCAGCCAGACTGCGTTTTGCTCCGACATGCCGTCGCCCTTGTCGACATAAAGCATACACGGCGTACGCGGCATCTCGCCGGTCGACAGCGTGAACGACACGTGGACGGTTCGTCCGCGCATGTGCTCCCAGCCAACTATTGCGAACTGCGGGTCGTTCGTCGTAGCGTTCCACGAGTATGCGGCATCCGAAGAGGCCTCAACGTTGTTTAGCGGTTGCAGTTCGAGTTTCATGTTCGATGAAGTGCGATGGATGGCTGTTAGGGGCGGCGGGAGACTGCCTCGCGCGCGCAGCGTGCGGATCAGGACGACGAGCGTACAGTGCGTTCGGCGTAGCTGGCTGCGTGGATCACGACAATCATGCCGTCGAAAGCGACGTGTAGAGGGTCTTCAACGGGGCGAGCACGGCCTGCCACGACAGGTCCCGTTCGGGACGTGCGGCGACGGGTTCGAGCGTCATGGCGAGCCGGATCGACTGGGCGATGCTGGAGACGTCGTTCGGATCGAGATACGTCACGTGGTTTCCGAAATACTCTTGCGTTGAGCCGACTTGCGTGATCGCGATGCGCGCGCCCGCCGCATGTGCTTCGAGGGCTGCCAGTCCGGGCGTTTCTAGCGTGCTGGGCAGACAGAACACCTCGCACGCCGCGTAGGCGGCACGCAGGACCGGCGACTCGTGCGGCAGTGCGCCCAGATAGATGACCTGGTCGCCGCCCTCTTCGAGACAGGCACGTGCGTAGGCCTGATCGCGCTGATGCCCGATCAACACGAGCTTCAGTTCGGGGAACGATTTCATGGCACGAACGAGCGCGAGCTGGTTCTTGCGCGGCTCGATATTGCCGACGTTCAGAATGAAGCGTCCGCGCAGGTCGAACGCGTCCCTGAATGCCGATGCGGGCTGGCGGTCGTAGAAAATCGGTTCGACGCCGTTGAGCACACTGACGAACTTTTCGCGCGGCAGTTCGAACACGCGTGCGAGCGTATCGGATTCGATGTCCGAATTGGTCACGACGCGGTCGGCGAGGGAGAACTGGTGATGGATTTCGCCCATCGGGTACAGGTGCTTCGTGTCCTCGGTGACCCACAGGCTCGACGACACGACGAGCGGCAGTTGCAGTTGCTTGACGAAGTTGCAGAAATGTACCGAGCCGCCGACGCACGAAAAGAAATGGACCACGTCGTGTTCGAGAAAACGCGGGTTCCAGGGGTCGAGAAGCGTCACATCCACGCCATGAGCAGGCAGATGCTTGCGATAGGCCAATAACTGGATTTCTCCGCCGCCGGGGGTATGGAACGCCATCGGATACGTGGCAAACAGCACTTTCATAGACGGCTCGATCTCTGGAATTCTGATTTAGACCCAATTATCCGCATGTGTGACGAGATACTACATCCGCGAATTCCGGGGCCCGAAAAAGTTCACATTGTAGGTGCGCACGGGACGGCTGAGAATGGGGCGCGTTGCCGGGGGCGCATACAAAGCGTCGGCAAAGGCCGTAAACGGAGGCGGAAAGCGGGGATTACGAACGACACAGCGTGCAGGAAAACACTCATGGCGTCGAGCGATGCAACGTCCTGTTACCTTTGGCAGCACGGCTCGCATGGCGTTCACGCACGCCCGAGCGACGGAAGCGGCCGGCCCGGAATGCCGCCGCGGCGGCCGGTGCAGCATACAATACGCGCTGATTGTTCTAACGGGAGCGCCGATTCGACCGCAGGCTGGGCCGGCACGCCGCTCGGTGTGCGTTCGTTTTGTTCAGATGAAAGCCGCTGAATCTTACATTTTCCGGTGGCAACGCCGTGTCGAGGGAAGTCGATGAGTCGTCGCGTCCTGATTACCGGGGCGAGCGGATTCGTCGGCAAGGTGCTTGCACGTGCGTTGCGCGCCGAAGGTATCGTAACGGTCGGGCTCGTGCGCACCGCGGGCACCGCCCCAGACGTGGATGTCGAACGCGTGCTCGATGCAAGCGACTTTGACGGCATCGACGAACGGTGGATGCAGGACATGCGCTGCGACAGCGTCGTGCATCTTGC
The DNA here is from genome assembly GCF_015712225.1 of Burkholderia sp. 9775_39. Lineage (NCBI taxonomy): Bacteria > Pseudomonadati > Pseudomonadota > Betaproteobacteria > Burkholderiales > Burkholderiaceae > Burkholderia > Burkholderia sp. 9775_39. The sequence continues at coordinate 10,090 of NZ_JACCQC010000025.1, read as the reverse complement.
CGCACGCGTGCACGTGATGCACGATACCGCGGTCGATCCGCAGGCGAGCTACCGCGCGACCAACGTCGAAGGCACGTTGCGGGTCGCGCGCGCGGCCCGTCAGGCGGGCGCCACGCGCTTCGTGTACGTCAGCAGCGTCAAGGCGATCGCGGAAAGCAGCACGGGCCGCCCGCCGCTCGACGAACAGTGCCCCGCCGCGCCGAGCGATCCTTACGGCCTGTCCAAGCTCGAGGCGGAGCAGTCGTTGCTTGCCTATGGCGCCGAGTCGGGCCTCGAGATCGTGATCGTGCGGCCCCCGCTCGTTTATGGCCCGGCCGTTCGCGCGAACTTCCTGCGGATGATGGACGCGGTGGCGCGCGGGATACCGCTGCCGTTCGGCGCGATCACCGCGCGGCGCAGTCTCGTCTATGTCGGCAACCTTGCCGATGCGTTGTTGCAGTGCGCAACCGACCCACGCGCGGCCGGCGAGTGCTTTCACGTCGCCGACGACGACGCTCCGTCGGTCACCGGCCTGCTTCGCATGGTCGGTGACGTGCTCGGCAAGCCCGCGCGCCTGTTACCCGTTCCGCCAATCGTGCTGCAGGCGATCGGTGCCGCGACCGGACGCCGAGCGGCCATCGATCGCCTGACCGGCAGCCTGCAGCTCGATACGGCCAGAATCACGCGCGTGCTCGGCTGGCATCCGCCTTATACGACTCGGCAGGGCCTCGAAGCGACGGCAGCGTGGTATCGTTCGCGCGACGCACAACAATAATCGCCATGTATCTCCCGATATCCACGTGGCCCGCTGCGCTCGCAGTGGCGCTAGCCGCTGCTGCCGCATCGACGGCCATCCTGCGTGTGCTGCTCGCCACCGGCCTCGCGTGGCGTCTCGCTACCGACGTTCCGAACGATCGCTCGCTTCATGCGCTGCCGACGCCGCGGGTCGGCGGGTGGGGCATTGTGCCGGTATGCGTCGTCGCGCTACTCTCGCTGGCGCCACGGCTATGGCTGATCGCGGCAGCAGCGGCAGGGCTCGCCGCGATGTCTCAGATCGACGACCGGCGCGGGTTGCCGGCCCGTGTGCGGTTTTCCGCGCACCTCGCGGCAGTGACCGCGCTGATCGTCGTGTTTCCGGCTGACGCACCCTGGTGGCTGCTAGCCTGCGTGGGCTTCTCTATGGTCTGGCTGACGAACCTGTACAACTTCATGGACGGCGCGGACGGGCTTGCCGGCGGCATGGCGTTGTTCGGCTTCGGGGGGTATGCGGTCGCGGCGCTCGGCGGCGCACAGGTGTCGCCCGATCTCGTCGTCTCGGGCGCAGCGGTCGCCGGCGCGGCGCTGGGCTTTCTTCTGTTGAATTTCCACCCGGCCAGGCTATTCCTTGGCGACGCTGGCTCGATCCCGCTCGGATTCCTGGCGGGCGCATTGGGTTACTGGGGTTGGCGCACCGGCGTGTGGCCAATCTGGTTTCCAGCGATGGTATTTGCGCCCTTTATTGCTGATGCATCTGTAACACTTCTGAGACGTTTGTTACGTCGCGAAAAGTTCTGGCAGGCGCACCGCGAGCACTATTATCAAAGAATGGTCCGATCGGGCGTCAGCCACAGTCGGACCGCTCTTTATTGGTACCTCATCATGCTCGCGGGCATAATTGTCGCCGTGTGGGCCAAGGGTCGCCCCGAATTGCAGCAATGGCTGTCGTTCCTCGCGTGGTATGGCGTCCTGGCATGGTTCGGGTGGTTGATCGACATGCGCTGGCGCCGGTTTCAGGCGGCCGCCGAAAACAACTATTGAGGTTTCCTGCCGATGTTGCGATCCAGAGCGTCGTGGCTGTCGCTGAGTGCTTTCCTGTTCGACCTGACGGCGGTTGTCGCCGCATGGTTATTCGCCTATCTCGTCCGTTTCAACGGCAGCGTTCCGCATGACTTCTTGAGCGGTGCGTTGATGGCGCTGACTTGGGTGCTACCCGTCTATGCACTGATGTTCCACGGGTTCGGCCTGTATCGCGGGCTATGGGTATTCGCGAGCCTGCCCGACCTGATGCGTATTTCGAAGGCGGTGGCCGGCGGCGGCATAATCGTGATGATCGGTGCCGTGATGTTCCAGCCGCGGCCAATCATCCCCCGCTCGGTGCTGCTCGTGTCGCCGCTGATGCTGTTCCTGGCGATGGGCGGCGCGCGCGCACTGTATCGCGCGACGAAGGAGTACTACCTGTACGGCGGGCTTGTCGGCAAAGGCAAGCCAGTGCTGGTGCTCGGCGCCGGCACGGCCGGCGCGAGCCTCGCGCGGGAACTGTCGCGCTCCGGCGAGTGGCGCCTCGTCGGGCTGCTCGACGACGACGTCACGAAGCAGGGCCGCGAAATCTACGGCTACAAGGTGCTCGGCTCGTTCAACGACCTCAAACACTGGACCGATGCGATGAAGGTCGAATACGCGATCATCGCGATTCCGTCGGCGTCGGTCGAAACCCAGCGTCGCGTCGCGACCCTGTGCGTGCGGGCCGGCGTGAAGGCGATGGTGCTGCCGTCGCTGACCGCGCTGATGCCGGGACAGGGCTTCCTGTCGCAGGTACGGAACATCGATCTCGAGGATTTGCTCGGCCGCGAAGCCGTGACGATCGATACGCCGCACGTCGAAGCACTGCTGCGCGGCCGCGTCGTGATGGTGACGGGCGCGGGTGGCTCGATCGGCTCCGAACTGTGCCGGCAGATCTTGCGCTTCGCGCCTGCACAGCTCGTTGCGTTCGACCTCTCGGAATACGCGATGTACCGGCTTACCGAGGAATTGCGCGAGCGCTTTCCGGATTTGCCCGTGCTACCGATCATCGGCGACGCGAAAGATTCGCTGCTGCTCGATCAGGTGATGTCGCGCCATGCGCCGCACATCGTGTTCCATGCGGCCGCCTACAAGCACGTGCCGTTGATGGAAGAGCACAACGCATGGCAGGCGCTGCGCAACAATGTCCTCGGCACCTATCGCGTGGCGCGGGCGGCGATCCGCCACGACGTGCGTCACTTCGTGTTGATCTCGACCGACAAGGCGGTCAATCCGACCAACGTGATGGGCGCGAGCAAGCGTCTCGCCGAAATGGCCTGCCAGGCGTTGCAGCAGACGAGCGGGCGCACGCAGTTCGAGACGGTGCGCTTCGGCAACGTGCTCGGCAGCGCGGGCAGCGTGATTCCGAAGTTTCAGCAGCAGATCGCGAAGGGCGGCCCGGTCACGGTCACGCATCCGGAGATCACGCGTTTCTTCATGACGATCCCGGAAGCGTCGCAGCTCGTGCTGCAGGCGTCGAGCATGGGGCACGGCGGCGAGATCTTCATTCTCGACATGGGCGAACCGGTGAAGATCGTCGATCTCGCATGCGACCTGATCCGCCTGTACGGTTTCTCGGAAGAGCAGATCCGGATCGAGTTCACCGGGCTGCGGCCGGGCGAGAAGCTTTACGAGGAACTGCTCGCGGACGACGAGGCGACGACGCGCACGCCGCACCCGAAACTGCGGATCGCCCGGGCGCGCGAAGTGCCGGACAATTTCCTCGACGAACTGCTGCCGTGGCTGATGCAGCATCGTGTGCTGCCGGATGACGAAGTGCGGCGCGACCTGCGGCGCTGGGTGCCGGAATACCAGACGGCGGTTGCTCCCGTGTTGCAGAGTGTGCCGTCGGTGCGCGTCGCATCGAACGGGTGACGTGGCTCCAGGCCGGAACCCGAGTGGTAAAAAAAGCGCCCGGCTGGGCGCTTTTTTGTTCGGAAGCGAGCGTATCGCTCAACGGCTCTGTCGATGCTTCCTCACCACCATCCACCTCGGCGCCTTGAACCGCACGATGCTGAGATAAAGCCACACATAAGTCACCGCGAACAGCACGACGAACGCGAACAGGTGCACCGTATGCCGCCAGAACAGCGTCGCCGGTATCACCGCGACGAGGCACAGCAGCCACAGATAAGGTGAAGTCAGCGAATTGCGCCGCGTCAGGTCGTGCGCATGCTTCGTGCCGACGGCCCAGCGCATCAGCCGCTTGTACACGAGCATGTGCAGATGCACGCCGTCCGGAATCCCTGGTGACATCCCGCGAATGAACTTCTTCCGGTAGATCGAGAAGCAGGTCTCGAAGATCGGATACATGAACAGCAGCACCGGGTACCACGCGGACACTTCGCGGTTGCGCATCACGAGCATGATCGCGAGTTCCGCGAGCATGAAGCCGATGAAATACGCGCCGCCGTCGCCGAGGAAGATCAACCCGGCCGGGAAATTCCACAGGAAGAAGCCGAGCACGGCGCCCATCATGATGATCGACGCGGACATCACGACCGGGTCGTTGACGTGGAATGCGACATACGCGAGCGACGCGAACATCATGAAGCTGACCATCGACGCGAGCCCGTTGAAGCCGTCGATGATGTTGATCGCATTCGCGAGCGCGGCGACCGCGAGCACGGTGACGAACGCCGAGATGGCGACGTAGCCGAGCAGGAAGTCGAGCGGCGGCACGCTGATGCGCGTGACCGCGATGTGCATCAGCCAGAATGCGAGCGCGGCCGCGCCCATCGTGCAGAGCAGCCGCGCGCGCGGCGACACGCGCTTGGTCAGATCCTCGACGAGACCGGACAGGAAAGCCGGCATCCCGCACGCAACGATCCCGAGAATGCTGCCGGAGATCGTCGGATAGCGCCGGAACAGCACCAGCGCGGCAACGACGACCCCGGCGAGGATCCCGATGCCGCCCACCCGCGGCACCGGCCGCACATGGAATTTCTGCACGCTGGCCAGGTCGCTGTCGATCGAGAATTTCTCGTGAAGGTGCGCGTAGCGCACGATGAACAGCGTGACGAGCAGGGAGACGATGAAGCCGGACGCGAAGCTGAGCATGGGACCGCTCGGAAAATGGACAGCGGATTATACAAAACCGCGCGGGTTCCCCTCCTGCCATCGCCAGTGGTCGGCACACATTTCCTCGATGCCGAGCGTCGCGCGCCAGCCGATGATGTCGGCCGCAGCCTGCGGGTTCGCATAGCACTCGGCGATGTCGCCCGGGCGGCGCGCGACGAGTTCGTACGGCACCGGGCGACCCGACGCCTTCTCGAACGCGCGCACCACTTCGAGCACGCTGTAGCCTTGCCCGGTGCCGAGGTTCACGACGAAGCTCGCGTCGCGCTTCGCGAGCGCGTCGAGTGCGGCGATGTGCCCCTTCGCGAGATCGACGACGTGGATGTAGTCGCGCACGCCGGTGCCGTCCGGCGTCGGGTAGTCCGAGCCGAACACGCGCAGCTTTTCCAGCTTGCCGACCGCGACTTGCGCGACATACGGCATCAGGTTGTTCGGGATGCCGGCCGGATCCTCGCCGATCAGCCCGCTCGCGTGCGCGCCGACCGGGTTGAAGTAGCGCAGCGTCGCGATCCGCCACGACGGGTCCGAGACTTCGAGATCGCGCAGAATCTGTTCGGCGATCAGCTTCGACTGGCCGTACGGGTTCGTCGCGGACAGCGGGAACGATTCGTCGATCGGCGAGCGCTCGGGCACGCCGTACACGGTCGCGGACGAGCTGAACACGAACTGCCTGACGTTGCGCTCGCGCATGACCTTGAGCACGGCGAGCAGCCCGCCGATGTTGTTCTGGTAGTACTCGAGCGGCTTCGCGACCGATTCGCCGACAGCCTTGAGCGCCGCGAAATGAATCGTGCCGGTGATCGGATGCGCGTCGAACACTTTCGCGAGCGCGGCTTCGTCGCACACGTCGACCTGGTGGAACGCAGGCGTCTTGCCCGTGATCCGCTCGATCCGGCGCACCGATTCGGCCTTGCTGTTGACGAGGTTGTCGACGATCACGACGTCGTAGCCGTTGTCGAGCAGCTCGACGGTCGTGTGCGAGCCGATATAGCCCGCGCCGCCGGTAACGAGGATGGTGCCTTTAGCGGTCATTGCTGATGCGCTCCTTCAGAGTGTGAATCCTGTCAACGAATGGATGGTCTCCCTGTAGCGTTCGACGACCTGCTGTTCGTCGAATTCCGCCGCGACCTTGTGCCGGCCGCGTGCGCCCATCGTCGCCCGGCCTTGCGGCCCGAGCGCGATCATGCGATTCAATTGTTCGGCGAGGCTCGCGCTGTCGCGCACACGGCACAGGTAACCTGTTTCGCCGTCGGCGACGACGTCGCGGCAGCCCGGCACGTCGGTCGCGACGATCGGGCGGCCCATCGCCGATGCTTCCATCAGCGTGCGCGGCACGCCTTCGCGGTACGACGGCAGCACGACGCAGTCGGCCGCCGCGATGTGCGGTCGCACGTCGTGCGCTTCGCCGAGATATTCGACGATGCCTTCGTCGACCCACGCGTCGACATCCGCGCGGCCGATCGCGCTCGGATTGTCGACGCCGAGCGGCCCGAGCAACTGGAAGCGCGCGTTCGGGAAGCGCTCGCGCACGAGACGCGCGGCCTCCACGTATTCGCGCACGCCCTTGTCCCACAGCAGCCGGCCGATCAGGATGAACACGGGCGCGTCGCCGGCGGGCAGCGGCACGGGCGCGAACTGTTCGAGATCGACGCCTTCGCCGTGCAGCAGCCGTGCGCGATCGGGGTGCGCGAGCAAGCGCTCGTCGGTGAAGGTCGCGAGATCGTCGCGGTTCAGGAACCACACTTCACGCGGGAAGCGGAACGCGAACCGGTACAGGCGCTTCGCGACGCTCGCCGCGCGGCTCTTCTGGATAAACACGTAGCCGAGGCCCGTCGTCACCGCGATCGACGGCACGCGCGCGAGCCACGCGGCCACCGAGCCGTAGATGTTCGGCTTGATCGTGTAATGGAACACGAGGTCGGGCCGCAGCGCGCGATAGTGGCGCACCAGCGCGGCGAGCGTGCCGAGATCCTCGCGCGGGCTCGTGCCTTTCGACGCGACCGCGAGCGCCACGTAGCGGCAGCCCATCTGCTCGAGCAACGGCACGGTGCGATCGTGCGGCGCGATCACGACGACCTCGGCGCCGCGCGCGACGAGCGCACGGATCAGCCCGTGGCGATACGTATGGATCGCCCAGGCCGTGTTGCAGACGAGTGCGATGCGCAGCGGGGAGGTGGCGGACATGAAAAAAAGAAAAAATAAAGCGTCGAAATTGCCGAACGGGCCGGATGCACGTCAGGCGGACGGCCGCGCGGCGAACAGCGTCTGCTTGATGCGCTGCAGCGTACGGTACGGCGTCACGAAATGCAGCAGGTTCTTGGCGAGGCCGGCCCAGTCGTACGGGTTCAGCACGTTGAAGTGGCGCAGCAGCAGCGTGAGCGTCGACACCAGCTGGCGCCGGCGTTTGGTCGCGCTGATCCCGCCCTCGTTAAGCTCGTAATACAGGCCGAGTTCCGGCAGGTTCGCGCAATCGTAGCGTTGCATTAACCGTAAAAAAAGATCGAGATCCTCGGCCGCGCGGTACTTTGCCCGATAGTTGCCCACTTCGCGCACGGCGTCGATGCGCAACATCACAGACGGATGCACGAGCGGCGAGCGCAGGAAGCGCGTGCGGCGCAGCGTGCGCGGATCGGCGGCCGGCGTCAGCATGAAGCGCGGCTCGCCGGCGCGCGACACGACCTGCGTCCACATGCCGACGCAGGCTACGCGCGGATGGGTGCCGAGATAGGCGCGCTCCTTCGCGAGGCGCTGCGGCGCGGCGAGATCGCCCGCATCGATACGGGCCGCGTAGCGGAAGCCGCGTGCCGCGAGCGCGTCGATGCCGGCCGCCAGCGCGCGTTCGATGCCGCCGTTCCGGGGCATGCGCAGCACGTCGATCGACAGGCCCGGCAGATCGGGCGCGACGATCGGCGGCGTGCTGCCGTCGTCGACGATCAGCACGTGCACGGGCGCGTCCTCGCGAAACGACGCGAGGGTCCGGACGACGTCGTCGTGCCCGTTGTAGGCCGGCATCAGCACGGCCACGTCGTCGAGCGGGGTCGGGCAAGCAGGGGACGTCATGTTCGCAGCTTGAAACGGATGTAATAAAAGTTGACGGCGGCCGCGGCCAGGTAGCCGGCCGCCAGCCCGACGAGCGCGCCGTACAGGCCGAGCCGCGGGATCGCGAACAGGTTGACGAGCGCGGCGATGGCCAGCGCGAGCAGCCATTTCGACAGCAACACGAATTTTGCTTGATATTTGAGAACGATAAGATTGCCTATCGCCTCGATGCCGGCCGGCACGGACAGCCAGACGGCCCAGCGGAAGATGTCGACCGACGCCTCGTAGCCGCGGCCGAACACCTTGCCGACGATCAGCGGGGCGGCGGCGTCGAGCACGAGCGCGCCGGCCGTCATCAGGCCGGCCGTCATCGCGATCAGCCGGACGATGTTGCGGCGCAGCCGCGCGACGTCCTGCACGCGGTAGACGAAGGCGGGCGCGATCGTCTGCGCGAGCATCAGCGCGAGCGTGATCCAGTTCTCGTTGAGCTGCTGCGCGGCCGAATAGCGGCCGAGATCGGCGAACGACACGTGGCGCTCGAGCATCAGGCGGTCGAGCTTCAGGAACAGGTACATGCAGATGAGGCCGAGCCAGAACACGGTGCCGGCCGTTGCAAAGTGCCGGAACAGCGGCTTGTCGAACGTCCAGCCGAGCGCACCGCCGTTACGATGGCGGTAGTACAGCAGCAGCGCGAAGCCGATCGCGGCGGCTTCCAGCGCCCACAGCCACGCGAAGCGGGCGGGGCCGGCGGCCGCGCGGACCAGCAGCCAGACGAGCAGCGCCTTGGCGAGCGCGGTGACCATGCTGGTGACGAGCTGCGGCTTGCTGTAGGTCATGCTCTGCAGCCACGCGTTGATCACGCCGACGAACGGCTCGCGGAACACCATCGTGACCGCGAGGCCCGCGAGCATCGCGCCGACCAGCGGGTCGAAGGCGCCCGCGGCGATCGCGATCCAGGTCGCGGCGAGCGCGGCGGCCGACACGGCGATGCGCAGCACGAACGCGCTGCCGAGCACCGCGCCGAGCTGCGCGGGCGGGCGCTGGACGATGGTCGGGACGAGGATTTCCGCGCCGCACACCCAGGTGAGCGGCGCCAGTACCAGGAGAAGCGTATTCGCATACTGCCATTTGCCGAACAGATCTGGCCCGAAATAACGGGCCAGCAGGCCGCTGATCGCGATCGCGACGCCGATCTGGGTGAGCCGTTCGAGCCCCAGCCAGACGAGGTTCGCGACGGCCTTCGCGACGTCCGGGTTGCCGAAGCGCTTCAGCATGCGCGGCAGCGGCGGCGCGCGCGAGGGGCGGCCGGAGGCGGCAGGTGGGCGGCGGCGGGGCGGCTAGGCATTAAAATGGGCGACATGCGCGTCATCGAAACCCGCGATTATAAGTGGGATCGCGGCCGCTCCAGCCGTTGCGCCCCGTGTTCCGCCGGCAGGCATGTATCATGCGCGGCACCCGCGAGCGGCGGCCGCGCAAGCCAGACAATTTTTCATGCACGCAACCGAGAGAAGAGAATCGATGATCTCCCAATCCATCTTCAAGGCATATGACATTCGTGGCGTGGTCGGCAAGACCCTCGACGTCGACACGGCGCGCGGGATCGGCCGGGCATTCGGCAGCGAAGTGCGTGCGCAGGGCGGCGATGCGGTCGTCGTCGCGCGCGACGGCCGCCTGTCCGGACCGGAGCTGGTCGGCGCGCTGGCCGACGGCCTGCGTGCGGCCGGGGTCGACGTCGTCGACGTCGGCATGGTGCCGACGCCGGTCGGTTATTTCGCGGCGAACGTGCCGCTCGCGCTGAAGGGCGGCGAGCGCCGCGTCGATTCGTGCATCGTCGTCACGGGCAGCCACAACCCGCCCGACTACAACGGCTTCAAGATGGTGCTGCGCGGCGCCGCAATCTACGGCGAGCAGATCCAGGCGCTGTACCGCCGCATCGTCGACGAGCGGTTCGAGACGGGCAGCGGCACGTATGAAGCAATCGACGTCGCGGATCAGTACATCGCGCGCATCGTCGGCGACGTGAAGCTCGCGCGGCCGCTGAAGCTCGTCGTCGACGCCGGCAACGGCGTCGCGGGCCCGCTCGCGACGCGCCTGTTCAAGGCGCTTGGCTGCGAACTCGTCGAGCGCTTCACCGACATCGACGGCACGTTCCCGAACCACCACCCCGATCCCGCCC
>NZ_JACCQC010000024.1:0-112121 GCF_015712225.1 Burkholderia sp. 9775_39 | reverse complement strand
CCCTCACGCCGCGCGGCGGGCGGGCAGCGCGGCGTGAGGGGCCGGGCGGGACGCCGTCAGGCCGGCAACGCGAACCGCGTCACCGCGTCGCGCAGCGCCTCGGCCTGATCGCGCAGCGAATGCGCGGCCGCCGCGGCCTGTTCGACGAGCGCGGCGTTCTGCTGCGTGACCTGGTCCATTTCGCCCACCGCGCGGTTGACCTGCTCGATCCCGGCGCTTTGCTCGCGGGACGCGTGGCTGATTTCGTCGAGGATTTCGTTCACGCGCCGCACCGACTGCACGATCTCGGCCATCGTCTCGCCTGCATGCGTGACGAGCGTCGCGCCGTGCTGGACCGTCTCGTTCGACGATACGATCAGCGACTTGATCTCCTTGGCCGCCGTCGCCGAGCGTTGCGCGAGCGAGCGCACTTCGGCCGCGACCACCGCGAAGCCGCGGCCCTGTTCGCCCGCGCGGGCCGCTTCGACGGCCGCGTTCAGCGCGAGGATGTTGGTCTGGAACGCGATCCCGTCGATCACGCCGATGATGTCGCCGATCTTGTGCGAGCGGTCGGTGATCTCGTTCATCGTGCGCACGACGTCGTCGACCACCGCGCTGCCGCGCGTCGCGACCTGCGCGGCCTGGCCGGCGAGCGACGCGGCCTGCGCGGCGCTGTCCGCGTTCTGCTTCACGTTCGCGGTCATTTCATCCATGCTCGATGCGGTCTGCACGAGCGCGGCCGCCTGTTCCTCGGTGCGCTGCGACAGGTCCGTGTTGCCGGAGGCGATCTCGCTCGCGCCGACGTTGATGTTCTCGGTGCCCATCCGGACACGCGACACCATGTCGATCAGCCCGCCCTGCATCGTATGCAGCGCATGCAGCAGGCTGCCGCGATCGTCGTGCTTCACGGTCACGCGCGCGGTCAGGTCGCCCTGCGCGATGCGCTGCGCGGCGTCGAGCGCCACTTCCAGCTCGCCGCCGAGGTTCGCGCGCACGCTTTTCAGCACCAGCACCATCACGGCGGTCGCGATCGCACCGAGCACGGCCGTCATCGCCAGCCAGCGGCCGACGCTCGCGAGCACCGCCGAGCGCACGTCGTTCATGTACATGCCGGTCACGAGATACCAGTCCCACGGCGCGAAGCGTTGCACGGCGCTGGTCTTGTCCTGCGGCTTGTCCGCGCCAGGCTTCGGCCACAGATATTCGACGAAACCCTTGCCGCCCTCCGCGTTGCCGGCCTTCACGATCTCGACGAACAGGTGCTGGCCGTTCGGATCGGTGAAATTCGACACGTCCTTGCCGTTGAGATCGGACTTGATCGGATGCATCACGATCACCGGCTTCGAATCGTTGATCGAGATATAGCCGTCTGCACCGTAGCGCATCGCGGCGATCGCCTCGAGCGCCTTCTGTTTCGCTTCGGCTTCCGGCAGCGCGTTCTGCTGCGACAGCTTGTAGTAGTGATCGGTCACGCTCGCGGCCTGCGCGACCAGCGACGCGAGCTGATCGCGGCGATCCGCGATCATCGAGGTACGGGTCTGCCATGCGCCCAGCCCGGCGATCACGAGCAGGCCGAGCCACAGGATGACGATCATCGAGGCGAGTTTCTGATTCAGGGAGAGAGTGCGCATGGTAGGAGGTCGGTCAGTCGTGGAAGCTCGCCGGGTCGGCGTGACGGGATAAGTCTCTTGACGGCGCGCCATGTGCGTCGCCGTAGACGGGAAATCCCTTAGAGGCGGCCATTTCCGCATGCCCAGGACGCAAGCGCGGGCATCTATGCATATGCATAACAGCGGCCGCTATACTGTCGGGCGATGGCGTGCGCGCCGCGCCCGCACGGGCGGCGCGACGCCGAACCAAACCGAAAGGAGGCAACGATGCGGATTCTGGTGGTAGGGGCCGGCGCGGTCGGCGGATACTTCGGCGGCCGGCTGGCCGCGGCGGGGCGCGACGTGACGTTCCTGGTGCGCGACGGCCGCGCCGCGGCGCTCGCCCGCGATGGCTTGCTGATCCGCAGCCCGCGCGGCGACCTGACGCTCGCGAACGTGCAGACCGTGCGCGCGGGCGACGCGGGCGCTGGCGTCGCGCCGTTCGACCTCGTGCTGCTGAGCTGCAAGGCGTACAGCCTCGACGACGCGATTGCGTCGTTCGCGCCGTTCGTCGGGCCGCAGACGCTGATCCTGCCGATGCTCAACGGGATGCGCCACCTCGACGTGCTGCGCGAGCGCTTCGGCGCCGCGCAGGTGCTCGGCGGGTTGTGCGTGATCGCGGCGACGCTCGATCGCGAGCAGCGCATCGTGCACCTGAACGACACGCACGGCGTGTCGTTCGGCGAGCTGGCCGGCGGCGAATCGCCGCGCGTGCGCGCGGTGGCCGACGTGCTCGGCGGCGCGGGCTTCGATGCCACGCTCAGCGACGATATCGCCGCGCGGATGTGGGAGAAGTGGGTGTTCCTCGCGACGCTCGCCGCGAGCACGTCGCTGTTTCGCGGGTCGATCGGCGACATCCTCGCCGCGCCGGACGGCCGCCGCCTGCTCGAAACGATGCTCGCGGAATGCAGCGCGATCGCCGAATACAACGGCCACCGGCCCGACCCCGCGGCCAGCGAGCGGATGCAGCGGATGGTGCTGACGCCGTCGCCGCTGACCGCGTCGATGCTGCGCGACGTCGAGAACCATGCGCGCGTCGAAGCCGATCACGTGATCGGCGACCTGCTCGCGCGGCGCGACCCGCAGGCGGCCGATACGCTGTCGCTGCTGCGGATCGCGTACAACCACCTGAAGACGTACGAGGTGCGCACGGCGCGCGAGCACGCGGCGGCGTAAGCCGGCGCGGGCGGCCGTCCGCGCCGTTCCGCGCTGCAACAAATTTGCCGTCCGGCACCGTTTATGGCCGGATTGCGCAAAAAAGTATCGGAAATCAGGCGTAAAGTTGGTGGAGCCGCGCGCTCGATCGACCTACATTGCTTCCCATGCGACCGGTCGCATCGCCGCGCGAGACACGCGGCGATGCGCGCACCGCCGAACAGGCCGGCCAGCGAACCATGGGAATGGAGACGCCAACATGATGCACCCCGATCTCGAAGTGGTCGAAGTGCGACGCGACGAGTCGTTCAAGGTCTGGTCGCATGGCTATCCGTATCGCACGATCCGCTGGCATTTCCATCCCGAATTCGAGCTGCACCTGATCGTCGCTACGCACGGCAAGTATTTCGTCGGCGATCACATCGGCTCGTTCGGCCCCGGCCATCTCGTGCTGCTCGGTCCGAACCTGCCGCACAACTGGGTCAGCGACATGGCCGAAGGCGAAACCGTCGAGCGCCGCAATCTCGTGATCCAGTTCGATCCGTCGTTCGTGCGCCGCTGCATGGACGCGTTCCCCGAATGCCGCGACGCGCAGGCGCTGCTCGACGATGCGCGGCGCGGGGTCGGCTTCGACGCGGCGACGAGCGCCGCGATCGCCCCGCTGTTCGATGCGTTGCTGACCGCGCGCGGGATGCGCCGCATCGCGCTGTTCATGACGATTCTCGAACGGCTGTGCGGCGCGGCCGAACGCACGTTGCTCGCGAGCCCCGCGTACGACCAGGCCGACGTCACGCCGACGCGGCTCAGTCATGCGCTGTCGTATATCGGCAAGAACCTCGCGTCCGAGCTGCGCGAATCCGATCTCGCGCAACTGACCGGGCAGAGCGTCAGCGCGTTCTCGCGCGCGTTCCATCGCCACACCGGCATGCCGTTCGTCCAGTACGTGAATCGTCTGCGGATCGAATCCGCGTGCCAGATGCTGCTCGCCGACGACGCGAGCATCACCGATATCTGCTTCCAGGCCGGCTTCAACAACGTGTCGAACTTCAACCGCCAGTTCCGCGCGGTGAAGGGGATGGCGCCGTCCGAATTCCGCGCGCTGCAGCGCCTGAACGCGCGCAGCCGCGAGCTGGCGCTGCATGCGGCGCCGACCGGCAATCCGCTGCCGCCGCGCGTGCTGACGCGCGGCGCCCCGGAGCTCGTGCCGCAGCCCGGATGATCGCCGGGCCGTTGCCCGCCTGAGTTTTCCTAACCGTTCCACCCCGCCGATCGCGCCGTTCACGTCGCGAGGGGCGCATTCACCCACGAAAAAGCTGCACACAATTCAGGAGACACCGTCATGACGCACGCATCGCCCGCTTCATCCCCCCGTCGCGCCGCCCGCCTGGCGGCCGTTGCCGCGCTCGCCGTCGCGGCCCTGTTGCCCGCCGCCGCGCATGCCGCGCCGCTGCGGATCGGCATGACGTTCCAGGAACTGAACAACCCGTATTTCGTGACGATGCAGAAGGCGCTGAACGACGCGGCCGCATCGATCGGCGCGCAGGTCGTCGTCACCGACGCGCATCACGACGTCAGCAAGCAGGTGAGCGACGTCGAGGACATGCTGCAGAAGAAGATCGACATCCTGCTCGTGAACCCGACCGATTCGACCGGCATCCAGTCGGCGATCACGCAGGCGAAGAAGGCCGGCGCGGTCGTCGTGGCAGTCGATGCGAACGCGAACGGCCCGGTCGATTCGTTCGTCGGCTCGAAGAATTACGACGCGGGCGTGATGTCGTGCGAATACCTCGCGAAGGCGATCGGCGGCAGCGGCGAGGTCGCGATCCTCGACGGCATTCCGGTCGTGCCGATTCTCGAGCGCGTGCGCGGCTGCAAGGCCGGGCTCGCGAAATTCCCGAACGTGAAGCTCGTCGACACGCAGAACGGCAAGCAGGAGCGTGCGACCGCGCTGTCGGTCACCGAGAACATGATCTCCGCGCATCCGAACCTGAAGGGCCTCTTCAGCGTGAACGACGGCGGCTCGATGGGCGCGCTCGCCGCGATCGAGGGCTCCGGCAAGGACATCAAGCTGACGAGCGTCGACGGCGCGCCCGAGGCGATCGCCGCGATCCAGAAGCCGAACTCGAAGTTCATCGAGACGACCGCGCAGTTTCCGGCCGACCAGGTGCGCATCGCGCTCGGCATCGCGATTGCGCGCAAGTGGGGCGCGACGGTGCCGAAGGCGATTCCCGTCGACGTGAAGGTCGTCGATCGCGGCAACGCGAAGGGTTTCAGCTGGTGAACGACGTGCGACGCGACGCGAAGGGCGGCGGCGCGGCCGACGCCCTTCGCACGGAGAAGCCGATGGACACGATACTCAGGCTCAGCCACATCACGAAAAGCTTTCCCGGCGTGAAGGCGCTGTCCGACATCGATCTGCAGATCGCGCGCGGCGAGATCCATGCGCTGCTCGGCGAGAACGGCGCGGGCAAGTCGACGCTGATGAAGATCCTGTGCGGCATCCACCAGCCGGATGCCGGCACGATCGAGATCGACGGCGCCGCGCGCCATTTCGCGGACTATCACGACGCGGTCGCGGCCGGCGTCGGCATCGTATTCCAGGAATTCAGCCTGATTCCGCATCTCGATGCCGTCGACAACCTGTTCCTCGGCCGCGAGCTGCGCAACCGCTGGGGCGCGCGCGACCGCAAGCGGATGCGCGCGGCGGCCGCGGCCATCTTCGCGCGCCTGGGCGTGGCGATCGATCTCGACGCGCCGATCCGCACGCTGTCGGTCGCGCAGCAGCAGTTCGTCGAGATCGGCAAGGCGCTGTCGCTCGATGCGCGCATCCTGATCCTCGACGAACCGACCGCCACGCTGACGCCGGCCGAGGCCGAACACCTGTTCGCGATCATGCGCGAGCTGAAGCGGCAGGGCGTCGCGATGATCTTCATCTCGCATCACCTCGACGAGATCTTCGCGGTGTGCGACCGCATCACGGTGCTGCGTGACGGCCAGTACGTCGCGACGACCGAGGTCGCGCGCACCGACGTCGAGCAACTGGTGCGGATGATGGTCGGCCGCCGGATCGAAAGCAGCTTTCCGCCGAAACCTGCGCTGCCGGCCGACGCGCCGGCCGTGCTCGAGGTCGACGCGCTGCAGATTGAGCGCGACGGCCCGGTGAACCGCTTCGCGCTGCGGGCCGGCGAGATCCTCGGCTTTGCCGGCCTGGTCGGTTCGGGCCGCACGGAAACCGCGCTCGCGGTGATCGGCGCGACGCGTGCGCATCGCAAGGAGTTGCGCGTACGCGGCGCGGCGGCGAAGCTCGCCGATCCGGCCGACGCGCTGCGCGCGGGCATCGGCATCCTGCCGGAAAGCCGCAAGACGGAAGGGCTCGTCACGTCGTTCTCGATTCGCGACAACATCTCGCTGAACAACCTCGGCAAGTACCGGTCGATGCGCTGGCTGATCGACCGGCGCGGCGAGGCGCGCACCACGCACGACGTGATGCGGCGCGTCGGCGTGAAGGCGCCGTCGATCCACACCGAGGTCGCGACGCTGTCCGGCGGCAACCAGCAGAAGGTCGTGATCGCGCGCTGGCTGAACCATCACACGTCGGTGCTGATCTTCGACGAGCCGACGCGCGGCATCGACGTCGGCGCGAAAGCCGAAATCTACGGGCTGATGCGCGAACTCACCGCGCGCGGCTACGCCATCATCATGATCTCGTCCGAGTTGCCGGAAATCGTCGGCATGTGCGATCGCGTCGCCGTGTTCCGGCAGGGCCGCATCGAGGCGACGCTCGCCGGCGACGAGATCGATCCCGACACGGTCATGACCTATGCCACGGCCGGCACGCGAGGAGCGATCCATGAACCTGCCTGACTCTTCTTCCACGCCCTCCACGACGCTCGCGGCCACCGCCGGCGACGCGCCGCCGCCGCGCGCGATGTGGGCGCAGCTGCGCCGCTCGACGCTGTTCTATCCGCTCGTCGGCCTGATCGTCGTGTGCATCGCGATGATGATCGCGAGCCCGAGCTTCCTGTCCGCCGCGAACCTCGAGAACGTGCTGCGCCAGGTGTCGATCAACGCGATCATCGCGGTTGGCATGACCTGCGTGATCCTGACGGGCGGGATCGACCTGTCGGTCGGCTCGGTGATGGCGCTGTCGGGCACGCTCGCGGCCGGGCTGATGGTCGCGGGCGTCAACGCGGTCGCCGCGCTGGCGATCGGCATCGCGGTCGGCCTCGGCTTCGGCTTCCTGAACGGCGTGTTCGTCGCGTTCGCGGGAATGCCGCCGATCATCGTCACGCTCGCGACGATGGGCATCGCGCGCGGCCTCGCGCTGATCTACACGGGCGGCTATCCGATCGACGGGCTGCCCGACTGGGTCGCGTTCTTCGGCAGCGGCAAGGTGCTCGGCATCCAGGCGCCGGTGCTGATCATGCTGGTGGTCTATGCGATCGCGTGGCTGCTGCTCGACCGGATGCCGTTCGGCCGCTACGTGTACGCGATCGGCGGTAACGAGCAGGCGACGCGGCTCACCGGCGTGCGGGTCGCGCGCGTGAAACTGATCGTCTACACGCTGGCCGGCGTCACGTCGGCGCTCGCCGCGATCGTGCTGACCGGGCGCCTGATGAGCGGGCAGCCGAACGCGGGTGTGGGTTTCGAGCTCGACGCGATCGCGGCGGTCGTGATGGGTGGCACGTCGATCTCCGGCGGGCGCGGCGCGATCCTCGGCACGCTGGTCGGCGCGCTGCTGCTCGGCGTGCTCAACAACGGGCTCAACATGATCGGCGTGAACCCGTATGTGCAGAACGTGATCAAGGGTGGAATCATCCTGCTCGCGATCTACATCAGCCGCGAACGATCGCGGTAATGAAAAAATCATCGGTTATCCGAATCACTCAGGAAAGAGACAACTCATGACGACACCCGAAGCCCAGCCGCGCATGACCGCGGTCGTCTGCCACGGCCCCGAGGACTATCGCGTCGAACAGGTCGCGAAGCCGAATCCCGGCGTGAACGAGCTCGTGATCCGCATCGCCGCGTGCGGGATCTGCGCGAGCGACTGCAAGTGCTACACCGGCGCCAAGATGTTCTGGGGCGGCCCCAGCCCGTGGGTGAAGGCGCCGGTGATTCCCGGCCATGAATTCTTCGGCTACGTCGAAGCGCTCGGCGACGGCGCGGCCGAGCATTTCGGCGTCGCGCTGGGCGACCGCGTGATCGCCGAGCAGATCGTGCCGTGCGGCAAGTGCCGCTACTGCAAGTCGGGCCAGTACTGGATGTGCGAAGTGCACAACATCTTCGGCTTTCAGCGCGAGGTGGCCGACGGCGGGATGGCCGAGTACATGCGCATTCCGCCGACCGCGATCGTCCACAGGATTCCGCTCGGCGTATCGCTCGAGGATGCGGCGATCATCGAGCCGCTGTCGTGCGCGATCCACACGGTGAACCGCGGCGACGTGCAGCTCGACGACGTCGTCGTGATCGCGGGCGCGGGCCCGCTCGGGCTGATGATGACGCAGGTCGCGCACCTGAAGACGCCGAAGAAGCTCGTCGTGATCGACCTGATCGACGAACGGCTCGAGCTCGCGCGGCAGTATGGCGCCGACGTGACGATCAACCCGAAGCGCGACGACGCGCGCGAGATCGTCCGCGCGCTCACCGACGGCTATGGCTGCGACGTGTACATCGAGACGACCGGCGCGCCGGTCGGCGTGAACCAGGGGCTCGACCTGATCCGCAAGCTCGGCCGCTTCGTCGAGTTCAGCGTGTTCGGCGAGGATGCGACCGTCGACTGGTCGATCATCGGCGACCGCAAGGAGCTCGACGTACGCGGCGCGCACCTCGGGCCATACTGCTATCCGGTCGCGATCGACCTGCTCGCGCGCGGGCTCGTCACGTCGAAAGGCATCGTCACGCACGGTTTCGCGCTCGAGGACTGGGACGACGCGATCCGCGTCGCGAAATCGCCCGAATCGATCAAGGTGCTGCTGAAGCCGGCCCGCTGACGGCCGGCGTGCGCCTCACCGGAGACATCATGGAATACGTCATAGGCGTCGACATCGGCACGCAGAGCACCAAGGCGCTGCTGGTCGACCGGCACGGCACGATCGTCGCGCGGCGCTCGGCCGGCTACCAGCCCGATACGCCGCGCCCGCTGTGGGCCGAGCAGTGGCCGCAGGTGTGGTTCGACGCGGTGCTCGACTGCATCGGCGGCTGCGTGAGCGACGCGCGCGCGCAGGGCGTGCCGGCCGACGCGATCCGGGCGGTGTGCGTGAGCAGCCTGTACGGCGGCTCGGGCATCCCGGTCGACAGCGACATGCGGCCGCTGCATCCGTGCCTGATCTGGATGGACCGGCGCGCGACCGCGCAAGTCGACTGGGTCGACGAACACGTGAACGTCGAGCGGCTGCGCGTGATCACCGGCAACGGCGTCGACAGCTACTACGGCTTCACCAAGATGCTGTGGCTGCGCGACCAGCGGCCGGACGTGTGGGCGAACGTGCGCTATTTCCTGCCGCCGAACGCGTATGTGATCTATCTGCTGACCGGTGAAGTCGCGGTCGATCACAGTTCGGCCGGCAATATCGGCGGCGTGTACGACGTCGCGCGCCGCGAGTGGTCCGACGACGCGCTCGACATGCTCGGCATTCCGGCGACGATGATGCCCGAGCGGCTGGTCGATTCGACGGACGTCGTCGGCGGCCTGCTGTCGCAATGGACCGCGCAACTCGGGCTGCCGGCCGGCACGCCGGTCGTCGCGGGCGGCGTCGATGCGGCGGTGGCGACCTTCGCCGCCGGCGCGACGCGCACCGGGCAGCACGTCGCGATGATCGGCACCAGCATGTGCTGGGGCTACGTGAACCGGCACGTCGATGCGCGGCACGGCCTCGTCAGCATGCCGCACGTGTTCAACGGGCAGCGCGACCTGTACGTGTTCGGCGGTGCGATCGCGGCCGGCGCATCCGTCGCGTGGTTTCGCGACCAGTTCTGCCACGCGGAAACCGACGCGGCGCGCCTGCTGCCGCACGGCGATCCGCACGTGCTGCTCGAGGAGGCGGCCGGGCGTGTGCCGGCCGGCGCCGACGGCGTGCTGTTCCTGCCGTATCTGATGGGCGAGCGCAGCCCGGTGTGGGATGCGAAGGCGAGCGGCGCGTTCGTCGGGCTGAGTCTCGCGCACACGCGTGCGCATCTTTATCGAGCGGTGCTCGAAGGCGTCGCGTTCGCGTTGCGCCACAACATCGAGGCCGGCCGCCGGGGCGCGGCGGCGCTGGACGATCGGTTGATCGTCGTCGGCGGCGCCGCGCATTCGGCGCTGTGGATGCAGATCATCGCGGACGTGACGGGTTTTCCGGTGTGGACGATCGAGCAGGACGTCGAAGCCGCGATGGGCGCCGCGCTGCTTGCGGGCGTCGGCGCAGGGCTCGTGTCGGACGATGACGCGCAGGGCGGCTGGGTCACGCTCGTCGAGCGCGCACGGCCCGATGCCGAGCGTGCGAACACGTACGACGCGCGTTTTTCGCTCTATACGGCGTTGTATCCGGCACTCAAGCCGATCATGCACAGGCTGGGCACCTCATCATGAACACACGATTCGATTTCAGCGGGGCAACGGTGCTCGTCACGGGCGCGTCGAGCGGAATCGGCCGCGCCTGCGCGGTCGCGCTGGCGCAAGCGGGCGCGCGCGTCGTCGCGGCGGGGCGCGACATGGTCGCGCTCGACACGCTCGCCGGCGAGATTGCGTGCGATACGTTGCGCCTGGACGTCGGCGGTGACGAGCAATCGATCGATGCCGCACTCGCCGCGTACGAGGCGTTCGACGGCCTCGTCAATTGCGCGGGGATCGCGTCGCTCGAACCGGCGCTCGAGGTCGGCGCCGCGCAGTTCGATCGTGTGATGGCCGTCAATGCGCGCGGCGCGGCGCTCGTCGCGCGGGCCGTGGCGCGCAGGATGATCGAGCGCGACGGACGCGGCGCGGCGCACGCACGGGGCAGCATCGTCAACGTGTCGAGCCAGGCCGCGCTCGTCGGGCTGCCCGCGCATTTGAGCTATTGCGCGTCGAAGGCGGCGATGGACGCGATCACGCGCGTGCTGTGCATCGAACTCGGG
Organism: Burkholderia sp. 9775_39; assembly: GCF_015712225.1. Classification (NCBI taxonomy): domain Bacteria; kingdom Pseudomonadati; phylum Pseudomonadota; class Betaproteobacteria; order Burkholderiales; family Burkholderiaceae; genus Burkholderia; species Burkholderia sp. 9775_39. Next base: position 101,244 of record NZ_JACCQC010000024.1, on the reverse strand, counting down.
CCGCACGGCATTCGTGTGAACAGCGTGAACCCCACCGTCACGCTCACGCCGATGGCGCAGTTCGCGTGGAGCGAACCGGAAAAGCGGGCGCCGATGCTGGCCGCGATTCCGCTCGGCCGGTTCGCGGAGCCGGAGGAGGTCGTCGAACCGATCCTGTTTTTGCTGAGCGATGCGGCGTCGATGATCAGCGGCGTGTCGTTGCCGATCGACGGCGGGTATACGGCGCGCTAGATCGCGTCACGGAAGTCGCGGACTGAAGTCGCGGCGCGGCCGGCGCGCGGCTAGACCGGGTCCTTGCTCGGCGGCCCGTCCGGTTGCTGCGGATTGTCGTGATGACCGGGCGGCGACGCGAACGGATCGTCTTCCGGATCGCGGTTCGGGTCGGCCGGTGGCTCGGGCGTCGGGGTCGTGTGATCGCTCATGGAGAACTCGCGCGGTGCGTGACGGCGGTGGCGCGGCGGATGCGCCTCGTCTCCGTTATAGCCAATCGGGCGCGTGTTTGCAGCGCGATTCTTGCGACCGGTGGACGATCGTCGGCGAAATTCGTCCATTGACGGTGTTCGTGCGGGATCGTGCAGAACCGCACCATCGAAGTCAGCGCAAATCCGCCGGCGTATCGACGTCGCGCAGGATGCCGGGATCGTCGACATCGAGCAGGGTCACCGGCACGCTGGCGAACAGCGCACGGGCGCCCGTGTCGCCGTCGAGGGCGGCGAGCGCATCGAAATGGTGCGCGGCGAAGCCGACCGGATGGCCGCGCACGCCGCGATGCGCGGGCGCGACGATCGACGCGTTGTCGGCTTCGAGCGCGCGGGTGACGGTTTCGTAGGTGGAAGCGGCGATCCACGGCATGTCGCCGAGCGCGACGAGCCAGCCGTTCGAATCGGGCGTGGTGCGGACGCCGGCCGCGAGGCTGGCGCCCATCCCGCGCAACGCATCGGGGGCATAGACGACCTGACAGCCGGCTTCATTCAGCAGAATCGCAAGCTTTTCGGCGCCGGGACGCACGACGGCGATCACGTCGGCGGTGGCGGCCGCGAGACGGCGCGCGGCGGCGACCGCCACCGGCGTGCCGTCGGGAAGCCGGGCGAGCAGCTTGCTGTGCAGGCCGCTCGGGTCGAAGCGTTGACCAAGGCCGCCGGCGAGCAGGACGCCGGTGGCGAGTGACGCATAGGACATCGGCGCGGGGGGAGGGAGACAGGTGCTGCGATTGTGCGGGAGCCCGCGGGGATCGGCAAGTGAGGATGTTACCGAGTCACGCGTGTCGGATCGGGAAAACCGTCATCGCGACGTTTCGTCGAGCAGGCTTTCGTCGACGGGACCGCAAATTGCGTGCGATTCGTTCTGCATGACGGCCCAATAGCGGTCGCCGTATGACCAATGCCACCATTCAGACGGGTAATTCGTGAGGCCGGCGCGGGTCAGTGCGTCGATCAGGAACTGGCGGTTTCGTGCGGCCGGGCGGCTGATGAACGGGTTATGTGTGTAGCAGGCGCCGGATGATTCGTGGTCGGTGGCGTCGAATATGCAGCCCATGTCGAGTTCGGCGGCCGCGGTCGTTTTGGTCAGATGAATCGCCGATATGCCAGAGTCTGGTGGAAGATGCGCCTCGGTTCGGCCGGCGGGGCCGGCGACGCTTACCAGAGCGTCATGATGTGCGCGTACGCGCGGATTTTTTCGTCGCGGGTGTCAGCTGAGCGCCGAGTCGCGTACTGCCCACCACACCGATGCATGCGTATCCAGCACGATCACCGCGACGTCTCCCAATCCTCTTTCGCAATCGGATCGAGAGGATTGTCGTAGCGCATGACCGAACCGCGCAATATGTCCAACGGCTGAGCTTCGCGCGAGCGATACGGCCGAATCTCGAACGTCGGTTTGCCGTGGTCGGTGACGATCAATCCCTCGCCCGACACTTCGACGAGCCGGAAGTATTCGAGTGCGCGCGCCTTGAATTCGGATTTCGATACGGGAGTGTGCGGCATCACGATATGAGCAGGGTCATTTGACGAGATCGTTTTGGACCCGTCTTTCGACGCGGCGCGACTGACTCATGCTACGCATCCGCCCACTTCCTCAACAGGTTGTGATAAATCCCGGTGAGCGAAATGACCATCGGATCCCTCGCCCCTTTTTCCGCGGAAAGCGCCTGAATCTGCGTATCGAGCTGAAACAGCAGCGTGCGATCGCCGTCGTCGCGCACCATGCTCTGAATCCAGAAGAACGACGCCACGCGCTCGCCGCGCGTGACCGGCGTCACATGATGCAGGCTCGACGCCGGATACAGCACGAGGTCGCCTGCCGGCAGCTTCGCGCGATGCACGCCATACGTGTCCTCGACGCACAGCTCGCCGCCGTCGTACGCATCGGGTTTCTCGAGGAACAGCGTCGCCGACAGATCGCTGCGCACGCGGAAATCCGTGCCGCGCAGCAGCCGGATCGCGTTGTCGACGTGCGTGCCGAACGTTTCGCCGCCTTCATAACGATTGAACAGCGGCGGAAACACCTTGAGCGGCAGCGCCGCCGAAAAGAACAGCGGATGGCGCGCGAGCGCATCCTGGATCGCGTCGCCAACGGTGCGTGCGACCGGCGAGCCTTCCGGCAATTGCCGGTTGCGTTTCGCGAGCGCCGACTGCGCGCCGGACGTTGCGTTGCCGTCGACCCATTCGGCGGCATCGAGCAGTTCGCGGCATTGCGCGACTTGCGCTTGGGTCAGTACGCCGGGGATGTGAAGCATCATGATGCGGATTCCATTGCGTGCGGCGCGAGTTGCATGGCCGCCGAACGAAAAGCATCGAGCGGCGACGACACGAGATACGCGCGCATTTTCGCGATGAACGCGGGGGTCGCGGTGGCCGGCACCCGCGCGAGCCAGACGAGCGCCTCGTCGACGCGCCCGCGTTCGGCGAGCAGCCGCGCATAGTTGAACTGGCCGCGGAAGTCGCCGGCGACGGCCGCGCGGCGATAGTGGTCGAACGCGGCGTCGGTGTCGACCGCGACGACCCATCCGTCCTCGTAGAAACCGCCGATCAGGTTGATCGATTTCGCATGGCCGAGCGCGGCCGCGCGGCGGAACCAGTCGAGCGCGTCGGTGCGGTTCTCGTCGACGCCGTTGCCGAGAGCGAGTGCGGTCGCGTAGTTGTACATGCCCCAGTCGAGGCCCGCCTGCGCGGCCAGCCGGTACCAGTACACGGCGACCGGCGCGCAGGCGGCCGTGCCCCAGCCGAACTCGTAGCAGCGTCCGAGCATGTTCATCGCCATCGGGTGGCCGGCTCGCGCCGCGTGCCGGAACCAGTTGAACGCGGCGGCCGGATCGCGTGCGACGCCGTGCCCGTCGAGCAGGTATTGCCCGTAGACGGCCTGCGCATCGACGATGCCGTGCTCGGCCGCCGCCGCGACCCACGCGGCGGCGCGCTCCGGCGGCCCGGCCAGGATGTCGGCGAACTCGCGCGGCGATACCGACGCGAGCGCCTTCAGCGATACGGCCTCCATCGATCAGTAGCGCGCGTTCAGCGTGACGAACGCCGAACGGCCCGGCGCGATCGACGCATAGTGCGCCGGATACGCCTGATCGAAGTAGGTGCGGTTGAACAGGTTGTTCACGTTCAGCTGCAGGTCGAGCTTCTTGTTGATCCGGTACTGCGCCATCGCGTCGAAGCGCCAGTACGACGGTACGGCGCGCAGGTTCGCGGGATCGCCGAACACTTCCGACATGTAGAACGCGCCGCCGCCGACCGTGAATTTCGGCGTGACGTCGTAGTTCGACCACATCGTGAGGCTGTGCTTCGGCGTATTCGGGAAGCGGTTGCCGTTGTTCGCGGTGTCCTTGCCGTTGTCGCGCAGTTCGCTCTTCATGTACGTGTAGCCGCCGAACACCTGCCACTGCTTCGTGATCTGGCCGGCGAGGCCGAGCTCGAGACCCTGCACGCGTTTGTTGCCGACCATCGCGTACTGGTTGTTCGGCAGCGTCACGCGTGCGTTCGTCGTGTCGATCTGGAACAGCGCGGCCGTCAGCGACAGCTTGTCGTTCAGCACGTTCCACTTCGTGCCGAGTTCGATGCTGCGGTTCTTTTCCGGCGAAAGCTGATCGGCGTTCGGGCCGACGCCGCCGCGGCCCGGCGTGAGCGACTGCGTTTCGCTGCCTTCGCCGAGCAGCATGCCGGCAGGCGTCGACGACGTCGCATACGACGCATAGATGCTGCCGTTCTGCGCGGGCTTGAACACGAGGCCTGCCTGCCAGTTGAAGAGCGTGTCGTCGCGCGTGTACGTCTTGCCGCCATTCGCCTTGGTATCGGTGAAGCGGGTCGAGTAGTCGTCGACGCGCACGCCGGCGTTGACCTGCCAGCGCGGCGTGATCTCGATCGTGTCGAAGCCGTAGATCGACTTCGTCGTGGTGCGCGCATGCGCATAGTCGTTGTTGCGCGTGATCGAGCCGGCCCACGGATCGTTCGGGTTCGGCGACCACAGGCTCGTGCAGTTGTAGCCCGACGGCGCGCCGATGCCTTTCTGGCAGATCGTGCCCTTGTCTGTCGCGACCGTGTACGAATCGCGCTTGCCCCATTCGCGCGACAGTTCGATGCCGGTCGTGAAGCTGTGCTTGAACGGGCCCGTGCGGAATTCGCCGAACAGCTCGGTCAGGTTCGCGAGGCTGTTGATCGAGCTGTTGCGGTTGTTGTTGCGGCGCCAGACCTTGCCGTTCACCACGTTGCCCTGGCTGTCGTCCGGCTGCGTCCAGATGTAGTCCTGCGTCGATTCCGTGTAGCGCGTGGTGTTGCGCACCGTGAGGTTGGGCGTGATGTCGTGCTCGATCTTGATCGTGCTGATGTCCGACGTGGTCTTGCGGAAGTCGCGGTCGATCAGGCCGTAGAAGTTGTGGCGATCGACGGGCGCCGGATAGATCGTGTCGACGTTCGCGGGCTTGTTCGACGTCGTGTAGAAGTACGGGATGCCGCCGTCGGGCATGTCGTCCGTTTGCAGGTGGTAGTAGCTCGCGGTCACGCGCGTCGACGTGCCGAGGCCGAACGCGATCGACGGCGCGACGCCCCAGCGCTCGTTGTTGACGGCGTCGCGGCCGGCGACGTCGTTGTTGTGGCTCATCAGGTTCAGGCGGAACGCGGCGTGATCGGCGAACTGCCAGTTGCCGTCGGCGGTGAAGCGGCGATAGCGGTCGGTGCCGAGGCCCGCGCTCGCGGCGGCCGTCGTGCCGAGATGCGGGGCCTTCGTGATCAGGTTGATGCTGCCGCCGGCGCCGCCGCGGCCGCCGTACGCGCCGTCGGAACCCTTGGTGATCTCGACGCGCTCGGTGTTGAAGATCTCGCGCGTGGTGGCGCCGGTGTCGCGCATGCCGTCGACGAACATGCTGCCCTGCGTGTCGTAGCCGCGGATGAACGGACGGTCGCCGAGCGGGTTGCCGCCTTCGCCGGCGCCGAACGTGATGCCGGGCACGGTGCGCAGCGCTTCGGTCAGCGTCGCCGCGCCGCTGCTCTGGATCAGTTCCTGCGGGATCACGGTGACGGATTTCGGCGTGTCGACGAGCGGCGCGGTGAATTTCGCGGAAGCGGAAAAGTCGGCCTTGTAGCTGTGCTCGGTCTTGCCCTGGATCTCGATCGGCGCGAGATGGCCTTCGGTGCTGGCGGGCGCCGCGGGCGGCGTGCCGTCGGCGAACGCGGGGCTGGCGGCGAGCACGCTGCAGAGGGTGGTGAACTTGCCGAGCTTCAGCTCGTCGGGACGGGACTTCATGGTGCGCTTCGACCTCGCGGTGTGGCCCCGGGGCAGTGCGCTGCGGAAATGTGCACGCCGACGGGAATTATTACGATTTGTTTTCAGGCGGCATTCTATGTAATTTCCCGTTAAATGAGAAGCGTTCTTGTTCGCGTTTGTGTGGGAATTGTTGACGAATGTGACGGGGTGGTCGCGAGGCGGCCCAGGAGGCGCAAGCATGGCCGAATGGCTGGATATGACGGACCGGCAGGTCGGATTGGATTGGTTGTGTCGCGACGCTCGCCATGACAGCAAAGTGATAGTAGGGGGCGCGTCATGCCGGTGATCACCGTTCGAAATTTGCCCGATGAAGTGCGCCGCGCGCTTCGGATCCGTGCGGCCCGACACGGGCGCAGTACGGAAGCGGAGGTGCGCGACATCCTGGAGCAGGCCGTTCTGCCGGGCGGGCGGCTCGAGCTCGGAACGCTGCTCGCGGAAATCGGGCGGGAAGCGGGCGATGTCGATATCGGCGTGCTGTGCGACGAGATGCCAACCGGTCCGATGAGCTTTGAATGATCCCTGTCGATACGAACGTCATGCCCGAACCGCTGCGGCGTGAGCCGAACGCGGCGGTGATCGAGTGGCTCGATGCGCAGAACGTCGAGACGCTGTATCTCGCGGCGATCAGTCTCGCGGAATTGCGGTTCGGCGTGGCTGCATTGCCGGAAGGGCGCAGGCGGGATTGGCCGCAGCAGAGTATCGGGCAGCGTGTGCTGCCGCTGTTTCGCGGTCGGATCCTGCCGTTCGACGACGCGGCGAGCAGGGCGTGCGAGCCTTTGCGCGCGGACGCGTGCCGCGGGCAACGCGATCGCGGTCGCCGATGGCTACATCGCCGCGACGGCCGAGGCAAACGGCTCGATCGTGGCCACACGCGACGTCGCGCCGTTCCAGGCGTTGGGGCTGCGCATCATCGATCCATGGGCCGTCCGGTTCGCGATCGCCGGTTCTTTTGGCGTGCCGAAATGCAAAACGCGCCGTGCGTGGCGGCGCGTTTTGAATCGAACCATCAGGCTCGTTCCCTGACGCAACGGCGGCAGGGCGCGAGCGTTTCGCAGTGGCGTCAATCGATCCCGTGAAACACCGCGTCTTCCGGGCCGAGGTACGCCGGCGGACGCCACGTCGCGTCGCGCATCGAATGCTGGACGAGATTCTCGACACCGAGCAGCACCGCGAAGATCGCCATCCGCACCGGAATGCCGTTGTCGGTCTGCCGGAAGATCGCGAGACGCGGGTCGCGGTTCAGGTCGACCGACAGGTCGTTCGCGCCGGGCCGGCTGTCGCGCGGCAGCGGGTGCATGATCAGCGTGTCCGGCTTGCATACCGAGTCGACGAGCGCCTGATTGATCTGGAAATCCGGCGTGTAGCCTTCGAACGACTCGTCGGTGAAGCGCTCCTTCTGAATTCGCGTCGCGTAGACGACATCCGCGCCGCGCAGCCCGGCCGCGAGGTCGTTCGTCTGCTCGACCACGTGGCCGTTCGTCGCGATCTGGTCGACGATGTACGCCGGCATCTCGAGCGTCGGCGGCGATACGAGCGTGAACTTCAGCCCGCGGTACAGCGCGAGCAGCTTGACGAGCGAGTGCACGGTGCGGCCGTACTTCAGGTCGCCGACCAGCGCGATGTGCGCGCCGTCGACGATCTTGCCGAGCCGCGAGAACTCGCGCTGGATCGTATAGAGGTCGAGCAGCGCCTGGCTCGGGTGCTCGCCGGGGCCGTCGCCGCCGTTGATCACCGGCAGGTTGGTCGCGCGCGCGAATTCGGCCACCGAGCCTTTTTCGGGATGGCGGATCACGAGCGCGTCGACGTAGCCGGCCATCACGCGGCTCGTGTCGTAGATCGATTCGCCCTTGGCCATCGACGAGAACGTGAAGCCCGTCGTGTCGCACACCGAGCCGCCGAGCCGGCAGAAGGCCGCGCCGAACGACACGCGTGTACGCGTGCTGGCCTCGAAGAACAGGTTGCCGAGCACGGCGCCTTCGAGCACGCGCGAAATCTTGTGGCGTCGCGCGATCGGCTGCATGACGTCGGCCACGCGGAACAGCGCCTCGACCGAATCCCGCGAGAACTGGTCGACCGAGATCAATTGCGGCTTGCCTTCGAACAGGAACTGCTTCGCGAGCCCTTGTTTGTCTACGCTTTGCGTATAGTTCTCGCCATCCGGCGCCGAGCGCTCGACGATCTCCGACACGAAGCGCTCGACGATCTCGGGCATCCCGCGCGATTCCTGCGAATCGTCGGGAAGTAGCCAGGTATCCAGCGCGCGCCGGCTGACGCCGATGCGATTCGCGAACGCCTCGCGGGTCATGTTGAGGCGGCGCATCGCGTCGCGGAGGAAGGCTTGCTGGGGAACGGTCATCGGCGGCTCCTGGGCGGAAAATATACGCGGTGCGTATATTAGTTCCTGGCGCAATGAAGTCAAGAAAAATCTGCGTGCAAGCGGGGTGTGGCGCGCATGACACTCGGCGGGGCCGTACTGGCGCGCGGCGTGCGTCTCCGTATAATCAGGTCAGGCCCCGTGTCCGGCAGCGTGCCGGGCGCCAGCCGCACACGATTCGCCCGATCGGGCATGTTGATTCGAAGGAGAATGAGAATGACGCGTACGATTGCTGCAATGCTGCTGGTGGTGACGGCGGCGCTCGCCGGGTGCAATACGGTCGCCGGCGTGGGCCAGGACATTTCGAAGGGCGGCCAGGCGATCAGCGATTCGGCTGAAAAGGCCAAGTAAGCCGACCGGTTCCGGCATGCAGAAGGCGCCGGCCTTCCCGCGGTTGCGGGGAGGCGCGGCGCCTTTTTTTGCGCCCGACTCGACGCCGGCGGCGTCAGGCGCGCTCGACGAATGCGTAGCGGCCGTCGACCTTGCGCGGCGTGAACCAGCCGTAGTCGGGGAACACCCGGTTGCGGACGAACCATACGTAGCCGACCAGCACGACCGTGATCGCAAGGCTCGGCAGCGCGGCCGACGGATCGCGCCCGAGATCGGCGACGGTCTTCGGTACCTGCAGCAGCGACAGCAGAATGAACGCGTGATACGCGCCGACACGATGGGTCGCAAAACCCCAGATGAACAGCAGCGACAGCGGCACGGTCAACGCGAGGAACACGGTGACCAGCACGCCGCCGGCGCCGGACGCGAAGAAGTAGTACGCGAGCATCAGGCTGATGACCAGCTGCGCGATGCCGAGCGCGATCAGGATCCGGATGTGCACCTTGTTCTTGCGGCAGCGTTCGGGGTCCGGGCGCGACGCGATCAGATGCGCGAGCACGCGAGCCTTGAGCCCCTGTCCGGACAGCTCGGCCAGTGCGTCGGCCTTCCTCGTTCCCGCGGACAGCAGCACCGCGATTCTTGTTTTGGCTTCCTTCCTGTTCATTGCTTGATCTGGCGGATTGTTGTTCGATGGTTGTCAAAGGGTCCGGCCACGCGAATATTGCATCTTGCGCAGTCGTGCGCAACGGTTTTGCGGGGCGCGGACACATTCCTACAGTCGTTGGCTGCATGGCCGGAAGGCGGCGGTCGAAGGCGGTGCGACGGGAAGGCGCCGCCATCGTTTTCGGCGGGACCAAGGAACGCGAGTCAATCGGTGGCGGTCCGCGCGGCGAGCGTGGCGGGTGATTCGACGGGCGGCTCGCGCCGCCGCGTCGCGCCGACGAGCATGCCGGCGACGACGAGCGCGATGCCCGCGACACGCGTGCCGGTCAGCGTTTCGCCGAACAACGCGACCGCGAACAGCACGGCCGAAACCGGCGCGACCGCCGTGAACAGGGCGGCCTCGGTGCCGCTCGTGCGCGCCGAGCCCGCATACCAGCACAGGTAGCCGAGCACGGTCGGAATCAACGCGTAGTAGACGATCGCCGACACGGCGCCGACGGTCCAGCCGCTCGCCACCGCGCGCGATTCGAACGCGGCCGGCACGAGTGCGAGCACGAAGCCGAGGCCCGACATCGCGGTGGAAAGCGCCAGCGGCGGCAACGGCGCGGCAAGCCGCCGGTTGAGCAGGATGAAGACCGCTTCGCAGGCGACGGCCGCCAGCACCAGCGCATCGCCGGCAAGCGTCCGGAGCGACGGCATCGCGTGGCCCGGCGCGAACGTGACGAACAGCACGCCGGCCGTGGCGAGCGCGGCGGCCAGCCAGTCGCGCGGCGTCTGCCGCTCGCGCAGCACGACGGCCGCGATCAGCGTCGACATGGCCGGCAGCGTGCCGAGCATCACGCCGGCATCGAGCGGCGACGACAGTTTCGTGCCGCTGATCAGCAGCACCGTATAGCCGACGCCGCCCGCCGCGGCCTGGATGACGAGCAGCACGGCGTCGCGTGCGGCAATGCGCGGCCAGCGCATGCGCTGCGCACGCATCAGCGCGAACAGCAGCGGCGTCGCGATCAGGAAACGCAGCGCGGTGGCCGCGAACGGCGGCAGGCCGCCGGCCGCGAGACGGCTCGCGATGACGGTGCTGCCGACGCCCGCCATCGCGGCGGCGAGATAGAGATAGCCGATCAGTCGTGTCTTCATGCGCCGCATCGTCGCGTACGGCGGTGGGGGGCGTCTTGAACGAAATTGCAGCGGGGCGGGCGTCGAATGTGGTGCGCCGTCGACATGCACCGACGCAAGAGGTCACGGCTGACGTCTAGGCGGCAACCGCCGTCGAATGCAATGCGCGCGGCGGTCCGCGCACCGCGCACCGACAGCGCTATTGATCCGCCTGCGTGAACCGCCCCGGCGTGATCCCGAACTGGCGCGCGAACGCGCGCGTCAGGTGGCTCTGATCGGCGAAGCCGGCCTCGGCCGCGGCCTCGGCGATCGGCAGGCCGCCGGCCAGCAACGCGCGCGCCAGCCGCGTGCGCGACTGAACCAGATAGGCGTGCGGCGTGATGCCGAGCTCGCGCGCAAAGCCGCGCAGCAACTGGAAGCGGCTCACGCCGCTCAGGTCTGCCAGCTCGGCGAGCGATACGGGTACGGCCGGCGCTGCGTCGAGCCGCTCCCGGGCGACGCGGACCGCCGGCGCGACACCGGCCGCCGGCAGCGTGCGGTTGGCGTGCCGGGCGAGCAACCCTGCGACGAGCATCACGAGCGCTTCGTCGCGAGCCAGCGGCTGGGTTTCGCCTGCGACGATGCGTGCATGCAGCCGGCCGACGGCGGCCGCGAGCCGCGCGTCGCGCACGGCCGGGTGCGCAAGCTCGACGCCGCCGAGGCCTTCTTCCGCCGCGACGCCCGCGACCAGCGCCGGCGCGAGGTACAGCATCCGCCAGCGACGGCCGGTGCCGGCCTCGAGCGGCGAGCCGTCGTGCATTTCGCCCGGGTTGACCATGATCGCGTCGCCGGCCAGCGCGTCGACCTGCCCGCGGCCGCTCCACGACCGGTGCGCACCGCTGACGATCACGCCGACCCCGAATTCGTCGTGCGCGTGGCGCGGAAACGCGCGATCGGATTCGAGGCTGATCGCCTCGATGCCTTCGCCGGTGCGTCGGTAGTGGGTGACACGGTGCATGTGCGCTCCTCGCGCCGGTCGCGGCGCGGATCACGTGCACTTTAGCGCGTTCCGGCGCCGTGCGCCCTTCATCCTTTTGGCGGATACCGCGCGGCGCGCGCAGCCCGCACCATGTGCACATCTGCAGCGTACACGGCCCGCCGGGCCTGAAGCTGCGCGGGAGACGGCAGGTGGAACGACAGGATCCGGTATTCATTCAGGTGGGCGCGCTCGCGGACGGCTTCGCGCCGGAGGCGAACACCCTCGCGCCCGTCGACGCGCTCGTCGGGCGGACGCTGGCGCTCGAAGACGCATCGGGCGCATGGCGCGTCCATACGTTCGAGCCGGGCGCGTTGCAGTGGCGCGATGCGGCGACCGATACGGGCGGCCGCGCGCCGTGCCGCGTGACGCGGCTGCGCGACGGTCTGTACTTCGTCGACTACATCGATACCACTGCCCGCGCGACGTCGGTCAGCCTCGTGATCGATCTCGACAACGGCGTGTGGACGTCGGTCGTCGGTACGCTGCCGACGGAAGCCGACACGCGCATCGATGCGTTCACGCGCGTCGCGCGCGGGCTGCCGCTGACGGCCGTCGACGCGCAATTCCGGCACGGCACGCTCGGCGGCCACGCCCGGCCGGGGCCGCTGCATGCGCCCACGCGCGAGCTGATCGGCAAGCGGACGATGTACCGCTACAGCCCGACCGAATGCTACGAGCATATCTACCTGAACGAGAACTTCTACGCGTGGCAGTGCCTGCAGGGCGTGGAAGGCGGGCTGGCCGACGTCGACCGCTGTCATTACTTCAAGATGGCCGATGAGCTGTATCTGTTCGTGTGGCGCGAAAAGGTGGTGCCGACGCTCGGCGTCGTGCTGATCGACCTCGCGCAGCGCAAGACCGACGGCAAGATCTTCGGCTACCAGGGCGGCGATTTCGGCACGCTGTCGAATTTCCAGATCGGCGCTTACGCGCAGGTGCTGAACGAAACCGTGCATCCGCTCGGCGGCGAGGCGCAACGATGACTGCCGTGCTGGGCAGCGGCCGCCTGCGTGCGGATTTCGGCGGACGCGTCGTGCTCGTCACGGGCGCTGCGCAAGGGATCGGCGCGGCGATCGCGCGCCGTTTCGCGGAATCCGACGCATTCGTCGCGGTGGCCGACCTGAACCGCGAAGCAGCCGCCGAGCAGGCCGAGGCGCTGGCCAGCGCGGGCGGCGAGGCACGCGCGTATCAGGTCGACGCCGCGAGCCGGGACGAACTGGATGCGCTCGTGGCGGCAGTCGAGCGCGACGGCGGCCGGCTCGATGTCGTCGTCCACAATGCCGCGTATTTTCCGCTGACGCCGTTCGAGCAGATCGACGCGCCGACGCTCGACCGGACGCTGTCGGTCAACCTGTCGGCGCTGTTCTGGCTCGCGCAGGCTGCGTTGCCGGCATTCGAGCGCGCGGGGGCCGGGCGGCTGCTCGTCACGTCGTCGGTGACCGGGCCGCGCGTCGTCTATCCGGGGCTCGCGCATTACGCGGCGTCGAAGGCCGGCGTGAACGGCTTCATTCGCGCAGCGGCGCTGGAACTGGCGCGCCGCCACGTGACGGTCAACGGCGTCGAGCCGGGGATGATCCGCACGCCGGCGGCCGGCAATCTCGGCGACGCATCGGTCGCGGCGCAGATCGCACGCGACATTCCGCTGGCACGAATGGGCGAGCCGGAGGACATCGCGAACGCGATGCTGTTTCTCGCGTCGGCCGACGCGGCGTACATCACCGGGCAGACGATCGTCGTCGACGGCGGAGCGACGTTGCCGGAAAGCGGGGCGGTGCTGGCGGACGGGTAGCGGTAAGCCCGCGAGGGGGGAAGCGTCGAGGCCGTGTCGGCGTAGGCGTGCGACCCACGCCATGGAGGGCCGCGCTACACGCGCCCGCCGCGACTACAGCCAGCCGTTGCGGATGAACTCGACGATCGAATAGCGACGATGCTCGAGATCGTGCCGGCGGACGGCCTCGACGATGCGCGATACGCCATCCGCATAGGGCGTATCGCCGGACACGCGCGATTCGAACTGCAGGCTGCATGCGCCGTCGTCGATGCGTATCCGGTGAAGCGCATGGCGGCCGAGCTGATCGTCGCGGATGCCGAATTCGCCGCGCTGCACGGCCGGGTCGCGTACGGAGCGAATGTCTGCCGGCCGCACGCCGAGCGACTCGGCGATGCCGACGGCCGTGCCGGGGACGGACGTCTTGCCGGCCTGATGCGACTCGGTCACGCTGATGTCGCAGTCGCGGAACAGGTGGCCGCTGGTTTCCAGCATGCTCATGAACTTGAGCATCAGGATGTTCGTGTTCGGACACAGCACGACCGGAAAGCCGTATGTCCCGGTTTCGAGGTCGGAGCCGGTCGACAACTCGACGAGCGGCGATGCGGTGGCCTGGCAGAACGCGATCGCCGCGGCGAGTTCGCGGCCGGAACCGGCATGGACGACGATCGACCGGGCGTCGGTTCGCGTGGCGTCCGACCACGGCATCACGCGACAGGTGGCCGGGTCGAGCCGGTGCGAGCCGAGCAACTCGTTGGCGAGCTTGCCGGTTCCGATGACGAGTACTTGCATGGGATGGACGGGTTGAGGTTCGGGATGCGCGTCCGCAGTGGCGCAGGCCGTCGGGCGGGCCACGCTGGTCCGACTGTCGTGCCGCGCGCCACGCCTGGCGTGGCATCGCGCATTATGCCCGGCCGTGCGACCGCGCGCTCGTCGAGCCGCGTCCGCGACGTCGCGGCGCCCCGCGCCGCATGGATCGCGATCCATCTCGCGATGCCGCCAACCGCGCTTGGCGCCCGATAGCCACGGCGAAACGACAGCGGAACTGCGCTGGCCCACCGTCATCCCGTTCGCACGAACGCGTGAACGGCGCTACGCTGTCGGCATTTCATCCCATCACCCTCGATCCAGGAGAACACATCGATGGAACACGACCTGAACGGCAAGGCAGTCGCGATCACCGGCGGCTTCGGTCATCTGGGCGTCGCGACGGCCGCGTGGCTCGGCGCGCGCGGCGCGCGCGTCGCGCTGATCGGCCGCGGCGCGGCCCCGGCGGCGCAGGCGCTGCCCGGCGTGCCGGCCGATGCGCTGCGCATCGGCGGCATCGATCTCGTCGACCCGCAGGCCGCCGCGCAGGCGCTCGAAACGGTCAACCGCGAATTCGGCCGGGTCGACGCGCTCTTGAACATCGCCGGCGCATTCGTGTGGCAGACGATCGCCGACGGCGATGCCGCCACGTGGGATCGCATGTACGAACTGAACGTGAAGACGGCGCTGAACGCGTCGAAGGCCGCGCTGCCGTACCTGATCGCGAGCCAGGCCGGCCGCATCGTCAACATCGGCGCGGGCGCGGCGTTCAAGGCCGGCGCGGGGATGGGCGCGTATGCGGCCGCGAAGGCCGGCGTCGCGCGGCTCACCGAGGCGTTGGCGGCCGAGTTGCTCGATCGCGGCGTGACCGTGAACGCGCTGTTGCCGAGCATCATCGACACGCCGCCGAACCGCAAGGACATGCCCGACGCCGACTTCTCGCGCTGGGTCCGGCCCGAACAGCTCGCGGCGACGATCGGCTTCCTGCTGTCGGCCGACGCGCAGGCGATCACCGGTGCGTCGATTCCGGTGAGCGGCCGCGTGGCGTAGTGCGCCGAGGGCGGGCTCGTCGGGTCCGGGCGTGCGTACAATGTCGCACCGGATTGCGCGACCCGAACCCATGACTCAGCCCACCATCCTGATCGTCGAAGACGAACAGGCGATCGCGGATACGATCGTCTACGCCCTCGGCACCGACGGCATGCAGACCGTCCACTGCACGCTCGGGCAGGCGGCGCTCGACTGCCTGCGCGACACGCGTGTCGATCTCGTGGTGCTCGACGTCGGCCTGCCGGACCTCAGCGGCTTCGAGGTATGCCGGCGGCTGCGCACGTTCACCGATGTTCCGGTGATCTTCCTGACCGCGCGGCACGACGAGATCGACCGGATCGTCGGGCTCGAGATCGGCGCTGACGACTACGTCGTCAAGCCGTTTTCGCCGCGCGAGCTGGCGGCGCGGGTGCGCGTGATCCTGCGCCGCTTCCATCGGACGGCCGCGCCGGAACCGACACCCGCAACCGCGCCGGCCGATGCGCCGGCACCGGTCGCGTCCGGCTTCACGCTCGACACCGACGGCGCGCGCGTGTCGTGGCTCGGCCACGCGCTGGACCTCACGCGCTACGAATTCGGGCTGCTGGCGCTGCTGGTCCGGCATCCGGGGCGCATCTACTCGCGCGAACAGTTGATGGATCTCGTCTGGCACGAGGCGCTCGACTCGGCCGACCGCACGGTCGACACGCACATCAAGACGCTGCGCGCCAAGCTGCGCGCGATCGATCCCGAGCGCGACCCGATCCGCACGCATCGCGGGATGGGTTATTCGCTGCAACCGTAACGACCGGCACCACCCATGCATATCGGCCTGCGCATCTTCTTCGGTTTTTTCCTGATCGTCGGTCTGGCCGCGCTGATCACGCTGCGCGTGTTCGTGCAGGAGGTGAAGCCCGGCGTGCGCGAAGCGATGGAGGACACGCTCGTCGACACCGCGCAGGTGCTGGCGACGCTGGCCGCCGACGACATGGCGAACGGCCATATCGCCGACGGCGCCTTCGCGCGGCAACTCGGGAAACTGCACGAGCGGCCGGTCAGCGCGAACGTGTGGGGCATCCAGAAGAACGCGATCGGCTACCGCCTCTACATCACCGACGCGCACGGCATCGTTCGCTACGACTCGTCCGGCAGCGCGGTCGGGCAGGATTATTCGCGCTGGAACGACGTGTACCGGACGCTGCGCGGCGAATACGGCGCGCGCAGCACGCGCAGCGATCCGAACGACGACAGCAGTACCGTGATGCACGTCGCTGCGCCGATCCGGCGCGGCGACGAGATCATCGGCGTGCTGACGATCGCGAAACCGAACCAGACGGTCGCGCCGTTCATCGCGCGCAGCCAGCGCAAGATCATGTTGTACGGCGCGTTGCTGATGGGCGGCGCGATCCTGATCGGCGCCGCGTGCACGTGGTGGCTGGTGCTCGGGCTGCGGCGCCTGCAGCGCTATGCGCGCGCGATCGCGGCCGGCGAGCGCGCGTCGATGCCGCTGCAGGGCGCGAACGAGCTGGCCGAGCTCGGGCGCGCGGTGGAAAGCATGCATCAGCGGCTGGAGGACCGGCAGTACGTCGAAACCTACATCCACACGCTCACGCACGAGATGAAGAGCCCGCTGGCCGCGATCAGCGGCGCGGCCGAGCTGTTGCAGGAAGACATGCCGGTCGCGAACCGCCGGCGCTTCACCGAGAACATCCGCCGCCAGGCCGGCCGCCTCGAACAGATGATCCGCAAGCTGCTCGCGCTGGCCGAGGTCGAGCAGAAGCAGCGCCTGTCGGTGCACGAGCCGGTCGCGCTGCGGCCGGTGCTCGAACAGCTCGTCGACGATATCGAGCCGCGCGCGCGGCAGCGCGGCGTGAGCCTGCGGATCGATGCGAACGACGCGGCCGAGCCGGCGGTCGTCGACGGCGATCCGTTCCTGCTGCGGCAGGCGCTCGGCAACCTGCTCGACAACGCGCTGGATTTCGCGCCGCGGGGCAGCACGATCCGGATCGCGCTCGAACGGCAGCCGGCGGGCAGGGCGCACGTCGCGGTCGTGCGCGTCGCCGACGACGGCCCCGGCGTGCCCGACTATGCGCTCTCGCGCGTGTTCGAACGCTTCTATTCGCTGCCGCGCCCCGACGGGCAGGATCGCAGCACGGGCCTCGGGCTGTGTTTCGTCCGCGAAGTCGCGATGCTGCACCGCGGCCAGGTCGCGCTCGCGAACCGCGCGGAAGGCGGCGCGTGCGCGACGCTCACGCTGCCGTCGGCGGGCTGACCGCGCTTCACGCCCGCCACACATTCGCTTCACGCCGGCTTCAATCGCCCTTCACCGGGGCCGCTCATGCTGACCGTACCTTCCACTCCGGTACCTCCCAGCAATGAATCGAGTCCTGTTGTTCAAGTCCATGATCACCGCGTTGCTCGCGCTGGCGATCCTGATCCCGCTGCAGATGGTCCAGAGCATCGTGCGGGAACGCGCCGACTATCGGCAGAGCGCGCTGCAGAGCATCTGGGCGAGCTATGCGGGGCCGCAGACGGTGACGGGGCCGGTGCTCGTCGTCCGTTACACGGAAGTCACGCGCGCGAGCGACGACGTGCGGGCCGGCGGCAAGGCGAAAACCGTCCTGAAAAGCGAGGCGAAACGGCTGCTCGTGTTCCCGAAGACGCTGAACGTCGACGGCACGCTGTCGGTCAGCACGCGCTATCGCGGCATCCACAAGGCGCTCGTGTACGGGCTCGACAGCCGGATGACGGGCACGCTGCCGCTGCCGGACCTGAAGAAGCTGCCGCAGGCCGACGGCCACGTGAGCTTCAAGATCGACAGCGCGGTCGTCGCGCTCGGCATCGGCGACCTGCGCGGGCTGAAGGCGCAGCCCGACCTGCGCATCGGCGGCAAGCGGATCGACGTTGAGCAGGGCACGCGGCTCGAGAGCCTGCGCCAGGGCGTGCATGCGAACGTCGATCTCGCGGCGCTGGCGGAGGCAAACGCCGGGGCGACGGTCGTGCCGTTCAGCATCGGCCTGCCGCTGGCCGGCGCGGAATCGGTCGCGTTCGCGCCGGTGGGCGACCAGAACGACTTCTCGCTGAAATCGACGTGGCCGCATCCGAGCTTCGGCGGCGAGTTCCTGCCGGCCGAGCGCACGATCGACGCGCGCGGCTTCGTCAGCAACTGGCACGTGACGTCGTTCAACACGAAGGCGCGCGAGCAGGTGGCGTCCGGCAACGGCAACGGCGACGGCGGGATCGAGATGGCGTCGGTGTCGGTGATCGAACCCGTGAACGTCTATCTGCAGGCCGAGCGCGCGACGAAATACGGTGCGCTGTTCGTGATGCTGACGTTCGCGAGCTTCTTCATGTACGAGCTCGTGAAGCGGCTGCGCATTCACCCGATCCAGTACACGCTGGTCGGCCTGTCGCTCGCGCTGTTTTTCCTGCTGCTGCTGAGCCTGTCCGAACACATTGCGTTCGGCTATGCGTATCTCGCGGCGAGCGGCGCCTGCATCGGGCTGCTCGGCTTCTACCTGTCGTTCGTGCTGCACAGCGTGAAGCGCGGCGCGACGTTCACCGCGCTGCTCGCGATGCTGTACGCGGCGCTCTACGGGCTGCTGCTGTCGGAGGACAATGCACTGATGCTCGGCTCGCTGCTGCTGTTCGCGATTCTCGCCGGCATCATGACGCTCACGCGCCGCGTCGACTGGTATTCGCTCGGCGCGGCGTGGCAGCCGCTGGCCGACAAGCCGACGGCCATGAAGCCGGGCGCGCCGGCGAAGTAAGCCGGCGGGCTGCAGGCAAGTGCGCGCGCCGGCCGGGAATGCCGCGACCGGCGCGCGCTTTCATGCGAGCCCGATGCGTTTCACGCAGCCGTCTCGGGACGACGGAACCGCGCCCGCGGAATCTCGGCGATGGCCGCGATCTCGATCAGCAGGTCGGGATGGTAGAGACGCTCGACCTGGACGGTCGTCGTCACCGGATAGGGGGCGGCGAAGTACGTGTTGCGGATGTCGCCGGCCTGCATGAATGCGTCGATGTCGGTCGCGTAATGGACGAGCGAGATCACGTCGCGCATCTGCCCGCCCAGTGCGGCCAGCACGTCGCGGAGATTGCCGAGTGTCTGGCGAACCTGCGCGCGCATGTCGCCGGCGCCGACTACCTGCCCGTCGCGGTCGAGCGCGACTTGCCCCTTCAGATGCACGATCCGGCCGTCGCCCTGGATCATGGCCATCGAGAACGCGCCGAACGGCGCCCAGACTTCCGGGGGATTCACGGCTTCGGCCATCGCGCAGCTCCTATGGAACGGAAACAGGACGAACGCAGCGGCATGCGGCGCCCGACGATCGCACCATGATGGACGCGTTCATCGTCGATCCGCCCGCCCTGCCGAAAGCGGCGGCGGCCCGGATCGCCCTATACTGACCACTCCACCTTACCGGACCACGCCGTGCCGAACCAAGTTTCCGGAGATCCGTCCGTCGACGATCCCCGTCCGACCCCGCCTGTCCAACCCGAACTGGAAGACTGCTGCAACAGCGGCTGCTCGCCGTGCGTCTTCGACCTGTACGACGAAGCGCTCGCGCGCTATCGCGTCGAGCTGGCCGAATGGGAGGCGCGGCAGGCGCAGCGCGAGCCTCACCGATGAACCGGAGGCCGACGAGCCGTCTCGCCGCGCCGCGCATGCGCCGTGTCCGTGTCACGCGCCTCCACTGACGGTGCGGATTCCGTCGCGTGTCGCGCGTCACGCATCCGCATGCAGCCGCCGATGCAGCGGGCCGAGCGCCATCGACAGCGCGATGCAGGCCAGCAACACGACCGTCAGCGTGAACATCGACGCCCTGAATCCCTGCACGTAATCGAGCGCGACCGGATGCACGCCGAGCCGCGTGAAGAACACGCCGCCGATCGTCGCGGCGCCGACGGCCGCGCCGATCTGCAGCATCGCGCTGACCATCCCCGACGCGACCCCCGCGCGGGCCGCATCGACTTCCGCGAGCACGATCCGCACGACCGACGGCAGCACGAGCCCTTGCCCGACGCCGATCGCCGCGATGCCCGCGTAGAAGCCGGGGCCCGGCGCGCCGTCGCGGGCGAGCGCGGCGGCGATCGCGACGCCCGCCGCGAGCATCGCGAAGCCGAGCGTGAGCACGCGATAGCCGCCGAACCGGGCGACGAGGCGCGGCATCAGCAGCGGGCTCGCGAGGAAGCCGAGCCCGAGCGGCAGGATCGCGAACCCGGACGCGAGCGGCGACCAGTTCAGGCAGCCCTGCAGATAGATCCCGTAGCTCAGGAAGAACGCGCTCAGCGTGTAGAACAGGAACGCGAGCAGGAGCCCGAGCGCGACGACCGGGTTGCGGAACAGGCGCACGTCGAGCAGCGGATCGTGGCCGCGCGCGAGCCGGCGCGCTTCCACTGCCAGCAACGCGCCGAGCATCGGCAGCGCGCCGACCCCGCACGCGATCATCCACAGCGGCCAGCCGGCTTCGCGACCGTGCGTGAGCGGGTACACGAGCATCAGCAGGAACAGAGACATCAGCACCGTGCCCGGCACGTCGATGCGCTGGCCGCGCGGCGGGCGGTTTTCCGGGATGAAGCGCCAGCTGCCGAGCAGCGCCAGGATGCCGATCGGCAGATTGACGAGAAAGATCGCGCGCCAGCCGAGCCCGAACGGATGCAGGCTGATCAGCGCGCCGCCGCCGAGTTGGCCGATCACGGCCGCGAGGCCGAACGCGAACCCGTAGAAGCCCATCACGCGCACTTGCTCCTGCGGGCTGAACACGCTGCGGATCGTCGCGAGCACCTGCGGCGCGAGGATCGCGGCGAACAGGCCTTGCAGCACGCGGCCGCCGACCAGCACCGTGCCGTTGCCGGCGAGCCCGCACAGCGTCGACGCGAGCACGAAGCCGGCCATGCCGATCATGAACATGCGCTTGCGTCCGTACAGGTCGCCGAGACGCCCGCCGGTGATCTGGACCACCGCGTTCGCGCACGCATAGGCCGACACGACGAGCTGCAGCTCGGTCTGGCGCGCGCCGATGCCGTCGCGAATGGCCGGCAGCGCGAGGTTCACGATGAAGTAGTCGAGCGGCGGCAGAATGGCGCCGACCAGCAGGACCACGAGCGCCCAGCCGCGGTGGCTGCGCGGCGTCGCCGCGGCAGCCGCGCCGGCCGGCGCGCAGGGAGCGAGGGTGTTGTTCGTCATGAAAGCAGGATCCAAAAAAATTAGGGCCCGATAGTCGATCGACGGATGCAGGCCGTTGACCCCGTATTCTGGGGATCGCTCATGTTTCGGAAAAGCGGGAAAGAGTGGTAGCATCCATCGGGTTAATCGATGGATAAGGAATGACGATGCGCGGTTTCGATCTGGACCAGTTGCGCACGTTCGCGGCGGTCGCGGACGCCGGCAGCCTGACGGCCGCCGCGCCGCTGCTGCACCTGTCGCAATCGACGGTCAGCGAGCAGGTGCGCAAGCTCGAATCGCGCGCCGGCGTGCCGCTGTTCGTGCGCAGCAAGCGCGGCGTCGAACCGACGCCCGCCGGCTCGCGGCTGCTGCAGCATGCGCGGCGCATCGTCGCGCTGAACGAGGCCGCGTTCGACGAGCTGCGCGGACAGGCGATCAAGGGCGAGCTGCGCGTCGCGATCACCGACTATTACCGGACGAATGAAGTGGCCGGCATGCTGGCGCGGCTGCGCGAGTGCTATCCGCAACTGAGCCTGCACGTGAGCGCGATGAAGAGCGTGGAGATCGAGGCGGCGCACGCACGCGGGCAGATCGATCTCGGCGTCGTGATGAACATGTCGAGCGGGCCGTTCCGGCCGGCGTCGGCCGACACGCGCTGGGTGCTGCGGCGCGAACCGCTGTCGTGGGTCGCGTCGCCCAAGCTCGCCGAGCAGTTGCCGGAGCCGCTGCCGCTGGTGTTGCTGCCGGACGACTGCATGATGCATCAGGTCGCGGTGCGCTCGCTCGACGAGCAGCACACGCCGTACGTGCTCGTGCATAGCGCGTCGGGCGTCGCCGGGTTGCAGTCGATGCTCGCGGCGGGGCTCGGGGTCGGTTGCCTGTGCGCGTCGGCGATCGGCGACGGCCTGATGCGGCTCGGCACGAAATACCGGCTGCCGCCGCTGCCCGACGCGGTGTTTTCGCTGACGCCGCCGCTGCCGGGCGAACGCGAGACCGTCACCCAGGCGCGCGAGGTGCTGTCGCGTCAACTGCTGATGTAAAACCATGCCGCGCGACATGCGGCGGCGCGTCGCCAAGCGGCGCGCCAGGGGGCCACAGGCATGAACGACGACGAACTGAAGAACCAGATGGCCGCGAAGCTGCAGCACGCGCTGGAGCGCGTGGTCGACGAGCGTTCGCTGATCCACTTCCTGCGCGTGCTCGGCCATGACTGGCACACGGAGCGGCAACTCGAGGCCGACGCGCCGCTGTCGCCGTACGCCCGCGCGGCGCTCGGCTGGGAAAACCGGTCGATCGGCGAGTACCTGGAAGCGATGATCGACTGGGCGGAGGCGTCGGAAGAAGGGCTGCGTTTCTACGATGTGCCCGACAACCCGTGGCGGCGCATCGCGGACATCCTGTTCGCCGGCAAAATCTACGAATAGCGCGGCCCGCGGATTCACGCACGCCGCTTTCTACTCGGCGACTTCGCCGTCCGCATACGCACGCAGCCCGTTGGCCAGCGCATCGAACACGGCCCGACAGCGCGGGCTCGCCCGCAAGTCCTCATGCATCACGACCCAGGTTTCCAGCCGAATCGCGGGCCCGTCCGGCAGCACGCGCACGAGCCGCGCGTCGCGTTTCGCGAGCGCCGTCTGGCAGAAGCCGATCCCGTAGCCGGCGCGGATCATCGCGAGCTGCGCGAGGTTGCTGTCGGTGCGCAGCGCGAACGCGTCGCGTTTCCATAGCGGCATGCCGCGCCCCGCCGAGCGGATGAACGGCGTGACCGTATCGAAGCCGATCAGCGCGTGATGCGCGAGCGCGTCGGTTGTCGCCGGCGCGCCGTGGTGCGCCAGGTAATCGTCGCGCGCATACAGCCCGACCTCGATTGCGCCGACGCGCCGCGCGACGAGCGCGTCCTGCGCAGGCGGCGCCATCCGGACCGCGATGTCGGCCTCGCGCTTGAGCACGTCCTGGACGCGGTCGGTCGGCACCAGTTCGATCACGAGCCCCGGATGGTCGCGCCGCAATTGCGCGAGCATCGGCGGCAGCACCTCGACGGCGATCACGTCGCTGGCCGAGATCCGCACGATGCCGCGCACGCCGGCACCGTGGCTGGCCGCCGCGCGCTCGAACGCGGCCGCCGCGCTGCGCAACGCCTCCGCATGGCCGCGCAGCGCGAGCGCGGCTTCGGTCGGCAGCAGGCCCGACGGCGAGCGCGTGAACAGCGTCTGGCCGAATGCGGCCTCGAGCGCCGCGACATGGCGGCCGGCCGTCGGCTGGGTGATGCCGAGGGCCCGTGCTGCGCCGGACAGCGAGCCTTCCGTCAGCACCGCGAGGAAAGTGCGGTAGCGTTCCCAGTTCAGATCGGTGGTCATACATAAATGTATAGCTGATCTGCTGGGTTCAGCAATTCCTTGATGGTGATCGGCGCGCCAGAATGCGTGTCGTGACGGTTCCATTCAAGGAGGGCGGCAATGACGACGGACGCAGGCGGGACGCAACGACTGGCACTCGTGCTCGGCGCGAGCGGCGGGATTGGCGGGGAAGTCGCGCGGCAGTTGCGCGATGCGGGCTGGCAGGTGCGCGCGCTCAAGCGCGGGCTCGATGCCGAAATCGCGGAGCGCGACGGCATTGCCTGGGTGCGCGGCGACGCGCTGGATCGCGACGCGGTGGTGCGCGCCGCACGCGACTGCAGCGTGATCGTGCATGCGGTGAACCCGCCCGGATACCGGAACTGGGCCACGCAGGTGCTGCCGATGATGGACAACACGATCGCGGCGGCCCGGGCCGCGCAGGCGACCGTCGTGCTGCCGGGCACGGTCTACAACTTCGGCGCCGATGCGTTTCCGGTGCTGCGGGAAGACGCGCCGCAGCATCCGGCGACCCGCAAGGGCGCGATCCGCGTCGAACTGGAGCGGCGGCTGCAGGACGCCAGTGTGCACGGCGTGCGGGCGATCGTCGTGCGCGCCGGCGATTTTTTCGGGCCGCAGCTCGGCAACAGCTGGTTTTCGCAGGGGTTGATCAAGCCGGGGCGGCCCGTCGCGGCCATCAGCGTGCCGGGCCGCGGCGTCGGTCACCAATGGTCGTATGTGCCGGACGTGGCGCGCGTGATGGTCGAGCTGATCGAGCGGCGCGAGATGCTGGAGCCGTTCGCGCGCTTTCATCTGGGCGGGCATTGGGATGAAGACGGCCTGCAGATGGCGCAGGCCGTGCAACGCGTCGCGCAGCGGCACGGCATGCGGCCGGCGCTGCGCGATTTCCCGTGGTGGCTCGTGTGGGCGGCCGCGCCGTTCGTCACGACACTGCGCGAATTGCTCGAGATGCGTTACCTGTGGCGCGAACCGATCCGGATGGACAACGCGCGCGTGACCGCGGTGCTCGGCCGCGAGCCGGTGACGCCGCTCGATACGGCGGTGGAGGCGACGCTGGCGGGGCTCGGGTGTCTCGGGTGAGCAACGGTGGGTAGCACGGGCAGCGCCCGGGCATGGAAACGCATCACGGCGAACCGATGAAGCCCCCGGACCACAATTCTCCACATACCCGCGTGCGTCGGATGCGCATCATGTCGGTCAACACCGATAGGGCGAAAACGGGGGCGAGATGGTGCATTTCGGATGGAAAGCGTCGGTTGCGGGCGCAATCATGTTCGCATTGAGCGGGTGTACGGATCTGGCCGGCGTGCTGTATTGCGACAACTCGCAGTTCAACTTTCCGGACTATCACTGCTTTCAGCCGTACCGGTAGGGCTGGCACGGCGACTGAACGCCGTCGCCTCCGTATGCCGTGCAGTTTCCCGTTCCCGTCAAGCCACGACCGGCAACACCTCGACCGCATAGCGATGCGTGAGACTGCGCCCGAGCACCGGATCGTGCAGCTCCATCTCGAATGCGTCGCCGTCGTCCATCGCCGCGATCGCACCGTGCACGGCGACGGTCCCGCCATACATCGCGCAGCGCGCGGGCATCGTGCGGCGGTCGTCGAAACGCTGCCACAGCACGTCGGGCGCGAGCAGGCCGCTGACCGCGCCGTGCTGGTACGCCACCCGGTCGCCATCGCGCGCAATCAGCCACGAACGCATCTCGAGCGCATCCCAGTGATCGGCGACATCCGCATAACGCCACGCGTCACGGCCGAGCGGCTTCGCACACACCTGCTTCGACACGGCGACGCCGTACGCTTCGACTTCGCGATCCGTGTGATCGGAGCCGACCGTGACCAGCGTGCCGGCCGGGCTGTCGACCAGCACGCATTCGATCTCGCCGCCCGAGCGCGCGCCGAGCACGCCGATCGACGGCGCCTGCGTGAGCAGCGCGGACGACACGCGATAGAAGCACGGCGTGGTCGACGGCGGCGCGACGCCGAGCGCCGCGAGTTCGTCGATGTGCGCCTGGATCGCGGCCGGGTCGCGGCCGGCCCAGCCGGCGATCACGACGCGTTCGACGTCGACGTCGACGTCGACGGCGGCCGGCGCGCGTTGCAGGGAAATCACGTTGAACGACAGGGTTGGCATGCGGCTATCCGTTTGAAGTGCGAAGGAATGGTCGGCGGGTGGCGGCGCTCAGTCGTCGAGCGGCCGGTGCGCGGTCTCGCGCGCGGCGACGAGCGCGATCGACGTGACGACGAGCGCGGCGGTGACGTACAGCGACACGGCCGTCGTCGTGCCTGTCTGCCGGAACAGCGCGGCGATCACGAGCGGCGCGAAGCCGCCGCCGACGATGCCGGCGAGCGTGTACGCGAGCGACGAGCCCGCGTAGCGCACGCGCGTCGGGAACTGTTCGGTCACGAACGCGCCCTGCGGGCCGTACATCACCGCATGGATCACGAGGCCGATCGCGACGGCCGCGACGATCGCCGCGGGGCGCGCGGAATCGAGCAGCGCGAAGAACACGAACGCCCACACGATGCCGGCGAGCGCGCCGGCGAGATACACGGGCCGGCGGCCGAAGCGGTCCGACAACGCGCCGAAGAACGGCACCGCGAGCGCATTGCAGGCCGTGCCGATCATCACGGCCGTCAGCGCGACCGGGCGCGACAGGTGCAGCACGGTCGTCACATAGGTGAGCGTGAACACGACGATCAGCGCATACAGCACGTCCGAACCGATGCGCGAGCCGCCCGCGATCAGCAGGCGCTTCCAGTGGTACTTCAGCACGTCGGCGACAGGCACGTCGGCGGTCGCATGCGATTCGGCGAGCTGCTCGAACTGCGGCGTTTCGTCGACGCCGCGCCGCAGCCAGAAGCCGAACACGACGAGCAGCGCGCTGGCCGCGAACGGCACGCGCCAGCCCCACGACAGGAAGGTGTCGGACGTGGTCGACAGCGTGACGAGCGCGATGCAGCCGGTGCCGAGCAGCGTGCCGAACGACGGGCCGATCTGCGTCCACGACGCGGACAGCCCGCGCCGTTTCTGGTCGCCATGCTCGACCGACAGCAATACCGCGCCGGCCCATTCGCCGCCGAGCGCGACGCCCTGCACGAAGCGCAGCGCGACGAGCAGGATCGGGCTCAGGATGCCGGCCTGCGCGTAGGTCGGCAGCGCGCCCATCAGCGCGGTCGTCACGCCCATCAGCACGAGCGTGAGCATCAGCACCGCGCGGCGGCCGATGCGGTCGCCGAGGTTGCCGAATACGAAGCCGCCGAGCGGGCGCGACACGTAGCCGACCGCATAGGTCGAGAACGCGAGGATCGTGCCGGCCAGCGGATCGACCGACGGGAAAAACAGATGGTTGAAAACGAGCGCGGCGAGCGTGTTGTAGATCGTGAAGTCGTACCACTCGAGCGACGTGCCGATCATGCTCGCGGTCGCGAGTCGGCTGTTGCGGACACGGCGGGGCGCGTGGGCGGCGGGCTGGACGAGAGTGCTCATGGTATCGGGCAGGTCGGGACGGGTGACGGGATGAAGCGCGGGCCGGCGTGGGCGGCGGCGTCGAGCGTTCAGGCAGGCAGGGCGGCAGCGGTCGCGGCGGCGGCCGTTTCGGCTTCGACGTCGCATCGCTGGGCCGGCAGCGGCGCGGCGGCGCGCCACAGCAGGTCGAAGGTGCGCACGTCGTCGTGTCCGGCGAGCGTGGCGGCGACGCGGCGCGTGGCCGTTGCGTCGCTGCCTTCGATCAGCACCAGCGCATCGGCGGCCGGGCGGGCGGCGGCAGCGGCGCCGATCGGTGCGGACAGGTCCGGTGACGTACGGAAGAGCCGCGCGGCGTGGATGCCGGGTTCCTGCAGTGCGGCGTCGAAGCGTGCGCGCAGGTGCGGCACGTCGATGCGGTCCGGCGGCAGCACGAACAGCGCGAGATGGGCGCCTTCGCCGTCGCCGGCCTCGATCGTCAGCTCGCCGACGCGCCGCTGCGTACCCGTCATGCGCTCGAAGTTCGCGAGCGACCACGCGGTCTGCTGCGTGAACGCGCGCCGGTACGCATCGCCGCGGAACACGTCGAGCGCGTCCGTCACGTACAGCGCGAGGTATCGGCGCGGGCCGCCGTCGGTCGCACGAAACCGTCGTGCATGCGTGAAGCCGGGAATCGCGACACGCTCCTGCATGTGCTCGCGGTCGTACCACGCGTTGAAATCGGCTTCGTGCGCGGGGTCGATATCCGTCCAGACGCAAAGCTGGCCGTGCGGAAGGGAAAGGCGGGTCATTGCGGGGTTCCTCGTGACGCGGTGGGGCAGGAACTGCAGTGTCCCGAAGACGGGGCGCGGCCGTCCAACAAGAAAACAAATTCGCGGTGAACAGGTTTTCTTATGAGCGGCGTGGGCGTCGTTTTGCGGCGGGCGCGGCAGGCGGAGCCCCCTTCGTCGTGCGCTTCGTTGTCGTCGGTGCGTTCGTCTTTGTCGTGGTCGCCTTGCGCGGGGGCGTTGCATCGACGAGCGTTGCGTCGACGCGCTCGGCGGCCGGCTTCGTGAGATTCCCGGCAGCCGCCATCGCGCGCGCCACTTCGCTCGCGAGTTCCGCGATGCGCGCGGCGACCGGCAGCCCCTGGCTGCGGTAAGTCGCGACGAGCGGCAGCGGCGGGAATTCGGGCGCGACGTCGAGCAGTTCGAGCGTACCTTCGTGCAGCTCGCGCCCGATGATCGCCGGCGGCAGCGCGGCCACGCCGAAGCCGTCGGCGACGAGGCGGATCATCGCCGCGACCGACGTGATGCAGTTGATGCTGGCCGGCCGTTCGACCGCCGCGAACAGCCGCTCGATCGTCGCGTGCGGCCCCGAATGGCGCGAGAAGCTGATGATCGGAAAACCGGCCAGCCGCGCGACGTCGAGCGGCTGGCCGCCGAGCCCGAGGCGCGGGCTCGCGGCCCAGCGCACCGGGAATTCGCACAGCGGCAGGTTCGTGAAGTCCGGGCCCGGCACCGGGTCGGTCTGCAGGATCAGGTCGACGCCGTCGGTGCTGAGCAGGCGAATCAGATGCAGCGTCGTGTCGCTCGTGATCTCGACGTCGAGGCGCGGATAGCGCTCGCGCAGTTGCGCCATCAGCGCGGGAAACCAGCTGTGCACGATCGATTCGATCACGCCGATCCGGATCAGGCCCGCATCGCTGGCCGCGTCGATGTCGCGCCGCATTTCCCCATCGAGCCGCACGATCCGCTCCGCGTAGGCCAGCATGCGCCGGCCCGCCGGCGTGAGCGTGGCCGAGCGCGTGTTGCGGTCGAACAGGCGCACGTCGAACGCTTCCTCGAGCGATGCGATGCGGCTCGACACGGCAGCCTGCGTCGTATGCAGTTTCTCGGCCGTGAGCCGGAAGTTTTCCAGCTTCGCGAGCCAGACGAAGGTTTCCAGAAACCGGATGTTCATCGAATTCCGAACGGTGAGGCGGTGCCGCGCCAGGCGGCGGATCGGGACGATGTTAACGGATTCGGAAGCGCGCACGCACGCGCCGCACGTTCGGGTGGCGTCAAAGCCGGTCGAACGCGAGCGTCGGCACGTCGACGACCATCGCGCCGCCGTCCGCGACGAGCGTCGCGCCGGTCACGAACGACGCGTCCGGCGACGCCAGGAACGCGCAGACGGCCGCGATCTCGTCGGGATCGGCCGCGCGCCGCAGCGGCACGTCGGCGCTGACGCGGGCGTACGCACCGTCGAGCGAATCGCCGTGCGCGGCCATCAGCGGCTCCATTTCCGCGTCGGCCATCGGCGTGCGGACCCAGCCCGGGCAGACGGCGTTCGCCCGCACGCCGTGCGGACCGTAGTCGCGCGCGAGCGATCGCGCCAGGCCGAGCAGCGCGTGCTTGCCGACCGTGTAGCCGCATACGCCGGGCCCGGCCGCGAGCGCCGCGATCGACGCGACCAGCACGATATTGCCGCGCTGCGCGATCAGGTCGGGCAGGCACGCGCGCGCGCTGACGAATGCGGTGTCGAGGTTCGCATGCATCGCAGCGCGCCACTGCGCGTCGTCGGTTTCGTCCGCGCGGCCGATGCCGTGGCCGCCCGCGCAGGCGACAAGCGCATCGACGCGGCCGAAGCGTGCGGCGATGCGCGGCAGGAAGCCGGCCCAGTCGGCGGCGCTCGCGGCGTCGCCGGCCAGCGCGAGGCCCCCCGTTTCGGCAGCCAGCGCGTCGAGCGGCGCCTGGCGGCGCCCGATCAGCACGACGCGGTCGCCGCGGCGGGCGAAGCGGCGCGCGCAGGCGGCGCCGATGCCGGTGCCGGCGCCGGTAATGGCGATCGTGCGGGGGGGCGGGTGCGTCATGTCGTTCTCCGGAAAGGGGGGCGTTCCGGCCACTTTAGGCGGCGCCGGCGCGCGCCGGTATCCACCGAAAGGATGAACGCGGGTCGCCCGAACGGCCGGGCGTGGCGGGCACGGTGGCCTTGGCCCATTTTGCAAAGGCTGACGATGTCCGACGCCGAATCGCTCTATCCTCCACATTTTTGCGATAAGCCACGAAAGCCCGGCAAAATAGCGCGGGCGGGCGCGCAGCGACGGGCGGCGCGTCGGCCGCGATTCCGTCGTACGAATGGCGCGGCCGGCAATGGCGCGAGCAGGCGTTCGATGCGCAGGTATCGCGTCTGCCGACGGAGCGTGTCGCCACGGCGTATCGCCCGGTTGCGCGCTGGCGCGATCGGACCATCGACAAAAGAACAGGGAGGGGCCGGCAATGAGGCTGGACGACGAAAGGGAAAGCACGAACGTCGAGGATCGACGCGGCGCCGGCGGGTTCGGCGGCGGGCGCGCGACGATCGGCATCGGCACGATCGTGATCGCGCTGGCTGCCTCGTATTTCTTCGGAATCGACCCGCGCGTCGTGCTCGAAGGTGCATCGGCGCTGCAGGGCCGCCAGCAGCAGGCGCAGCCCGCGCCGACCCAGCACCAGGGCGCACCGGCGAACGACGCCGGCGCGGTGTTCACGCGCAAGGTGCTCGGCAACATCGAACGCACGTGGACGGGCGTGTTCAACACGCAGCTGCATGCGCAGTACGAACCGCCGAAGCTCGTGATGTTCACGAACTCGACGCCGACCGCGTGCGGCACCGGCCAGACCGCGATGGGGCCGTTCTACTGCCCGGGCGACCGCAACGTGTACATCGATCTCGGCTTCTACGACGAACTGCGCAAGCGTTTCGGCGCCGGCGGCGACTTTGCGCAGGCCTACGTGATCGCGCACGAAGTCGGCCATCACGTGCAGAACCTGCTCGGTATTGCCGACAAGGTCGACGCCGCGCGCCGGCGCTCGAGCCAGGCGCGCGCGAATGCGCTGTCGGTGCGGATGGAGCTGCAGGCCGACTGCTTTGCCGGCGTGTGGGCGAACAACGCGCAGCGCGCGAACCAGCGGTTGATGGAACCCGGCGACTTCGAGCAGGGACTGAAGGCCGCCGCGGCGATCGGCGACGACCGGCTGCAGCAGCAAGGGCAGGGCTACGTCGTGCCCGAAAGCTTCACGCACGGCACCAGCGAGCAGCGCGTGTACTGGCTGCGGCGCGGGATGGAGTCGGGCGAGGTGAGCGCCTGCGACACGTTCGCCGCGAACGCACGCTGAAGCCAGGCGCGCGCACCGTCGCGCGCCGGCATCGTCCCGGCTGAACAGGCTGAACAGGCCACCTGGCCGGCCCGGGACGATTTGCCGATTTGTGCTCACCGGCGCTTTTCGGCGCCGGTAGGCTGGCCCGGACGTTGAAATTCGACGCGTTCGCCACCCAGCCGATTTCCGATGCCGACCTCATCCGTTCCCGCCGACCACGCTCCCGCCGACTGGCCACGCGCGCTGCGCGCGTGCGTGGACGCGTTCGATGCGTTCGCGAGCCCGTCGGCGATCGTGTTCTACCGGCTCGACCAGAGCGGCGAACCGGCCGATTTCGAGCTGTTCGGGATGCCGGAATCGATGCACCGCACCTATGTCGCCCGCTACCGGATGCTCGATCCGCTGCACCCGTCGCGCTGCGCGGCGGGCGACCGCGCGGTCGTCACGCTCGCGTCCCAATTGCCGGACGAGCGACGTGACGCATCCGCGTACTGGACCCGTTTTCTGCGGCGGCACGACGTGGCCGACGTCGTCGAGATCTGGCTGCGCGACGCGGGCCGCACGGTCGGCGCGTTTTCGCTGCTGCGCTTCGGCATGGGCGACGCGAATCGCACCGGCAACGGTACGGCAGGACGCTTCGCACCCGGCGAGATCGACGCACTCGCGCGGCTGCAGCCTGTCGCCGAAGCCGCGCTGGGCCCGCTGCTGCGCGCCGGGCGCGGGATCCACCGGATCGGTTGCGAGGAACGGCTGACCTACCGCGAGGAGCAGATCGCGCGGCTCGTGCGCGACGGTTGCTCGAACAAGGAAATCGCGCGCGATCTCGCGCTCGGACAACCGACGATCAAGACCCACCTGATGCGCATGTACCGCAAGCTCGGCGTGTCGAATCGCACGGAGCTGGTCGGCGCGCTGTTCCTGTAATCGTTCTGCAAGCTGGCCCGCGAGATCGTGCAGTACCATGCGCGCTCGTCGTATCGATAACAATTCAAGAAAAGGGCCGGGAACATGGGCGTCGCGATCATTGCCGCTTCGATTTTGGTCATCGCGTTGAGCGTCGCGCTGCCGATCTTCATCGTCAGGACGGTCAGAAGCGGAACCTACGACTCGCTGTACTTCCTGATCCCGCTTGCGCTCGGCGTGTATTGGCTGGACTACCAGGCGTACGACTTCCTCGCGTCGATGGCGCACGGTTTCAGAAACTGACGATTCAATGACCGGACCCCGGTCCGGCATCCAAACCACGGCAGCCCCCGGCGGATCGCGCACGTCGCCCGCGGGCCGCGTCGCGGGCTCGAACCCGCTACCGCGCGCCACGCGCTGCCAATTTGCGCTCACCGGGCGTGATCCCTCGTCGATACAGTGGTCCGACGCCCGCGTGCCTCGCCCGCACGCGGTCCAGCCACGACAATCAACGAGACGCCCATGAGCAACACGAACTTCGTCGCCGTCAGCGACACCGTGCGCACCTTCGTTGCGCGCGATTTCGGCCTCTTCATCGACGGCGCCATGCAGCCCGCGCACGCGGCCGCGCGGCTCGACGTGTACGACCCCGCGACGGGCGAGCGGCTCGCCACCGTCGCGGACGCCGACGCACACGACGTCGACCGCGCGGTCGCCAGCGCCAGACATGCGTTCGACGCGCGCGTGTGGAGCGGGCTGCGGCCGGCCGACCGCGAACGCATCCTGCTGAAACTCGCGGACCTGATCGAAGCCGACGCCGAAACGCTCGCGCAGCTCGAAACGCTGAACCAGGGCAAGTCGATTCACGTGTCGCGTGCGATCGAAGTCGGCGCGAGCGTCGAATACGTGCGCTACATGGCCGGCTGGGCGACCAAGATCACCGGCCAGACGCTCGACGTGTCGATCCCGTTTCCGCCCGGCGCGCGCTATACGGCCTATACGCGCAAGGAGCCGGTCGGCGTGGTCGCCGCGATCGTGCCGTGGAATTTCCCGCTGATGATCGCGGTGTGGAAGCTGGTTCCCGCGCTCGCGGCCGGCTGCACGATCGTGCTGAAGCCGTCGCCGGAAACGCCGCTCACCGCGTTGCGCCTCGCCGAACTCGCGCGCGAGGCCGGCGTGCCGCCCGGCGTGTTCAACGTCGTCACGGGCGGCCGCGTCTGCGGCGCGGCGCTCGCCAGCCACCCGTCGATCGCGAAGATCTCGTTCACGGGCTCGACCGCGACCGGCAAGCTGGTCGGCGCGGCGGCCGTGCAGAACATGACGCGCTTCTCGCTGGAGCTCGGCGGCAAGAACCCGATCGTGATGCTCGACGACGTCGACGTCGCGCAGGCGCTCGACGGCGTCGCCGCCGGCGCGTTCTTCAACCAGGGGCAGGTGTGCGCGGCCGCGTCGCGCATCTATGTGCATCGCAGCAAGTTCGCGCAACTCGCGGACGGCCTCGCGGGCGTCGCGCGGTCGATGAAGCTCGGCGCGGGCCTCGACACCACCGCGCAGATCAACCCGCTCGTGTCCGCGCACCATCGCGACAAGGTCGTCCAGCACATCGAAGGCGCGCGCCGCGCGGGCCTCACGTTCCTCGCGGGCGGCACGCCGGCCGACGATCTGCCCGGCTATTACGTGAAGCCGGCCGTGATCGCCGATCCGCATCCGGACAGCGCGATCGTGCGCGACGAGGTGTTCGGCCCGGTGATCGTGGTCGTGCCGTTCGACGACGCGGCCGACGCGGTGCGCCTCGCGAACGCGTCGCCGTACGGCCTCGCCGCGAGCGTCTGGAGCAACGACCTGAAACGTGTGATGAACCTCGTGCCGCAGATCGAGGCCGGCACGGTGTGGGTGAACTGCCATATTCCGCTCGATCCGTCGATGCCGTTCGGCGGCTACAAGCAATCGGGCATCGGTCGCGAATTCGGCCAGTACGCGATCGAAGGCTTCACCGAAACCAAATCCGTCTGCATCGCGCACTGACGCGCGACGCTCGAACCCGAACGAACCCGATTCAACGATCCGACAGTGGAGACTGCAATGAGCTACAACGAAGCGAAATTCTGGCACCCGATGCTGCACCCGAACGAGATGAAACAGCGCAAGCCGATCCGCATCGTGCGCGGCGACGGCTGCTACGTGTTCGACGAGGCGGGGCGCAAGCTCGTCGACGGCGTCGCGGGCCTGTGGAACGTGAACGTCGGTCACAACCGCCAGGAAGTGAAGGACGCGATCGTGCGCCAGCTCGACGAACTCGAATACTTCCAGCTGTTCGACGGCATTTCGCATCCGCGCGCCGAGGAGTTGTCGAAGAAGGTGATCGACCTGCTCGAACCGGAAGGGATGCGCCGCGTGCTGTACAGCTCGGGCGGCTCCGATGCGATCGAGACCGCGCTGAAGATCGCGCGCCAGTACTGGAAGGTGCGCGGCCAGGCCGA
Organism: Burkholderia sp. 9775_39; assembly: GCF_015712225.1. Classification (NCBI taxonomy): domain Bacteria; kingdom Pseudomonadati; phylum Pseudomonadota; class Betaproteobacteria; order Burkholderiales; family Burkholderiaceae; genus Burkholderia; species Burkholderia sp. 9775_39. The sequence goes on along the minus strand of NZ_JACCQC010000024.1, from coordinate 66,903 downwards.
TCGCACGAAGTTCATCTCGCTGAAACAGGGTTATCACGGCACGCACTTCGGCGGCGCGTCGGTGAACGGCAACACGGTGTTCCGCCGCAACTACGAACCGAACCTGCCCGGCTGCTTCCACGTCGAGACGCCGTGGCTGTACCGCAACCCGTTCACGCAGGACCCGGAGGAACTCGGCCGGATCTGCGCGGAAATGCTGGAGCGCGAGATTCAGTTCCAGAGCCCCGACACGGTCGCCGCGTTCATCGCGGAGCCGATTCAGGGCGCGGGCGGCGTGATCGTGCCGCCGGCCAATTACTGGCCGCTGGTGCGCGAGGTGTGCGACCGCTACGGCGTGCTGCTGATCGCCGACGAAGTGGTGACCGGCTTCGGCCGCAGCGGCTGCCTGTTCGGCAGTCGCGGCTGGGGCGTGCGCCCGGACATCATGTGTCTGGCGAAGGGCATTTCGTCGGGCTACGTGCCGCTCGGCGCGACGGTCGTGAACGCGCGGATCGAGGATGCGTTCGCCGCGAATGCCGATTTCGGCGGGGCGATCATGCACGGCTACACGTACGCCGGCCATCCGGTCGCATGCGCGGCCGCGATCGCGAGCCTCGACATCGTCGTGAAGGAGGACCTGCCGGCAAATGCGGCGAAGCAGGGTGCGTATCTGCTCGAAGCGCTGCAGCCGTTCGCGGAGCGCTTCGCGGCGGTCGGCGAGGTGCGCGGCAAGGGGCTGATGCTCGCGCTCGACCTCGTCGCGAACAAGGACACGCGCGAGCCGATCGATCCGCTGTCGGGCTATGCGAACGCGGTCGCGGAAGTCGCGCGCGAGAACGGCGTGCTGGTGCGCCCGGTCGGCACGAAGATCATCCTGTCGCCGCCGCTCGTGATCCAGCGCGAACAGCTCGACCGGATCGTCGACGCGCTCGCGGCCGGCTTCGAGGCCGTGCCGTTCGCGTAACGGCGTGATCGCATGACGGCCAATCCGCGGCGGAAGGGGGAACGCCGTCGCGGGTTTGCCGATTTGCGCTATGACCGGATTATTTTGCCTGCGTATTTTTTCGACATCGGATCACGCCGTGATCGACAGGGGCCCGGGATCGAAGCGCTGAAGCGCCGACCGGGGCCGACCGCAGAGCATCTGGCCCCCGGCAGCTGACGAAGCGCCGGTTCGGGCCAACCTACGAAGGAGACAACGATGTCGGGATGGTCAGGAGTGACCGGCGCCGCGGGCGATACGCCTGGCGGCTCGCCGGCTGAAGCGGGCGGCGGCACCGCGTTGAAGGCGGGGGCGGTCGGTTTTCCGACCGCGCTGGCGAGCGCCGTCGGGCTCATCATGGCGAGCCCGGTGATCCTCACCGCGACGTCGGGCTTCGGGATGGGCGGCTGGGCGTTCGCGGTCGCGATGATCATCGCGTTCGTGATGATGCAGGCGCAGGCCACCACGTTCTCCGAAGCCGCCGCGATGCTGCCGACGGCCGGCTCGGTTTACGATTACCTGTCGTGCGGGCTCGGCCGCTTCTGGGCGATCACCGGCACGATTTCCGCGTATTTCCTCGTGCACGTGTTCGCCGGCACGGCGGAGACGATCCTGAGCGGCATCATGGCGCTCGTGAATTTCGAATCGCTGAACGCCGCGTTCGAGCAGCACAACAGCTCGTGGCTCGTCGGCGTCGGCCTCGTGGTCACGTTCGCGATCACCAACATCATCGGCATCAAGGTGTTCAGCAAGCTCGAGATCGTGCTGACGGCCGGCATGTGGCTGTCGCTGATGATCTTCGGGATCCTCGGGCTCGCGGCCGCGCCGGCCGTGCATCTCGACGGCTGGTTCGGCGGCTCGGAAGTCGGCACGTCGATTCCGGCCGTGCTGTCGCTGGTCGGGATGGCGATGTTCATGTTCGTCGGCTGCGAGTTCGTCACGCCGCTCGCGCCGGAAATGAAGGCGCCGGGCCGCACGATTCCGCGCGCGATGGCGCTCGGCCTCGTCGGCGTCGCGATCTGCATGTTCCTGTACGGCGCGGCGATCCGCCGCCAGGTCGCGAACGTGCCGGTGAGCCCCGACGGCCTCACGCACCTGCTCGACACGCCGGGCGCGATTCCCGCGTTCGCGCTGCAGGTGCTCGGGCCGTTCGGCCGCGTGTGGTTCGGCATCGCGTTCCTGTGCGCGGGCGCCGCGACGATCAACACGCTGATGGCCGGGCTGCCGCGCATCCTGTACGGGATGGCGATCGACGGCGCGTTGCCGCGCTGCTTCGCGTACCTGCATCCGCGTTTCAAGACGCCGGTGGTCGGCATCGTCGCGGCGGCGATCGTGCCGATCTTCCATGCGTGGCTGATCAACGGCAATCTCGACAGCATCCTGCATCTCGTGCTCGCCGCGACCTGCGCGTGGGGCACCGCGTACCTGCTCGTCACCGCGTCGGTCGTGATGCTGCGCATCCGCCGCCCGGACCTGCCGCGGCCGTACCGTTCGCCGCTGTTCCCGCTGCCGCAGATCGTGTCGAGCGTCGGCATCGTGCTCGCGATCTGGTACATCACGCCGCCCGGCATGAACCCGCGCGACATCTACGTGCCGTTCGGCGCGATGCTCGGGCTCACCGCGCTGTACGCGCTGTTCTGGACGCTCGTCGTGCAGCGCCGGCATCCGTTCAGGCCGGTGCCGGTCGAGGACGTGCTGCGCAACGAGCACGTCGCGTCGTGAAGGCCGCGCTTGCCCCGCGGCGCGCGGCGCCCGATGTGCCGCCGCCCGGCCATCGGCCCGGCGCGATCGCCGCGCGCGTGCTCGCCGACCTGCGGGCCGTGCGCGATACGGATGTGGGCGGCGCCACGGCGCGGCTGCCGAACGGCGTGCATGTGAGCGTCGACGAGCGCGTCGAGCGCCAGTTCCTGATGCATACGGTCAGCGTGAAGGTGACGATAGCCGCCAACGGCCCGGCCGCACAGGGCCGCGCGCGCGTGCGGCAGACCGGCTGGCTGCGCCGCACGGGCGTCGATGCGGTGCCCGGACCCGGATGCGACCGGGTCTTCATCGACACGCTGGCCGCGCTGCTCACCGAGCCGTCGCTGGCCGACGCGCTGCGGCCGCTGCACCTGACCGACTGCGTCATCGACGCACACGGCGGCGTTGCCCGCGACGGCCGCTGGACGCTCGCGATCGTGCCGTTCGGCGGCAGCGAGATCGTGAACCGGATGCCGTCGTTTCGCCGCTACGTCAGGCTGATCGACGAGCAGGCCGCCGCGCTGTCGGCGGCCTGTCTTGCGTTCGAAACCGCACTACACGGGATTTTGCGAGGGTAAGCTGTGGCGATGCGTGCCGCGCAAACCCGGCGGCCGCATCCAGGAATCAGGGTTTTACCGGAGATGCCGATGCTGTTCCAGTCACGCTCACACGAAGACGTGCACGATCACGGGCTCGCGATCGCGGGCTGGCATCAGGTTTACCGTCAGATGACGCCGGGCCGCTTCAAGGGCACCGTCACGCAGGTGCTGTACGACGATTTCCACTTCTTCCGCGAAACGACCAACCGGCGCGTCGCGCAAACCGGGCTCGCACCGGTCGCGCGCACGTCGCTCGCGGTGCCGCTGTCCGTGCCGCTCGCGGGCACGTTCCAGGGCCAGCCGGTCGACGGCTATGCGCTGCTCGCGCTGCGCGCCGGCGAGGATTTCGAATTCCACACGCCGGAAGGGATGGGGCTCGTCGGGATCAGCGCGGCGTCCGACATGGTCGACGAGCTGTGCGAAGCCGAATTCGGCGCGGCCGGCGCGCGCCGGCTGCGGCACGTGACGCGGCTGTCCGACGCGCAGGGCGTCGCGCTCGGCGTGCGGCTGTCGGCGCTGATCGACGAGGCCCAGCGCAACCCGGGCTGCCTCGAATACGCGGCGACCCGCAAGATGTTTCGCGACGCGATGCTCGGCATGTTCCTCGATGCGCTCGAACAGGGTATCGGCGTCGAGCGCCGCGACATCACGCACGCCACCTACAGCGATATCGTCAGCCGCTGCGAGAAGCATCTGCGCGACCGGCCCGAAGAACCCGTCACCGTGCTCGAACTGTGTCGCGCGCTGCGCTGCAGCCGCCGCACGCTGCAAACGAGCTTCCAGCGCGTGGCCGACGTCACGCCGGTTGGCTACCTGCGCACGATCCGGCTGAACGCGGTGCGTCGCCTGCTGCGCACGACATCGGCGCAGCAACTCGGCGTCGGCGAAGCCGCCGCGAGCTGGGGTTTCACGCACCTCGGCTATTTCGCGCGCGAGTATCGCGACCTGTTCGGCGAGCTGCCTTCCCAGACCACGCGTCCCGAATGACGCACGCGCATCGCGACGGCGCCGCCCGGCGTCGTCGCGGGTCGCACCCCCCACCGTTTGCCGATTTGCGATAGAGGTCCGGAATTTTCGCTGGATAAAGTCCTGTCACCCATATCGAAAACACCATCGGTTCGCACTACGAATCGATGATCACAGAGGGGCGGGACATGAAGAACGGACGACGACTGACCGCAGCCGCGGCCATGCTGGGCTGCCTGCACGCACACGCGCAGACTTCGGGGAGCGTGACGCTGTACGGCACCGTGGACACCGGCATCATCTATTCGACGAACCAGCAGTTCACACGCGTCGACGGCAGCACGGGCGGCGGCCATGCCTGGCAGATGGGCGGCGGCAACCTCGTGCCGTCCCGCTTCGGCTTCCAGGGCGCCGAGCCGCTCGGCGGCGGCCTCAACGCGGTGTTTACACTCGAGCAGCAGTTCCTGTCCGCGAACGGGCAGGCGCTGCAGGGCGGCACCGCATTCAGCCGGCAGGCATGGGTCGGGCTGCGCCAGGACGGAATCGGCACGCTCGGCCTCGGCCGCCAGTACGACTCGTACACCGACATGCTCGGCGCGTACGTATCGAGCAACAACTGGGCGACGCCGTACGGCTCGCATCTCGGCGACGTCGACAACCTGAATGCCGCGTTCAACTTCAACAACGCGGTGAAGTTCACCAGCGCCGATTTCAACGGCCTCACGTTCGGCGGCACGTTCAGCTTCGGCGGGCAGGCCGGCGATTTTTCCGCGAAGCGCGGCTATGCGGTGGCCGCGACGTACACGCGCTCGCCGGTGGCGTTCTCGGTCGGCTACCTCGACCTGCACCAGCCGCTCGACGCGGCGCTCGGCGGCGCGAGCGGCTATATCGGCGATTTCGCGTGCAGCAACCCGGGCGCGATGTACTGCCTGCTGCAGGATGCCGGCTCGATGCGCGCGTTCGGCGCAGGCGGGTCGGTCACGCTCGGCGCGGCGACGGTCGCGCTGACCTACACGCACACGCGGCTCGGCGACAGCCGCTATTTCTCGACCGACGCGCAGCCGCGCACGCAGGCGTTCACGTTCGACATCGGCGAGCTGAACGTCACATACATGTTCACGCCGGCGCTGCAAGGCGGCGTCGCGTACATCTTCAACGCCGCGCATACGGACGGGCGCGGCACGACGCGGTTCCACCAGGTGAACGTCGGCGCGAACTACAGCCTGTCGAAGCGCACCGCACTCTATGCGGTTGCGATCGGCCAGGTCGCGAGCGGCACGGGGCTCGGCACCGACGCGGGCGGCAACGCGGTCAACTATGCGCAGATTCCGGTGCTCGCGAACAGCAATTCGAGCCGGCAGCTGGCGGTGATGGCAGGGATTCGTGTGAACTTTTGACCTCGAACGGCGGGCGGTGGCACGCCGGTCGCGTGCCGCCGTGCGGTCTTCACGGGCATGGGGCGGCATCGGGCGATCGATGGAAAGCCTTGCTTGAAAAAAATCGTCCGTATGCTTGACTGAATGGACCCGGATCGACGGCATCCGCGCGTCAGGTTGCCCGGCTTGCGGCTTGCCACAATACCTTCACGGTCTGCGTGAACAATGGCGACGCTCCAGGCGACTTGACCCGTCGCCGGCGTTGCACACGTGTGCAACGCATGATTGTTCCGCTCCATACGCCGATCGAGAGAGACCACATGACCCTGCTGAGCCGCCTGCGCGCGCTGTCCGCCGCCGTTGCGCTATCCGTTGCCGCCACGCACGCCTTCGCGGCGGATCTCGTCATCGCGGGCCGCGACGACATCTACGGCAAGGGCCTGGCCGACGCCGTCGTCGGCTTCAACAAGCTGCATCCGGGCACCGAGATCGAGCTGCTCAAGCTGCCGAACGCGAACCTGTACCAGAAGCTCAAGCTGTCGATGCGCGAAGGCACCGGCGCGTACGACCTCGTGATGATGGACGACACGTGGGCGCCGGAATTCATCGGCAACGGCTGGCTGAAGTCGCTGCCCGCGGCGCTCGCGGACGCCGATCTCGTGCCGTCCGCCGTCGCGCTCGGCCGCAATGCGGCCGGTGCGCTGTACGCGCTGCCGATCGTCGGCAACGTCGAGATGTTCGCGTACCGCAAGGACCTGCTCGCGAAGTACAAGCTGCAACCGCCGCGCAACTGGGACGACGTGCTGAAGATCGCGCAGACCGTCGGCGGCGCGGACAAGAGCGTGTCGGGTGTCGTGTTCCGCGGCACGAAGGGCAACCCGGTCGTCACGGGCTTCCTGCCGATCCTGTGGGCGTACGGCGGCGACGTGTTCGACCACGCCGGCAACGTGACGATCGATTCGCGCGAAGCGCAGGCCGCGCTGAAGACGTTCCTCGCGCTGAAGGCGTTCGCGCCGAAGGACGTCGACGTGTACGGCGCGGCGGAAGTGCGCGACGCGCTGCAACGCGGCACGGCCGCGCAGTCGATCGAGGTGTGGCCGGCGTGGGTGCCGGCGCTCGACGACGCGAAGCAGTCGCGCGTGGTCGGGCAGATCGCGCTGCAGCCGCCGCCGGGGCAGACCGCGGGCCCGGCGCCGATGCTCGGCATCTGGCAGATGGGCATTCCGAAGGACGCGCCGCACGCGAAGCTCGCGCAGGATTTTCTCGCGTACCTCACCGCGCGCGACACGCAGACGCGCCTCGCCGGCATCGGCATTCCGCCGACCCGCCGCAGCGTGTTCAACGATCCGGCGCTGGTGCGCCAGTACCGCTGGTATCCCGATCAACTGAAGGCGCTCGAGGCCGGCCGTGCGCGGCCGCGTGTGAAGGACTGGCAGCAGGTCGAGAGCATTCTCGGCGATCAGTTGCAGCTCGCGCTGACGGGGCAGGCCGCGCCCGACGCCGCGCTGCGCCAGGCGCAGCAGAAGATCGCGCAGGCGACGGCCGCGGCTGGCAAGTGACGGCTCACGTCGATCCGCTGGCCGGAGCTCGCGCATGAAAGCGTTCGGCCGCAGCCTGCCGTTCGTCGCGCTGCTCGGGCCCGCGCTGCTGGTGCTCGCCGCGCTCGCGCTGTATCCGGTCGCGCAGGTGCTGATCGACTCGTTCTGCCGGGTCGACTACTCGGCCGGCCGCCGCGCGTTCGCGGGGCTCGCGAACTATCGCGCGGTGCTCGGCGACGACGCGTTCGCGGCCGGCTTCGGCAACACGTTGCGCTTCACGATCGTCGCGTCGCTCGCCGAAGTCGCGCTCGGCTTCGGTCTCGCGCTGTTGTTCGTGCGCGCGTTTCCGGGCCGGCGCATCGCATTGCCGCTCGCGATCCTGCCGATGATGCTGTCCACGCTCGTGTGCTCGGCGATCTGGCGCAACTGGCTGAACTTCGACGGCTTCCTCAATGCGCTGCTCGCGGCGTTCGGCATCGAAGGCGTGCGCTGGCTGTCCGATCCGCATCTCGCGCTGTGGTCGCTCGCGCTCGTCGACGTCTGGCAGTGGACGCCGATGGCGTTCCTGATCGTGCTGGCCGGGCTGCAGTCGATTCCGCAGGAACTGTACGAAGCCGCGCGCACCGACGGCGCGAGCGAGTGGCAGTGCCTGCGCGACATCACGCTGCCGCTCGCCGCGCCGCAGATCGGCCTCGCGCTGCTGCTGCGCTCGATCGACACGTTCAAGCTGTTCGACAAGGTCTATGCGCTGACGGGCGGCGGCCCCGGCAACGCGACGCAGACGCTGTCGACCTATATCTACGACACGGGCTTCCGCTTCTTCAACGTCGGTCCGGCGAGTGCCGCGTCGGTGCTGATGCTCGCGGCGTCCGCGCTGCTGGTCTCGGGGTACGTATGGCAGACGGTTCGCAAGCGGCGCGCATGACGACGCGATCGATGGGTATCCCGCGCGCCCGAACGGGCGCCGCATTCGGTCAAACGGTGCCGTGGGCGCTGCGCATCGTCGCGCTCGCACTGTTGCTGCTGCCGTGCCTGTGGATGGCCGGCGCGGCCTTCATGCCGACGCTCGAACGCCTCGATCATCCGTTGCGGATCTGGCCGGCCGCGCCGACCGTCGAGCATTTTGCGTCGGTGTGGTCGAACGGTATCGGCGCGCCGCTGTTCAATTCGCTGCTGGTCGGCTTCGGCACGACGCTGCTCGCACTGGCGCTCGCGTTTCCGGCCGCGTATGCGCTCGTGCGGCTGCGGTTTCCGGCGCGGCTCGACCTGCTGTTCCTGGTGCTCGTGCTGGCGTTGAAGCTGATGCCGCCGATCACGATCGCGGTGCCGCTGTTCGCGCTCGCGAAGCGGCTGCACCTGCTCGATTCGACGCTCGGCCTGATGCTCGCGTATCAGATCTATGCATTGCCGATGGCGATCTGGATGCTGCTCGCGTTCGTGCGCGACGTCCCGATCGAGTACGAAGAGGCGGCGTGCATCGACGGCGCGGGGCTCGCGCGGCGGCTCGTGCAGATCGTGCTGCCGCTGTGCGCGCCGGGGCTGATCGCGACCGCGATCTTCGTGTTCATTGCGGCCTGGAACGAATTCCTGATCGCGCTGCTGTTCGTGTCGACGCCGAGCCGCTTCACGCTGCCGCTCGCGATCGCCGGCTACGTGACGGAGAACGGGATCGACTGGGGCGACCTGATGAGCGCGGGGCTGATGGCGTCGCTGCCCACGCTCGCCGTGGCCGGTTACGTGCAGCGCTACCTGTTGCGCGGGTTCGCGGGCGGATTGAAGTGACGCGCGGGGTGACCGCGCCCGGTCCTGCGTCGTCACGCGCAGCTGTTTCGCACCACCTGCATGACCGGCACGACGCGCGTGCGCGACGGGCCGTCGAACGTCTGCAGCCGGTCCGCGAGCAGGTCGATCGCCGCGAGCGCGAGGCCGCGCGTGTCCTGCCGCAGCGTCGTCAGCCGATAGGCGTCGTACTCGGCGGCGGGGATGTCGTCGAAGCCGATCACGCGCAGGTCGTCCGGTACGCGCAAGCCGAATTCTCGGCGTGCGACGTCGATCACGCCGAGCGCGAGCAGGTCGGACGAGCAGAACACGCCGTCGGGCCGCTCGCCCGTCGCGAACAGTTGCCGCGCCGCGTCGATCCCGCCGGCGTGGGTGTCGGACGGCGTGTCGAGCACGCGGACGAGCGTCGCGTCGAATGCGTCGCGTTGCGCGAGCGCCTGTTCGAACGCCGCGGCGCGCGACCGCGCGCTGTAGCTCGTGCCGCGCGGCCCGACGAACGCGAGCCGGCGCGCGCCGGCCCGCACGAGCCGCTGCGCGGCGTGGACCGCGCCCGCCGCGTTGTCGCTGACGACCACGTCCGCGCCCGGCAGGTTCGCTTCGCGGTTGATCATCACGACCGGAATCCGGTGTTCGAGATACTGCTGCGCGACCGACAGCGGCGGCGACGCGGACGTCATCACGAGGCCCGCGATCCGATAGCTGAGCAGTTGTTCGAGCGATTGCCGGATCTGGCGCGGGTCTTCCGCATTGGTCACGAGCGGCGTGAGCGCGCGCTGCCCGAGCGTGGCCATCAGGTCCGACAGCAGCCGCGCGCGAAACGGGTTCTCGAATCCGGCCGTCACGACGCCGATCATGCTGCTGCGCTGCGTGATCATGTCGCGCGCGATCAGGTTGACCTGGTAGCCCAGCGCCCGCGCGGCGACCATCACGCGTTCGCGTGTTTGCGGCGCGATGCTTGCCGTCGGCGAGAACGCGCGCGACACTGCGGAGCGTGAGACGCCGGCCCGCGCCGCGACATCCGACGCCGTGACCCACGGTTTTCTTTCCTTGTCATTCATCGATTCATGATCCCTTCGAGCCACGATACGTGCGTGCCGCCTGCCGACTGGATGTCGGCGCTCGACGACGCGCGGCCGCTGCATACGCTGACCCTACCGGGCAGCCATGACACCTGTGCGTATACGGTCGACGATTTGCTCGTGCGCACGCAGCGCGCGCCGCTCGAGGCGCAGCTCGCGCATGGCGTGCGGCTGCTCGACATCCGCTGCCGGCACGTGCGCGATGCGTTCGACATCCATCACGGCGGCATCGCGCTCGGCATGACGTTCGACGACGTGCTGGCAACCTGTACGCGCTTTCTCGATGCGCATCCGCGCGAATGCATCGTGATGTCGGTGAAGGACGAATGGCCGGCGCATGCGTGCACGCGCGGTTTCGATGCGACGTTCGACGCGCATCGCGCGCGGCATCCGCGGCTGCGCTGGCATGCCGGCGGCACGCTGCCGACGCTCGGCGACGTGCGCGGCGCGGTCGTGCTGTTGCGGCGCTTTCGCAGCGGCCGGCCGCTCGGCATCGACCTGACCGCGTGGCCCGACAACGCGACGTTCACGATCGACCATCCGGACGGCGCGTTCGTGATTCAGGACGAGTATCGCGTGCCGGTGGCCGCATCGATCGCATGGAAATGGCGTGCGATCGACGCGTTGCTGACGCATCTGCCGCTGCCGGACAGCGGCTGCTGGGCGCTCAATTTCTGCAGCGGAACGGGGATGGGCGCGAATCCGTCGGTGGTCGCACACGGCGATGGCCGCGTGCCGGGCATTCATGCGCGACTGGCGGAGCGCTTGCGCGAACAGCGCGGCCCGTACGGCGCGATGCTGCTCGATTTCTGCGATGACGACGACTGGGCGCTGGTGCGCGCGCTGATCGAATGCAATGCTCGCACGCCGGAGCAGGGCGTCTGGCGCAAGGCGTTTCGCTGTTAGCGGGCGGCGGCGGGTCGCCGGGGCTGCCGCGGCCGGCGAACCCCGTGGATCGGGCGTTCTAGACGATACGTATGAGGTTTCGATTATAGTGACGGCCGTCCCGGACTGCCTGCCCGAATTGCCGTCATGCCTGCATCGATCCTGATTCGCCCCGCCACGCGGGAAGACGCGGCCGCGATGGCCGCCGTGGAAGTGGCCGCCGCGCAGCGGTTTCGCGAGGTCGGCATGGCCGACATCGCCGACGGCGAGCCGACCGATGCGGCTGCCGTGCTCATGCGGATCGACGACGGTCGCGCGTACGTCGCGGTCGATTCGCAAGGCACGTGCGTCGGGTTCGCGTTCTACCGGCTGCTCGATGCGCAGCGGCTGTATCTGGAGGAACTGGATGTCGCGCCGTCGCATGCGGGGCAGCGGATCGGCGCGCGCCTGATCGAGCGGATCATGACGCGCGCCGCGCAAGACGGCATCGTCGAGGTCGTGCTGTCGACGTTCCGCGACGCGCCGTGGAACGCCCCTTATTACGCGCGCCTCGGTTTTCACATCATCGACGACGCATCTCTCGACGACGCGCTGCGCGCGATCCGCGCGCACCACGTCGCGCTCGGTCTCGACGAAACGCAGCGCGTGTTCATGCGTGCCGCCGTGCGCGCCTGAACCCGCGCCGTCCTACCGTCAGGCCGCGTCGCTCAGCGCCGGGTAGTCGGTGTAGCCCGTTTCGCCTTCCGCGTAGAACGTCTCCGGCACCGGCTTGTTGAGCGGCGCGCCGATTTCGAGGCGGCGCGGCAGGTCCGGGTTCGCGATGAACAGCTTGCCCCAGGCGATCGCGTCGGCGCTGCCGTTCGCGAGCGCGGCCTGCGCGGTGTCGAGCGTGAACTGCTCGTTCGCGATCAGCGGGCCGCCGAATGCTTCCTTCAGGCGCGGGCTCAACTGGTCGCCCGAATACGATTCGCGCGTGAAGATGAACGCGATCTTGCGGCGACCGAGTTCGCGCGCGACGTAACCGAACGTGGCCGCCGGATCGGAATCGCCCATCGTATGCGCGTCGCCGCGCGGTGCGAGATGCACGCCGACCCGGCCGGCACCCCACACGTCGATCGCCGCGTCGACCACTTCGAGCAGCAGGCGCGCGCGATTCTCGATCGGGCCGCCGTACGCATCGGTGCGGCGATTGGTGCTGTCCTGCAGGAACTGGTCGAGCAGGTAGCCGTTCGCGCCGTGAATTTCCACGCCGTCGAAGCCCGCTGCCTTCGCATTTTCGGCGCCCTTGCGGTACGCGGCGACGATGCCCGGAATTTCGTCGAGTTCGAGGGCGCGCGGCGTCACGAACGGGCGCGGCGGACGCACGAGGCTCACGTGGCCGCCCGCGGCGATCGCGCTCGGCGCGACCGGCAGGTCGCCGTTCAGGAACATCGGATCGGAGATCCGGCCGACGTGCCAGAGTTGCAGCACGATGCGCCCGCCGGCCGCATGCACGGCCTGCGTGATCTGCTTCCAGCCTTCGACCTGTTCGTCGGACCAGATGCCCGGCGTGTCGGCATAGCCGACGCCTTGCGGCGTGACCGACGTCGCTTCGGTAATGATCAGGCCGGCCGATGCGCGCTCGGCGTAGTAGCGCGCCATCAGCGCGTTCGGCACACGCGTCGCGCCCGCACGGGAGCGGGTGAGCGGCGCCATCACGATGCGGTTCGGCAGGGTCAGGTCGCCGAGGGTAACGGGATCGAACAGCGTGGGCATGGCAGATAACCTCTTCACGAAAGGCGGGAAGCCGTCGCGTCGTGTGCGATGGCGCCCCGCATGGCCGGTTCGGCCGTTGGCTAGAGTTCGCGGCGCAGGGCGTCGTGAAATGCGTCGATGACGGCCTCGTTGCGCTGGAAGAACGCCCATTGGCCGATCCGCGTCGACGTCACGAGCCCCGCGCGCTGCAACGTCGCGAGGTGCGCGGAGACGGTCGACTGCGACAGCCCGCAGCGCGCGTCGATCTGGCCCGCGCAGACGCCGTGTTCGTACGGCAGCGTCTGCTGCGGGAAATGCTCGCCGGGCGTTTTCAGCCAGACGAGAATCTCCCGGCGCACGGGGTTCGAGAGCGCTTTCAGGATCGCGTCGATGTCGAGTTCGGTCGGCATGGAAAGGCTGGGTGTTTCGGTCAGGCAGACGGGTATCGTCGATGGGCGAATCATATATCGTGTTTTGACGATATGTTTGTAAGCACTACCGGCAATGGGGTTGATAGCGTGCGGCGATCTTGGGGGCGGATCAACGCCGGGCGACGCGCCTTCAACGCGGCCGCCCGGTTTCAGGTCATCTCGTCGGCGATCTCATCTCGCCGCACGCGTAACATACGTGGCATCGCGCTTTACTTACGGAGTTCTTTCATGTCGGTTCGGGCCGTCATATTCGATTTCGACCTGACGCTGGCGGATTCGTCCGCCGCGATCATCGAATGCACCCGGTACGCGCTGGATCAACTCGACGCCGCCGGCCCGACACCCGCGCAGATCGGCGCCGTGATCGGACTGCCGCTGCCGGACATGTTCCGTTCGTTGACGGGCGAGACCGTGGCGGCGCGGGCCGATGCGTTCGCGCGGCACTTCGTCGCGCGCGCCGACGAGATCATGGTGCCCGGCACCCGCATCTATCCCGAAGTGCCGTCGCTGCTCGCGGCGTTGCGCGAGCAAGGGCTTGCCGTCGCGATCGTGTCGTCGAAGTTTCGCTACCGGATCGACGCGATTCTCGAACGCAACGGCTTGCAATCGATGGTCGACGTGTTGATCGGCGGGGAGGACGTGCAACGCCACAAGCCGGACCCGGAAGGGCTCGTGCAGGCACTGGCGCGGCTCGGTTTGCCCGCCGCCGCCGCGATCTACGTCGGCGACCATGCGGTGGACGCGCAAGCGGCCGAGCGGGCCGGCATGCCGTTCGTCGGCGCGGTGAGCGGGATGACGTCGTTCGACGCGTGGGCGCGTGCCGGCAAGCAGGCGGTAGCGACGCATATCGGCGAACTGGTCGGCATCGTGCAGCAGCTGCAGCGTCGAGCGGGCGAAGCGTGCGCCGACGCCGAACCGGGTGCGCAGCCGGCCGGCTGACCCGTTTTCGGCAACGGGCCGGCAGCGCGCGACGGATTCTGCGACCATCGCCGTTCAAGTCATATTCGCCACCCGAGCCGCCGCCATGTCCGCCATTTCCGTCGCCTTTGCCTGCCTCCGACGCTTGCGTGCGTTGCCGCTCGCCCGAGCCCTGTCGTTCGCCGTTCCGCTCGCGGTCGCCGCCGTCGGCATGCCGGGCGGCGCGCAGGCCGAAACCGCCACGCCCACGCAGCGCGAACGTCTCGAAGCGCCGGTCAAGGCCGTCGCCGACCAGCGCTTGGCCGTCGACACGCCGCAGGACCGCGCGGAGCTGCCCGTCTACGCGGACCGTCCGCTCGACCAGGCCGCACCCGACGTCACGCGCGTGTTCATCGTGATTCACGGCACGCTCCGTAACGCCGACGCGTATTACGCATCGGGGCGCAAGGTCGTCGAAAAGGCCGGGGCGGCCGGCGCGGGCACGATGGTGGTCGCACCGCAGTTCCTGACCCGTGCCGACGCGCGCGCCTTTTCGTTGTCCGCATCGACGCTCGCGTGGACGCAGGAAGGATGGAAAGGCGGCGAACCGGCGCGCGAGCCGGGCCCGGTCAGCTCGTTCGCGGCGCTCGACGCATTGCTCGCGCATTTCGCCGATCGCGGCCTGTACCCGTCGTTGTCGACGGTCGTCGTGATCGGTCATTCCGCCGGTGCACAGTTGCTGCAGCGTTATGCGGTGGCCGGGCGCGAAGGCGACGCACTGGCGCGTGCCGGCATTGCCGTGCGTTACGTGGTCGCGAATCCGTCGAGCTACCTGTATTTCGACGATGAACGGCCGAATGCCGACGCGCTTGCCGGCGGCGCCTGTCCGCGCGCGACCGAATGGAAGTACGGGTTGAAATCGGCGCCGCCTTATGTCGCGTCGCAGGACGTGCGCGATCTCGAAACGCGCTACGTCGCACGCCATGTCGTGTACCTGCTCGGGCAGGCGGACACGAATCCAACCACGCATTTCATCGACCGCTCGTGCGCGGCGATGGCGCAGGGGCCGTACCGGCTGGCGCGCGGGCTCGCGTATTTCGATTACCTGAAGAAGCGGCATCCGGACGATCTCGCGCAGCAGGTGGTCGAAGTGCCGGGTGTCGGGCACGACGGCGTCGGCATGTTCACGTCCGCTTGCGGGCTGGCCGTGTTGTTCGGGCATGCGCTGCCTCGATCGTGTCCGGTCGTCGCCGGCACCGCGCCGGCGCTGCGCGCGGCGGGGCAGTGAGCCTGCATGCGACGCGCGTGAGCGACGGAAACAGATCGATCAGAAAAATGCAGGAATCCGCACGTTAAATTCATTTCCCGGTTCGGCGCTCGCGGTTCAGGATGACGGTGTTCACAGGAGCGCCCCCATGAACATCACGATCCTCGACGATCATTTCGACACGCTGTGTGCACTGCCGAGCTTTCGCAAGCCGGATGCGCAGCCGATCCACGTAGTCCACCCGAAGGCGTCCGAGCGCGAAGCGGCGTCGCTCGAGCCGTTGATCGATGACCTGCTCGAATGGATCGGGCCCGCCGCGCGGCCGTACGATGAGGTGATCGATGCGTGGCGCACGTCGTGCCCGCGCCTGCCGGTGTGGGAGGAAGCCTGCGCGCGCGGCTACGTGGTCCGGCGTCATACACCTGGCGGCGTGGCGGAAGTGGCGGTGACCCCGGCCGGCCGCGCGCGCCTGCGGGCCCGGCGGGCGTGACCGACGCGCAGGCGTCACGCGTCCGGGTACGGCGTGCCGTCCTTGTGCAGAAACCGGCCGTCGCGGCTCGGGCTCATCATGTCGATGTCCGGGCACGTGATCACGTCGTCCGGCGAGCGCGAGCCGACCTCGAGATAGACGGCGACCGCATCCGATCGGTTGATCAGATGATGGCCGTTACCCGAATTTTTCGGAAACGCCGCGCAGTCGCCCGCGCGCAGCACGGTTTCACCACCGTCCTCGATCATCACGAGCTCGCCTGCGAGCACGTAGACGAATTCGTCCTCGTCGGAATGCCAGTGGCGCTGCGACGACCAGCCGCCTGGCGGCACGCGCATCAGGTTGACGCCGAAATCGCGCAGGCCGCCGGCGTCGCCGAGACGCTGGCGGATGCGCTGCGCGCACGGCGCATCGAACGGCCGCGGATAGCCGCTGCCGCGGCGTTCGGGCACGGTACCGAGATCGATCCTTGGCATGGACGGCTCCGTCTGCCTCGCGGGCGAAGGGGACGACAGTCATTGTAGGCGGCCGCCCGTCGTTCGCCCGCGGTGCGTGGCAGGCCGCGTCATTCGACGGTGATCGTTTCCTTCATGTACGGATGAATACCGCAGAACACCTTGTAGACGCCCGGCTTGTCGAAGCGGAACGAATACGTCTCGTCTTGGTCGAGCGCCTTCGAATGAAAGATGCCGGCGTCGTTGACGACGGTATGCGGCTCCGCGTCGAGGTTCTTCCACGTGATGGTCGTGCCGGCCTTGATCGTGGTCGACATCGGCGAAAACATGAAATTGCGGATCGTCACGAGCGGGCCGGTCGGGCCCTGCGCGAACGCGGCGGGCGGCGTGCAGGCAGCGGCGCCGCACAGGATCAGCACGGCGACGATTCGGTGGCGTTGGAAGCGGATCATGTCGTTCTCCTTATATCGATCACGCGAGCGTCGCATCGTGCAGCGACGACGCGACCGGATGGCCGGCAAACTCGACGGTCGTCACGCCGAGCATCGACGGCAGCCGGTCGTGCGGCACCGTGAGCGGCACGGGGCCCGGGCCGTTGCCGGCCGTCGGCTGCGGGAACGCGGTCGAGCGGGCGGTGTGGAACGTCACGTTGCCCTCGACCTTCGACACGATCTGATGGATGTGCCCGTTCAGGACGGTGACCGAGCCGAAGCGGCGCAGCAATGCCATCGTCTGCGGCGCGTCGCCGGTGCCCCAGCCCCACGGTTCGTAGATGGTCCACATCGGCATGTGCGAGAACACGACGATCGGCGTGCTCGACGAGCGGCCTTTCAGGTCTTGTGCGAGCCACGCGAGCTGCTCGTCGCCGAAGCTGCCAAGCCCGTTCGGCTTGAAGTGCATCACGTTGACGAGGCCGATGAAGTGCACGCCCGCGTGGTCGAAGCTGTAATAGCCGCGGTTGTCCGACGCCTTGCCGAACCGGCCGAAATATTCGGCGCCCGATCCGTCGGTGACGTCGTGTTCGCCGGGCACCGTATGCAGTTCCGTCACGCGCAGCGCGGACAGCAACTGCGACGCGTGATCGAATTCCTCGGGTTTGGACAGGTGCGTGATGTCGCCGGTGTGGATCGTCAGCGCCGGCAGCGCGGGCATCCCGTTGACGAGGTCGATCGTCTGCTTCAGCGTGGCCGACACGTCCGGATTCGCGTCCTTGTTGAAGCCGATGTGCGTATCGCTGATCTGCACGAACAGCGGCCGGCCCGCGTCGGCCGGGCGCGCATCGCCGGCTTGCGCGAGCGCGAGGTCGAACGGCGCGAGAATGCCGCCCGACAACGTGAACAGCGTACCGAGGCCGCCGAAGGCCATGCATTGCAGGGCCTTGCGGCGCGACGGGCGGGTGGGAGTCGATGAAGACATGTGAGCCTCGCATTCGTGTGACGAAACCGGACGGCCGGATCGTCCTGGAATAAGCCGGCGCATTCGCATGCGATACCGGCGAAGCGGCGGATTTATTCCCGCCCGTTACGAGGTTGAACACTCGCATTGACAGCCGACGGGGCGATGCACGATTCCGCCCGGATGAGCCGTCAATGTCCTGTAAGTGACACGTCACATTTGCGTCACGGCCGCCCGATAGCCTCCCACTCCGAACCCCTCTCCGGAGCCCTTCATGCCGAACCTCGCGGCAACGGAAACGGGCGGTGCGGTCGCTCACCGCACACGCGCCCTCGGCCTCGCGCCGCTTTTTCTGATCGTTGCCTGCGGCATCGTCGGTGTCGGCATTCATCCCGGTGCCGGTCTCCGTTTCGTCAAGGACGGTGCGGTGCGGCCGTTCGCGCTGCCGGCCACCTCATACCGGGCACTGCACGGGCTGTTCTGATTCGCACCGCGAGTGCGACGCCCGGCTGCGCGACAGGCGGCCGACCCCATCGATTTTCAATTCCACACAAGACGCTACCGATGGATATCCGTTTCTTCGATCCGAATCGCACTGCCAACGCGTCGGCGTGGCGCGTGCTGCCCAACCGCTGGGATGCGGTCGCGTTTCCGCTGATCATTTGCGTGCTGGCGATGGCGATCGTCGGTTTTCACGAGACGATGGCGCCGATCGGCGTGCTGCAGACGCAGAAGATCTCGCTCGATCCGTCGAACCTGCCCGAATACGCGCTGCGCACCACGCTGCGGATGCTCGCCGCGATGATCGCGTCGCTCGTGTTCACGCTCGTCTATGGCACGCTCGCGGCCAAGAGCCGCCGCGCGGGCATGGTGCTGATCCCGATCCTCGACATCCTGCAGTCGGTGCCGGTGCTCGGCTACATCTCGTTTACCGTCACGTTCTTCCTCGCGCTGTTTCCGGGCCGCGTGCTCGGCGCCGAGCTGGCCGCGATCTTCGCGATCTTCACGAGCCAGGCGTGGAACATGACGTTCAGCTTCTACCAGTCGCTGCGCACGGTGCCGCGCGACCTGAGCGAAGTGTCGCGCGGCTTTCACCTGACGCCGTGGCAGCGCTTCTGGAAGCTCGAGGTGCCGTTCTCGATGCCCGGCCTGATATGGAACATGATGATGTCGATGTCGGGCGGCTGGTTCTTCGTCGTCGCATCCGAGGCGATCACCGTCGGCAACCAGACGATCACGCTGCCGGGCATCGGTGCGTATCTCGCGCAGGCGATCGCGGACAAGAATCTCGGCGCGGTCGGCTGGGTGATCGTCGCGATGTCGGTCGTGATCCTCGCGTATGACCAGTTCCTGTTCCGTCCGCTCGTCGCGTGGGCCGACAAGTTCCGGATGGAGAACACCGCGTCGGGCGATGCGCCGCAATCGTGGCTGCTCGACATGATGCGTCGCACGCACCTGATCCATCAGTTGCTCGTGCCGGCCGGCTGGCTGCTGTCGCAGGCCGCGCGGATTCCGCTGCGCGTGCCGTCGCTGGCGGGTACGCGCGTGCGCGGCGCATCGTCGCGCCGTTCGTCGCGCATCGGCGACATCGTATGGGGCGCGTTCGTGATCGCGCTGACGCTGTACGTCGTGTGGCGCGTCGTCAGTTTCGTCGCGACCGGCGTGACGATGGGCGAGGTGGGCCACGTGCTCGTGCTCGGGCTGATCACGCTGCTGCGCGTGCTGGTGCTGATCGCGATCGCGTCGGTGATCTGGGTGCCGCTCGGCGTGCTGATCGGGCTGCGCCCGAAGCTCGCCGAGAAGATCCAGCCGCTCGCGCAATTCCTCGCCGCGTTTCCGGCGAACCTGCTGTTCCCGGTGTTCGTGATCGTCATCGTCCATTTCCACCTGAACGCGGACATCTGGCTGTCGCCGCTGATCGTGCTCGGCACGCAGTGGTACATCCTGTTCAACGTGATCGCCGGCGCGATGTCCTATCCGAACGACTACAAGGAAGCGACGAAGAATTTCCGCATCCGCGGCTGGCAGTGGTGGCGCCAGGCGATGCTGCCCGGCATCTTCCCGTACTACGTGACCGGCGCGATCACCGCGTCGGGCGGCGCTTGGAACGCGAGCATCGTGTCCGAATTCGTGCAATGGGGCGATACGAAGGTCGTCGCGCACGGCCTGGGCTCGTATATCGCGCAAACGACCGCCGCCGGCGATTTCCCGAAGATCATCCTCGGCATCGCCGTGATGTCCCTGTTCGTTACCTTGTTCAACCGCCTGCTGTGGCGTCCGATGTACGCCTATGCGGAATCCCGGCTCCGTCTCGATTGAGAGTAAGCGCGATGCAAAATTCGACCGTTATCAACGCCCCCGTCAAGACGTCCCAGCCGCTGCAGCCGCCGCGGCTCGGTGAAGAAATCCTGCGCGTCGATCATGTCTGCCGCGGCTTCAACAAGACGCAGGGCGAACTGCTCGTGCTCGACGACGCGAACCTGTCGCTGCGCGAAGGCGAGATCGTCGGCCTGCTCGGCCGCTCGGGCTCGGGGAAATCGACGCTGTTGCGCATCATCGCCGGCCTGATCGAGCCGACCGGCGGCGAAGTGACCTACCTCGGCCAGCCGCTGCGCGGCCCGGCCGAAGGCGTCGCGATGGTGTTCCAGACCTTCGCGCTGTTCCCGTGGCTGACCGTGTTGCAGAACGTGGAAGCCGGGCTGGAAGCGCTCGGCGTCGGTGCACGCGAGCGGCGCGAGCGTGCGCTCGCCGCGATCGACCTGATCGGTCTCGACGGTTTCGAGAACGCGTATCCGCGCGAGCTGTCGGGCGGGATGCGCCAGCGCGTCGGTTTTGCGCGCGCGCTCGTCGTCGACCCGACCATTCTGCTGATGGACGAGCCGTTTTCCGCGCTCGACGTGCTGACGGCTGAAACGCTGCGCACCGATCTGCTCGATCTGTGGACGCAAGGCCGGATGCCGATCAAGTCGGTGCTGATCGTCACGCACAACATCGAGGAAGCGGTGTTCATGTGCGACCGGATTCTCGTGCTGTCGTCGAATCCGGGCCGCGTGATCGCCGAGATCAAGGTGCCGTTCAAGCATCCGCGTAACCGGCTCGATGCCGATTTCCGCAAGCTCGTCGACGACATCTACGCGAAGATGACCGCGCGCCAGACCGGCGAGGCGACGAAGAAGGGGCTCGAGCTGGGTAGCTGGATGCCGCGCGTGTCGACCAACCTGATGGCCGGCCTGATCGAGACGCTCGCGATGGCGCCGTACCATGGCCGCGCCGACATGCCGGAAATCGCACGCTCGCTGCATCTGGAGGTCGATGAACTGTTCCCGATCGCGGAAGTGCTGCAGCACCTCGGCTTTGCGGACGTGCGCGAAGGCGACGTGTTTCTGACGCCGCCCGCCCGCGTGTTCGCGGAATTCGGCACGCAGGAGCGCAAGCTGATGTTCGCCGATCACCTGCTGAAGCACGTGCCGCTCGCGGCGCGGATCAGGAAGGTGCTGAACGAGCGTCCGGGCCATCGTGCGCCGCGCGTGCGCTTCGAGCAGGAGCTGGAGGATTTTCTGTCCGACGAGGCGGCGGAGGAAACGCTCGATGCGGTGATCGACTGGGGGCGGTATGGGGAGGTCTTTTCGTATAACGACAAGACGGAAGTGTTCAGTCTGGAGGATGTCGAGTCGTAAAGTCGGAAAGTAGATCTGTAAGGCGCGACATCCATTCGTCGTCGATGTCGCGTCGACGTCGAGCCCTGCTGCACGGCAGCCAGCACTGCCGACAAGTTCGCCCGTCACAGTGCCGGCAAGCGTCACCTAAGCGCTATCCGACCGAATCGGAAGCGAATCCGGGCGTCATTCCTGCTTTAGAGCAATGCCCAGTGAAATTGATGCGTGACAATTTTCTACATTGTAAATTTCGATTGATTATCGAATTGGTTGTCTTGTGTCATTCGGGGTGTTGATGATTTGAATGGAGATTTATTGGATAGATTTATTCTTGAAATCAACCTGCATTTCCACTGAATTGAATTTGTTGTGTTCAGTGCGGGGTTGAAGTATGGGTAACCGAGAACCCCAGTTTTGCTGGTCTGTAGGCCTAACTTCGCCATCCGATGATTCCGTTTGACGGTGCTTGAGGGCGCTGGGTTTGAGTTAAAAAGAGATAATAAAAAATATAAATTTTAACCATCGTGGATATAAATTAATAAAATAAAAAAGCTATTTCCATGATGATGTGAAAATGCATGATTAACAGATCCGATGCCGGTGCATGTTCATTTTCGTGAATACATGCTTCACTAGCGAGAGCGTTGTGGCACTGCGTCCCTGAATGCGTAAATGGGCGAACGTGCCGGTGTAAAACCTCTCGTTCAACGGCAACCATGCGAACCATTCAGGATGTACTGAAACACCCCAATTCGGTCGTTACCCAGCCGCTGCATCTCGAGATTGCGGCGCTCGATGCGCCGGTCTCCGTTTTGTCGTTCGTCCTGACCGAGGAAATGAATACGCCATTTCTCGCGGACATCACCGTAACCTCGCAGGACAAGCGGATCGACGGTGCGACTATTGTGGGCCAGCCGGCAGTCTTCACGATCGAGGAGCATGCTTCCGTGCCGGCGCTGGCCGCGGTGATCGATCCGGTCCGGCATGCGGCACGTACCGTACACGGCGTCGTCACGCAATGGACTCGCGTCAGAACGTCTCACGACGAAGCAACCTACCAAGTCCATCTGAAGCCGCGTTTCTCGCTGCTCGAAGAGGTGCACGATTCGGCTGTATTTCTCGACAAGTCGCTTCGCGAGCTGCTGAGCGACATGATCGTCGATCGCAGCCTGTTCCAGTCCTTCGACGTCGAGTTCGAACTGGAAGGGCTTGACGGAAAGCTGGAACAAACCGTGATGTATGAGGAGACGGTCGCGAACTTTATCGACCGGCACTGCCGCCGCTCAGGAGTCTATTACTACTTCAAGCAGGCGAAGAAAGAGGACGGCCCGCAACGCGACACGTTGGTGTTCGGCAATACACCGCGCGGCTATATGCGAGCGCTCGAAGTGCCGTTGTTGCCGTATTCCGGCCTGGCGAGTTGGCACGAGGCGATCCTGACACTGGAGGTTACGCGCGCGCTGGTGCCGCAGACGGTGCGCGAATGGGATCACAACTATCGCGTCCCCGACGATCCGCTGCAGGTCGAATCGATCGTGGCCCATGACGACCGCTCTATCTATGGGAGCATCAACCGCAGCATCGAGCATTTCCATTCGGTCGAGGAAGGGCAGGCGCTGGCTGACGCGCGGCGTGACGAACTGCTCACGCGGCAAGTGCGGCTCACGGGCACGAGTGACGTCATCGGCATGACGCCTGGCATGGTGGTGCGGATCAGCAATGACGAGGTGCACGAGGCGCCGCACGGGCTGGTGATCACGAAGCTCGTCACGACCGGCAGCCGCAGCCAGTCGGTAGTCAACACCTTCGAAGCGATTCCCGCACATCAGACCTACCGGCCTGAATACGTTCCTGAAAAGCATTGGCGATGGATCGCCGGCATGCTGATCGGTGTGGTCGAGTCCGGCGACGACGAGCCGTACGCATGGATGGACGAATATGGCCGATATCGCGTCCGGCTGCTGTTCACCCGGCACAGCGGCAAGCGCGGCACGAACAGCATGCCGTTGCGGCTGTTGCGTGCGTCCGCGTCGTATCAGGGCGGCCTGCACATCCCGTTGCTGCCGCGGTCCGAAGTACGCGTCGTCGCGACCCAGGGAAATTGCGACCGCCTGCTGATCGCAGGGGCTCTGCATGACCATGCACGTCGGGACCTCGTCCACGGAAAGGAAGGGTGGTACAGCCGCGCCGTATTCCGCTCGCCGTTGCTCGGCAACAAGTTGCGCTTCGAGGATTTGAAAGACCACGAGGGCATCCGGTTGGCGACGGTGTTCGGGCAGTCGTCGCTCAACATGGGCCATCTGGTCGACAGGGACAAGAACAAGCGCGGCCAGGGTTTCGAACTGACCACGCAGCACTGGGGCACGTTGCGCGCGCCGAAGGGGCTGTTCGTTTCGGCAGACGCAGCAGGCGGATCCGAGACGCCGCATCTCGACATGCCCGCCGCTATCGCGCAACTCAAGACCGCATTGCAGCGCGTAACGGACCTTGCGGCTGCGACGACGCAAGCCAAGGCCGACCCTGCGGACCGCGCGACGCAGGCGGCGCTGCTCGACGGCCTCGATCAGCTTCGCGACGCGGGGCTGCTTGCGAGTGCTCCCGGCGGCATCGCGTTCGTGACACCGAAATCACTGCAGCAATCGGCGGGCGAGAACGTGATCGTTACCGCAGGGCAGAACATGGACGTGAGCATCGTGAAGCGATTGCGCATGGTGGCGGGTGACCTGATCTCGCTGTGTTCGCACAAGCTCGGCATCAAGATTTTTTCGAAAGGAAAAATCGAGCTTCAGGCGCAAGGTGCTTCGATGGATCTCTTCTCCGACGAGCAATTGCACGTGTCGAGCGCCGGCGCGAATGTGCTCGTGAGCGCGAAGACCAGGGCGATGGTGGCGTGCGGCGGCGCGTCGATGACCATCGAGAACGGCAATGTCGTCTTCAATTGTCCGGGTGAATTTCGCATCAGGGCCGCCTCATTCGTGTTCGAAGGGCCGCGCCATACGTCCGTCAACTTGCCGCAACTGCCGGTGAGCGACTACTCGCCCAACTCAAGATACAGCCACACACGGTAACGACATGATCATCAGCCCACCTTTTTTGCCCAAAGCCGGCCTTGCGGCCCCGACCGGGCCGAACCCCGATCCGATGATGGACGCCGTAGACGAGCGCGAATGCGATCACGGCATCTATCCGATCGCCTTCGATCGGCGCTGGCATTGCGGCATGCATCTTCAGCCCGATGAGAAAGGCGAGGTGTACGCGATCGCCGATGGGGAAGTCGTTGCCTATCGGGTCTGCCAGCATGCGGTCGACAGCGGCGCGAGCCATATCGGCTTCGTGTTGCTCAAGCACACGACCGAGACGGGGGAAGGCCGCGCGCTGGTCTTCTACTCACTTTATATGCATCTGTTGCCGCTGGTGGAATATGAGGAGCACGGCGCAGATAAAAACCGTTTGCCGGAATTCCTGCGCATGCCGACTGGCCCGGTGAGCAGAGGGCAGGTGACGCCGGCTGTCGCGGGGGAGGGCAAGAAGGTCCGGCGCAAGGATGTACTGGGGTGGCGCGGTCAATATGAGGAGATGCCGCATTTGCATTTCGAAATCTTCATGTTGCCGGACGATTTCGACGCCTACTTCGGGAGGACACAGCTGGGTAACAGCACACCCACTTCGCCGAATGGAACGGACTGGTGGGGGCACGCGTATTTTGTCATTCCGGCAGGCAGTAACTTTCGTCGTTTGCCTGAGAAGGCCGATGCTCGAAACAAGTTGCACGGGATTGAATTCAAGCCGGGTCACGAGGGTTCGAATACCTTGCCGTTGCTTGTCGAGACCTACTTCAGCGTCGGCTCGAAATACACCAAGGTCTGGAGTATGGCGCAAGACGGCACCCGCACGCTGCTTACGCCGCAACCCGTCGAGGAAAAAGACTACGAATACGACCTGTACAAGCGTGCGACGGCGCTTTATTCGTCATGTCCGAGCGACGGCTACGAGCTGCTGCGTTTCGGTCGCATCCTATCGCCGTCTCAAACATTGGCAGCAGATGCGCGCATGACGTGGATGCAGGTCAATTGGGCAGCGGGTAAGGCAGGTTACATCGATATCAATGACCCGAGTATCCAGAAGTTCTCCGATGCGGATTTCCTGTCATTTATGGGCTGGCAGAAAATCAGTGAAGGGAACACTCCGTTCGACAGCGATGGAATGTGCGATGTGGCAGTGTTGAAAGAAATACTGGGCGATGCCGCTCCGCGCGAGGTACCGGCGGTGAAAGATGAAACGCCGGAAGCGCACAAGGCGAGAGCGCTTTCAGGGTATGTACAAGGCAACGCCCAGGTACGGCAGCAGTTGCGCCGGCTCGTCTGCAACGCGCCGAGTGAATGGGACAGTACGAACAACGAGGAGCGTTACGCGAGTCTGCTTGACGAGGGTGGCTACTATCACGGAAATGACAAAGGCTACAACGATTTCATGAAGTATCTGAAGGAAGTTCAGTTTTGGGACAAAACGGGGCTTCCGGCGGGGCAGAAGTTGTGGTTTTTTCATCCGCTTGAATTTATTCGGCATTTCAGGAAATGCGGGTGGATTGATAGGAGTGAGTTCGAAAATATCTATGCAGATACCCGCTATAGCCGGGGGCAGCTGCCAACTCCGAGTCAATTGCGTGATGCTTACTTGGGACCATTAAATAAGACGACGAGAAAGTATGGGCTGACATCGCTGATCCGGTTATCCCATTTTATTGGTCAAGGTGCTATTGAGAGCAACTGCTTGGCGAGTATGCAGGAAACAAGCATGCTCGGAAAATTTAAGGATGGAAAGTTTTACGGTCAAGTTATCAATCCGATATCAAAAGTGCCAGAGTCTACATTGGGACATTGGTATGGTCAGAATTCTGGTGAGGATGATGCTTGGTATCGGTCGGAAAAATTTAACAGTAAAGGTGCGCGCATCGCGAGCTCGTACGACTGGCGGAATGGTAACTGTGATCGGGGCGATTCACAGAAGTTCCGTGGAAGAGGTTTCAAGCAATTGACAGGGCGAAGTAATTATGCGGGTTACTGGGTATTCAGAGGATGGATTTCGAAATCGTCCTTTACCGAATCGTGGTGGACCGACTCAGCATTTCGTGCACGAAATCGCGGTGGTATGACGAAGATTCCCGCAGTAATTGATAGGCCTCATGATGTTGCTCTTCCTGATAACAGTATGGATAGTGGAGGGTTTTATATGAGAATCGAGCGGCCGGAGGTGGCTAGGAATATCGATCGTGATTCCTCGGGAGTAGCAATTTCGGAAGCCGATCGACAAAGGGAGCGGGCGATATCGCGCGATGTTACGTATGCCATTAACGGGGGCTATACAGACTGGGAGCGACGTTTGGAGTTCACGCGCTTTGTTAAGAGTGTGATTTTGTAATGGAAATATATGTATAAATTTTGGAGAATTTTGTTTGCACTGGTGCTGATCTATACTGCTAATCATGTCTATGCAGGTGGCGCCTATGAGGTGGTCGGAACATCACTGAAAATAGGTGATTCAAAAATATGTTTGCTTGATAGGAGAGCGCGCTACGCGATTGAGAGTTTCGATAAATCCGCCGTCATGCTCTCCGAGACAACTTACGTCGATAAGCATCAGCTGGATCAGTGCCAAACTGGGGTGGCGGTTCACGTTCTTTCGATTCCGACGCGTGTTGGTGTGCTGTCGGATATAAATATCTCGAAGGGAATTTACGTTGCACTTGATTTTGTTGATGTGCGGCCATTTTTGTATTTGGCTACAGTGGCTCGTGTCGGGAATTCAAAAAATATTGTGTCTTTGAAGGGGGCGTATGTCGCTGGCAAAAAAATCAGTGAGCTTAGGCGCGCGGCTTTTAACAGTAGTGGTGAGGCGGGGGCGTCAATTATTTCCCCCGATGGACGCTATGTGGCGCCCACTGGTGAAATAGATTGTTCAAAAACATCCTATCCGGGAGTGTGGGATATAAAAAATAATCGCCGTGTTGTGGTGGAGAATGATGTCTGCATTGCGCTTTTTGAAAAATAAAGAGAAATTGATTAATTCAAATTTTTGTGAGCGATGCGTACTGTATGGCCGAAGACGTGTGGGCGAAATCTATGGGGTGTCTGAGAGTGATTTATGATGGTAATCAAGGGTTTGGCGGCTGTGGTTATGCTCGCGGCATCGTTTTTTTCGTATGCTGGCGATATTTCCAAAACTTTTTCCCCGTCGCCGGGCATCGTGTCGGTGATAAAAATAAAGGGTGATAGTTTGGTTTGGCAGTTGTCGGGCCGCGGTGGAGTTAAGCGCGCGGTGGTAAATTGCGATACGGAAAAGCCGTTGAATATCGAGGTGGATAGTTATGATTTTAGTGGGCGGCTGGGCTTTCGGGTGTCGCATATAGATGATGGGAAGGGCGTGTATAGCGTCGATAGAGTTTTTACATTTTCTTCATTGTCTTATGAGTTTGTGGAGAGGTTTCCGTCGTGTGGGGATGGATTTTTTAATCTTGAAGTTGATAAAAGGAGGCATTACCTGGTTAGTACCTATTGGAGTGGTAATTCTCCTAAAAAGTGTATTACTAGATTGTCAATTTTAAAACCGTAACCGACTTAATTGGGGCTGGCTGCATGAATAAAAAATCTCCCATCCGCAAAGGCGACAAACTAGAACACGGCGGCGAGGTCACCAATGGCTCACCATGGACAACATTCATGGGCAAACCGCTTGCCCGCAAGGGCGACGAGGCATTCTGCGAGCAGCATGGCCAGACCGTCATCGACGAAGGCGCCGACAAGTTTCCCGATCGCGACAACAAGCCATTCGCGCTGGACGGCCATCGCTGCGCATGTGGTTGTCGATTGATCTCGTCGTTACCGAACGTCCACTTCGAATAATGCCTGTCGACCTTTCCCAGGCGGGGCGCCCGAGCGCCTATCCGAGCCATCCACGCTTGTGGCCATGGTGGTTCTGCATTTGGCTAGCCTGCGCGGTTTCCGGAGCAGCGATTGCCCTGCTGACCTGGCCCAAGGGTGAACGGGCGGGCAGCCCCTGGTTCTGGTTCTGCATCGTCGGTATCCCGAACGGGCTATTCGGCCTTCTGTTCGCGATCGAACGCGCATGCTATGAGGCCATGTGGTACCGCGCATACCACCGGAATCTCCATCGCGATCGATGGCTGGCGGAGCGAATCCGTGTCGCGCAGCAACCGCTTCGAGTGCTTGGCGTGGGTTATTGCTTGCCTTTGAACGGCCAGACGCTTGCCCAGGCGATCCGTGCCGGCGCGCGTCTGCCGCGATCGCAACAACCTCGCTATGGCGCGGGAGTCGTCGTGCATTGTCGCTTTGATGACCCGCCGGAGAGATCCGACGAGGCCGGCGACATCGACGAGATCGATCTGGCCGGCGACAGTGAAGCCGATGCCGCAGCAGATGCACCGCCAAAGCGACCCCTTACTCAGTTGGCGTTCAGGATCGCCGAAGCGCTCGAACCAATCGCAGCGAGCCTGCACGCGCTGACGCACTACGAAGCCACCCACTGGCCGAAGGTTCGCGTACTGGCCGAACCCGGCGAAGAAGCTTTGCGCGAGCAGGAAGTGCACGACGCGTTGCAATTGGCCGGTTTGCCGCCGCTTGCGGTATCAGCCGTACCGGCTTCGCACGGGTTACTGATCGCGGACGCATGGCTCGAAACCCGCGACGCATGCCCACTGCTCGTAATCGCAACGGCATGGCATGAAGAATGGCCTCCTACCGGCAGTACGGAGGGATGTGTCGCGGTGCTGCTCGATGCCGGCGTCTACCGTCTACCGGAAGGGGTGCCCGTGATGGCGTCCCTGCATCGTCCTGTCGAGGGCAAGCCGGACGAGATCGAATACGGTTTCGCGAATGCCGTGATCTGGGGCAATACCGATTCCGATGCCGTGACGCGTGCCTGGACCACGCGTGCCGTCGAGCGTTGCAACCAGGGATTGCGCATCGCGAACCTGGCGACGCTTGCGAATAGCGACGCGCAATACGACCTCACCTACATCGCGGGGGATTTTGGTAATGCCAGCGGCTGGCTCTCCATCGCAGCCGCTATCGAATGCGGTGCTGTCGACGCGCCGCAACTGATCGTCGATGGCGTGCAGTCCGCCATCCTCCATGTGCTTCCCGGTATCCCCGGGAAGGAAACTTCGTTGCCTGGACACACTCAGCATGACCGATCCGAAACTGACTTTGCGATCGCTTGACTCGGCACGCGCTGCAGATGCTCAGCCCTCCGGACGCGTTGCGCTCTGGGGCGTGGTGGTTGCGGCACTGATCGTCGCGGCTTTCGTGATCGGCCTTGTATGGGTGCGCGGCGACTTGTTCGATCTCGCGCCCGGCGGGGCGCGGATGCAGGTGGTGGTCGTCATCGTCGTTGCACTGATCGTCTTCGTTGCCATACATCTCTGCCTGTTTTTTATCGGTGCATACGGGATCGCCGGGCGGATGTTTCGCCGGGATATCGGCGACGCGACGAACGCGCAGAAGCCGCTGAAACGCGACGCCCGTCTGCAACGCCTGGTCGAGGAACTACGGATATCGCAGGGCCGGTTCTGGCGATACCGATCACCGTGGCTGATGGTGAGCGGTGCGGACACGTTGGTCGATCAGGTCGCGCCCGGTTTGAAGCGCGCGGGCGTGATGCCGGTCGGCAATGCGATCCTGGTACACGGGGCACCGGATGGCATCGACGCGGGGGTATGGCGCCGGCAGCTTCGTAAGCTGCGGAGCAAACGGCCCGTCGACGGTGTTGTGCACGTCACGCACGTGGACGAGCGCGATATCGAATCGCCGCGCGTACTTGCCGCGCTGGCCGCCGACATCGGCTGGGTCGCGCCTGTCACGTTGCTGCACACCGTGCCGGCGCAGGGCGATCGCTCCGAAATGTTCGAGGCAATCGGTGCGTTTCCGGGGGCGGTGTACAAGGGGGAGCAACTGGCGGTGGTCTTGCGCGATCAGCTTGCCGCGATCGAGCGTGATACGGCGGACGCGTGCGTGCGGCAATGTACAGCGCCCACGCGGATCAGCTATCTAGCCGAAATCTCGCAATACATCGGGACACAGCTCGAACCCATCGTTACCGGCTGGCAAGCGCTCCTGGCATCGCAATGGGTGCGCGCGCCGCTAGCAGGCGTGATGTTCGCTCCGGTATTTAAGGCGACAGCGGCGACGCCGACGCCGGTGCCGATCGCTGCGGACCAGAGCGCATCGGTGACGAACATGTCGATCGAGTTCCCGCCGCAACCCGCTGCACTGCTGCCCACGTGGCGCGCAATCGCCAGCCGGCGACGCAATGGCCGGCGGGCGGGATTCTACTGGCCGGATGCGCTGGCAATGGGCGTGACCGTTGCGGCGATAGCGTCGTGCGCATGGATGACCGCATCGTTCGTCGGCAACCAGCAACTCATGCGCGAAGCGAAGGCGGCAGCGCGCGCAGCGGTCGATGCGCGGCCGCAGACCGCTGCCGCGTGGCGCGCGCAACTGGCGCTACAACAGTTGATGGAAAGGCTCGAATACCGGCAGCAGCATGGCGCACCGTGGTACCTGCGGGCGGGGCTGTCCCGCAATGACGATATCCTCGCCGGTCTCTGGCAACCGTACCGAATCGCTGCGACCCGCAACTTGCAGGCGCCTGTCGTACAAACGATCGACGAACTGTTGAAGGCAGCAGATCAGGCGCGCGCCGATAGCCTGCAATCTCAGGACACGCGAGGTAGTACCTACAACGCGCTCAAGACTTATCTGATGCTCGGCGAGCCCTCGCTTGCCGAGCCCGCATTCCTGAGGCGCGCGCTCGTCACCCTGTGGGTGCGGCCGGTCGAGATGCCGCTCGGCGAGCGTGACGATACTGGCAGGCGGCTTGCAGGCTTCTACGCTGATCACCTGAAAGCACATCCCGAATGGCGGATCGCGACTGACGACCGCATCGTGACTTCGACCCGCAACATGCTGGTCACGCAGATGGGACTCGCATCGGCTGACGACACGGTGTACCAGCGCATTCTCGACGAGGTCAAAAACAAATACGCCGACGCGTCGCTCGAAACGCTCCTGAGCGGCGCCGATGCGCGCGGGATGTTCGCAGCGTCGCGGACTGTCCCGGGGATCTATACCCGTGCCGCGTGGGACGGCATGGTCGCCGCGGCAATCGACAAGGCGTCACATGAACGCCGGATCAGCAGTGACTGGGTGCTGTCCGGTCCGCAGGGATCGCACAGGGTCGGCAATACGCTCTCGCCAGGCATGACCCAAACCACGGCGATCGACAATGAGAAACGTGCAGCCCAGGAACTGAAGCAGCGATTGACGGCCCGGTATTTTGGCGAGTACACGGCGGCATGGCAGCGCATGCTCAACAGTATGCAGTGGCAACCGGCGTCCAGTCTCAGCGGTGCGATCGAACAGCTTTCCCGACTGGCGGACGCTCAGACGTCACCGTTGATCGCGCTGATGAAATCCGTACAGTATCAGGCGTTAGCGGGGCGGCCATCGCAGGCGCTGGCCGACACCCTGGTGAGAAAGGCGCAGAACCTGATCGGGGCTGACGACGAGGTGGGGACGACCGTCGTCAACCCGCTCGACAAGGCGTTTGGCCCGCTGCTGGTGCTGATGGGCGACACGGGCGCGTCGTCTGCCGGGGAAAACGGAAAGCGCGCCACGCCGGCCGACATCGCGCTAAGTGGTGTCAGCTTGTCGCGCTACCTGACGGCCGTCACGACGATGCGGCTGAAGCTGCAACAGATCGCGAGCAGTCCGGACGCTCAGGTCATGGCGCGCTCGCTCGCCCAGGCAGTATTTCAAGGCAAGTTGTCGGAATTGTCGCAGGCGCGCAACGACGCGGCGCTCACGGCCGCGAGCCTGGGTACGGCGTGGGCGGGTTTCGGCGATACGGGGTTTGCGCAACCGCTCGAAGCCGCATGGCAGACGATCCTGCAACCGGCGGCAGCGAGCCTGAATGACGCGTGGCGAGCCGGTGTTGCCGCACCGTTCAACGCGGCGATGAGCGGCCGCTATCCGTTCTTCGATACGCAGGCCGATGCGTCCTTCGCCGAGCTTGGCCGCTACGTGCGGCCCGATACCGGATTGATTTCGCGTTTCGTTGCGACGCAACTGGCCGGTGTGATGAAACTCGAAGGCGACCATTGGGCACCCAGCGAGCTCGCCCCGCAGGCGTTGCGGTTCGACCCGGCATTCCTGAGCGCCGTTCGGCAGTTGTCGACGGTTGGCGCACAGCTCTACCCGCAGGCCGACGCCGGGGAGAAGTTCGACATGATGGCGCTGCCGACGCCGAACGTGACGCGCTCGGAACTGTCGGTCGACGGCATGCAGATCGTCTATTTCAATCAGCAGGAGCGCTGGACCCCGTTGGCGTGGCCCGGCAACGGCCTGAACGGGCACGCGAGGCTGATATGGCAGACGCTCGACGCTGGCCTGCGACAGGCATTTGATGCGACCGGCGACTGGGCATTCCTGCGTCTGCTGAGCCAGGCGGAGATCAAGCCGCTCGACGGCACGCGCTATCGGCTCACGTGGAACACGGGGGGCGATGAGCCGCTGTCGTACGTGTTGCGCACGCGGGTCGGAGCCGGGCCGATCGACTTGCTGAAACTGCGCGGGTTCCGCATGCCGGATCGCATTTTCGTTGTCGGCAAGGCGGGTGCCGTGCCGACGATGCCGCTTCTGCCGCCACTGCCACCGGATTTCCAGCCATGAGTGAAGACAAGACCCATCCGACGACGCACGCCGGCGGCGGTTTCGGCGCGGAGGACGACCGGTACCTGCGCTATTTCGATGCGGAGATGCGATACCTGCGCGAGGCGGGGAGGGAGTTCGCGAGGTCCCAGCCACAGGGCGCCCGCCGCGTGGGGATGACGATGCCCGGCGCGCGCCACGACAGTGTCGAGCAGACCTACGAGGGTTTCGCGTTTCTCACGAGCCGGCTGCGGATGAAGCTCGACGACGCAGCGCCGGAAATCACCGATCCTTTGCTCGATCATCTGTGGCCGCATACAGGCCGCACGATTCCGTCGCTGACCATCCTCGAGTGCGTGCCGCGTTCCGGCGAGGCGCGGATACTCGATACGCTGCCGGCGGGGTTGCAGGTACGTTCGACACCGGTCGGACCGGAGGGGACGATATGTGTCTATCGAACCACGCGGGCGATACACCTGTTGCCGCTCAACGTGCGTGAAGCGGGCGCGCGCATGCGTGAGGACGGCCGTACGGTGATCCGGCTCGCGTTCGACCTGCTGCACCGAGAACAGCGGTTGCTGGACGACCTGTCGCGTATCCGGCTATACCTGCATGGCGACCGGCCGACTGCATCGGCGCTGTACGCGGCTTTCACGCGCCAGGTGGAGTCGATCGGCGTGCGCATGCCGCGCCTGCTCGACGGCCAGCTACAACCCCGCCCGGCGATGACGATCGAGGCGGCGGGCTTCGGCGCGCAGGCGCGACTGTGGCCGACCGACCCTGATGCACGCGACGCCGATCTCGACTGCGAGCAAACGATGCTCGAATATTTCGCGTTCCCCGAGAAGTTCCACTTCGTGGACTTGTGCGGTTTAGACGCGGCCAGTGTGCCGCCGGGCGAAACACGGCTTGAATTCGAGATCGTGATTCGAGACCGGATTCCCGGTGACGTCACGTTAGGCGCGGACAACATCCGGTTGTTCTGCACGCCGGTGATCAATCTGCTCGAACTGGACGCGCAGGCCATCCGCCCCAATGCGCATGACCGCGACTATCCGGTGCGCGCCCCGGCCTCCGCAGGCGAGTACGTCGAGCCCTACGATGTACTGTCGGTCGTGGCGACCGATCCGCGTACCGCAAGGCAATACCCGTATCAGTCGATCAAGGCATTCCGGCACCGCGGCGGGATGATCCGGCACGAGTCGCCGGATCGGTACTACCACGCTTCGATTCGGCAGGGCGTGACGGGCCGGCGCGAGATGGTCGTGACGTTGGGCGGACATCTTTCGGATGAACCGGGCAGCTTGCCGGACGGACACGTAACGGTCCGGGTGTTGGCAAACAACGGGCGCCTGCCGCGGATGGCGCTGCGTGAATCGATGGTTACCACACCTGCTTCGACCTTCAATGGTGTCGAGCGCGTGCACAATTTGACGGCCCCGACGATGCCGCTGTATCCGCCGCGCGGCGGCGATTATGACTGGCGGGTGATTTCCCACTTCAATGGGGTCGGCACAACCGAGCTGAACATGATGGATGCGAATGTGCTGCGCGGCGCGCTGTCGTTGTACGACTGGACACGGGAGGACGATAACCGGCGACGCATCGATGCGATTCATCACGTTTGGCTCGATGAGGAAACGGAATTCGTCGGGGCGCGTGTCGACCGTATCGTGAATGTGAACGTGGGTATCGAGCCGTCGGGTTTTGCCGGGCCGGGTGACGTTGCGCTGTTCGGCGACGTACTCAGCCGTTTCGTCGGCCGCTATGCGTGCTTCCATTTCGCGGTGCGGCTCGTTCTGTATGAAGGCGTGGGCGGCCCGAGCCGGCGCTATCCATGCACGATCAAGACGGGAGACTGGCTGTGACGCCGCGAGCACATCCGATGATGCGAAGCATTCGATTGGCGGCTGCTATTGCGATGACGGCCGCGTTGCTGTCTGGCTGCGGTATATGGCAATCGATGAAAGAGACGACCGCCGGCATGACACGCGCGATTTTCGTCACGAAGGTCAAGCAGATGAACCTCGTGGTCGAAAGCCGCGCCGCACTCAACGAGAGCGAGCAGGGGCAATCGCTACCGGTTGTAATGCGCGTCTACCAGTTGAAGGATGCGCATATCTTCGAGAATGCAGCTTACGTCTCGCTGCTCGATGATCACCGTGCGTTACTGAAGACCGATCTGCTCGACAGCATGGAGACCACGCTCGTGCCGGGCGCCACGGTGACGCTGTCCGCGCCAACGGCAGCCGACGCGCAAGTTGTGGGCGTGGCGGGATTCTTTCGGGATCAGCGCGATGCCGAGTGGCAACTGGTGATTCCGAAGTCGCAGTGGAAGAAGACGGATCCCGTCAAGTTGGTCGTGACGGGCAACCGGATGGAGCTGGCGCCCTGAACGAAGGAATGCGATGGTGGTTGGCAAGACGCATGACATGTGCGTATTTGCAGTTCGGGATTCGAATTGCACACGCCGCGAGGCCGAGCGTTGACGCCTAAGCCCGAATGGCCGCTCGCATCACTCCGGCAAATCCCGCCGGCTCACATCCCACTCGATCCCGCCCGCATTGAGCTGCTCGATCTTCTCCATCCGCTGCCGCGCGAGTTCCGGCAGCCGGTTCGTCACACCGATCACCAGCGCTTCGGCGAGCGCCAGCGCCGGCACGTTGGTCTGCAGCATCGCGAAAGGGCGGCCCTGGATGCGCAGCACGATCTCCGCGAACTCGCCGATCGGCGAGCGCCATTCGTCGGTGATCAGCAGGATTCGCGCGCCGAGTTGGTGCGCGGCCTGCGCGAAGCGGATGCTGTCCTTCTGGTAACGGCGAAAATCGAAGATCACGAGTACGTCGTTGCGCCCCATGTCGGCCAGCGCGACGGACGCGAGATTCACGTTCGGCTCGACGTACTGCACGTGCGGCCGCGCATAGGCCAGCGTGAACGAGAACAGCGACGCGAGCGGCGCCGTATAGCGTCCGCCGCCGCAGAAGACGCGCACGTCCGGATCGGCCAGCACCGCCACGGCTGCGTCGAAGGCGGCCGCGTCGAGCCCGTCGATCGTCGTCGCGAGCGATTCGGACAGCCGCTGGAAAATCGCCGCGTGACTGTCGCGCATGCCCGTTTCCGAGTGGAACGCATCCATCCGCGCGAGCGGCGAATTCATCGCGGTGTCGATCTCGTCGTGCAGCGCCTGCTGGAACGACGAGTAGTTCGGAAAACCGATCCGGACGACGAAGCGGAACACGGTCGGGTCGCTGACTTCCGCCTGCTTCGCAACCTGCGCGATGGGGCCCAGCCCCAGACTGGGATAGCGATCCAGCAACGCCTGCGCGACCTTCTGTTCCGACGGCGTGAAGCTATCCATTTGGGATAACAGCAACGCCCTGATGCTCGTCCCCATCGGCACTCCGGCTCTCTATCTGAATTGAATGACCCAATGAAACGGCAGACGGGCGTCTGCCGGCAACTGCACGCATGTTAGCCGATCGAGGGGCGGCAGGCCGCGTGCGGTTTCAAATTAGAGGGACGCATCACCTGCCCAGACGATATGTTCATATATGTAATAAATCAAACATACTTCACCCGATGTATCTCGGATGTTTCGCTTTAAATTCAGTGATTACCCTAGGTTATGGTACAAAAAAGCGAATGATATGATCGCGGCCTCATTGAAATGTATCGTTTATTACACGTCGAATCGGCAGCGTCGACCAACCAATTGCGCGGTCGACGCATCCCGGCATGGCCCGGTTTATTCGTCTGGAGGATTCCGTCATGAGGCGGCTCGTAGTACTCACCCTGTTGTCGGCGATGAGCGTGTGCGCGTTCGCCGCGTCGGACCCGGCGGTCGAAGCGAAGAACGGCATGGTCGTGTCGTCGCAGCACTTCGCATCGCAGATCGGCGTCGACATCCTGAAGGCAGGCGGCAATGCGGTGGACGCGGCAGTGGCCGTCGGCTATGCGCAGGCCGTGACCAACTCGTGCTGCGGCAACATCGGCGGCGGCGGCTTCATGACGATCCACCTGGCCGACGGTCGCGACCGCTTCATCAATTTCCGCGAGACCGCGCCGGCCGCGGCGTCCGCGAACATGTATCTCGATGCGGCGGGCAACGTGATTCCGGACCAGAGCCTGTACGGCTACCGTGCGGTCGGCGTGCCGGGCACGGTGGCCGGCCTCGATCTCGCGCAGCGCAAATACGGGAAGCTGACGCGCCGGCAGGTGATGGCGCCGGCGATCCGGCTCGCGCGCGACGGCTTCGTGCTGACGCGCGGCGATACCGACATCCTCGACACGACGGTCGAGCGCTTCAGGAAGGATCCGGAAGCCGCGCGCATCTTCCTGCGCCCGGACGGCACGGCGCTGCAGCCGGGCGATCGCCTGGTGCAGAAGGATCTGGCGCGCACGCTCGAGCGCATCGCGGAGCAGGGGCCCGACGCGTTCTATCACGGCGAGATCCCGAAGATCGTGGAAGCGGCGGCCAAGCGCGGCGGCGGCGTGATCACGGCGGCCGATTTCGCGTCCTATCGCGCGCAGGACATGGCGCCGCTGACATGCACGTATCGCGGCTACGAGTTCGTGTCGGCGCCGCCGCCGAGCTCGGGCGGCGTGACGATGTGCGAGACGCTGAACATCCTCGAAGGATATGACCTGCGCAAGCTCGGCTACCACTCGGCCGCGGCGGTGCACTACATGACCGAGGCGATGCGCCATGCGTACGAAGATCGCAACACGCTGCTCGGCGATCCGGACTTCATCGACAACCCGATCGCGAAGCTGACGAGCAAGGAGTACGCGGCGCAGATCCGCAAGAGCATCCATGCCGATACGGCGACGCCGTCGGTCGACGTGCAGCCCGGTGTCGGCGTGCACGAGAAGCCGGAAACGACGCATTACTCGATCGTCGACCACGACGGCAATGCGGTGTCGACGACCTACACGGTCAACGGCCGCTTCGGCGCCGTGGTCATCGCGCCGGGCACGGGCTTCTTCCTGAACGACGAGATGGACGACTTCACCGTGAAGGTCGGCGCGCAGAACCTGTTCGGCCTCGTGCAGGGCACGCGCAACTCGATCGCGCCGGGCAAGCGTCCGCTGTCGTCGATGGCGCCGACCATCGTGAAGAAGGACGGCAAGGTGTTCATGGTGGTCGGTTCGCCCGGCGGCTCGCGCATCATCACGATCACGCTGCAGACCGTGCTGAACGTGATCGACTACGGGATGACGCCGCAGGACGCGGTCGCCGCGCCGCGCATCCATCACCAGTGGCTGCCCGACGCGGTCTATTACGAAACCTACGGCCTGTCGCCGGACACGCTCGCGATCCTGCGCAACATGGGCTACAAGATGGTCGAGCAGACGCCGTGGGGCGCCGCCGAGCTGATCATGGTCGGCCTGCCGGGCACCGAAGCGGCGAGCCGCCAGAGTTCCGGGAACGATTCGTCGGTGTCCGGCAACGTGCGCGTCGGCTTCATCTACGGCTACAACGACCCGCGCCGTCCGGCCGGCTCGGCGATCGGCTACTGACGCGATCGCTTCAAGTTGAATCGCTGCCGCCGGCGTTCGCGTTGCCGCGAATGCCGGTGCGGCGGCAAGCGTGTCCGTCAGCGGGCATCCGGCAGCCGCAGCGGCGCGCCCGGTGCGCACCGAGGCACGGCGCGCGCAGCTTTCTTCCGTCAACTCCATCGCCATGCGGCGAATCCCGTCATGAACAAACGAATGTCTGCAGCAGGGTGGATCCTGCTCGCGATGGCAGCCGGCATCCTGGTCGGCTACCTGATCTACACGCAGCTTCCCGACAAGCAATCGGCCGCGGAAATCGCCGGCTACATCTCGCTCGTGTCCGACGTGTTCCTGCGGCTGATCAAGATGGTGATCGGCCCGCTGGTGTTCTCGACGCTCGTCGTCGGCATCGCGCACATGGGCGATGCGTCGTCGGTCGGGCGCGTGTTCGTGAAGGCGCTCGGCTGGTTCGTCACCGCGTCGCTGATCTCGTTGCTGCTGGGGCTGCTGATGGCGAACCTGCTGCGACCCGGCGAGAACCTCGGGCTGCCGCTGCCGGACATCGGCGCGTCCGCGCATCTCGCGACGTCCAAGTTCACGCTGAAGGATTTCGTCGGCCACATGGTGCCGAAGTCGATTGCCGAGGCGATGGCGAACAATGAGATCCTGCAGATCGTCGTGTTCTCGATGTTCTTCGGCGTCGCGCTCGCCGCACTCGGCGAGCGCGGCAAGATCCTGGTCGCCGCGATCGACCAGCTCGCGCACGTGATGCTGAAGATCACCGGCTACGTGATGAAGCTCGCGCCGCTCGCGGTGATGGCCGCGATGGCGTCGACCGTCGCGATCAACGGGTTGTCGATCCTGCTGAAGTTCGCGGTGTTCATGGGCGACTTCTACGCGAGCCTCGTGCTGCTGTGGGCCACGCTCGTCACGGCCGGGCTGCTGTTCCTCGGTCGCCGCGTGTTCAAGCTGCTCGTGCTGATCAAGGAAGCGTTCATGCTGTCGTTCGCGACCGCGAGCTCGGAAGCCGCGTATCCGAAGATCCTCGACGCGCTCGACCGGTTCGGCGTGCGCCGCAAGATCTCGAGCTTCGTGATGCCGATGGGCTATTCGTTCAACCTCGACGGCTCGATGATGTACTGCACGTTCGCGACGCTGTTCATCGCGCAGGCGTACGACATCCACCTGTCGCTCGGCACGCAGGTCACGATGCTGCTGATCCTGATGCTGACGTCGAAGGGGATGGCCGGCGTGCCGCGCGCGTCGCTCGTCGTGATCGCGGCGACGCTGCACCAGTTCAACATCCCGGAAGCCGGGCTGCTGCTGATTCTCGGTGTCGACACGTTCCTCGACATGGGCCGCTCGGCCACCAATGCGGTGGGCAACTCGATCGCCAGCGCGGTGGTCGCGAAGTGGGAAGGCGAGCTGATGTCGGAGTCCGAAGCGCACGCGCATGCCGCGCATCTCGATGCCGAACTCGAACGGCAGAACGGCGACCCGGCCTATGGCGCCGGTCAGGCCACGTCGACCTGACGGTCAGGCCGCGAGCGCCTCATCGATGCACGCCGCGAGCACCATCGCGGCGGCGTTGCCCGGCGTCGAGCCGAGCAGTTGCGGCGCATAGACGCTGTCGCCGATCTCGATCGCGCGCCCCGACAGCGCGCACACGCCGCGCTTGCGCGTCGTGAACAGGCGCCACTTCTGGTAGCCGTAGTGCCCGGTGCATGCATCACACCACGAAATCATCACGGTGTCGGCCGTGGGCCGTTCGAGCACGCTGATGGTCGGCTTGCTCGTCGCGTCCCACGACGGCAGCCGGTCACGCGTGACGCTGCGCCGTCGCGGCCCGCTCCACGAAACGGACGGCATGTCGAAGCTGCCGATTGCGGCGACGGTCATGAGCCAGGGCGCTACACGATTGTTCATGTCTCTGTTCCTCGAAACGTTGCGCGGTGCCGCGACACGCGGCATCACGACAGGCGGATGCGCGGCTGCACCCAGCCGTTGATCCGTTCGGCGATCCACAGCAGGGTCGCCTTGGAGAAACCGTGCAGCGCCTGCTGGTGCCGCCGGTAGAGCATCAGGTGGCTGAACTGCGCGAAGCGGCCCTGGATGAAGCCGCCGCGGAAGAATCCGAACTGCCCGAGCGTGCCGAACGCGTCGTAGTCGCTGATCGACACCAGCGCGCCGAAATCGTGGAACGCGAACGGCGGAATCGGCGTGCCGTCGAGCCACGCGGGCAGATGCTTCGCGAGATGCTCGGCCTGCTGCGTCGCGACCTGCGCGGTCGGCGGCAGCGGCCGTTCGTGGCCGTCGGGCAGCAGGCTGCCGCAATCGCCGATCGCGAACACGCGCTCGTCGCCGGTCGCCTGCAGCGTGGGGCCGACGACGATCTGGTTCGCGCGGTTCGTGTCGAGCCCGCCCAGCGCCTGCATGAAATCGGGCGCCTTCACGCCGGCCGCCCATACCATCAGGTCCGCTTCGGCGAACGAACCGTCGCCGTAGTGGAAACCGTTCGCGTCGGCGGACGTGACGCGCGTCGACGTGAGTACGCGAAAACCGATCTGTTCGAGCCGCCGCTGGGCCGACGCGGAAATCCTCGGCGGAAACGCGTTGAGGATGCGCGGGCCGCTTTCGAGCAGCGTGAGTTGCAGTCGCTCGCGCACCGTGTCGTCGCCATAGGCCTGCGCGACTTCCAGCAAGCGGCTCAACTCCGCCGCGAGTTCCACGCCCGTCGCCCCCGCGCCGACGATCGCGACGCGAAACGGCTCGTCGCGCGCGATGCTGCGGAACACGCGCATCCGCAACGCTTCGTTGAAGGTCTCGGCCTGCTGCTGGCTGTCGATGAAGTAGCAGTGCTCGCGCACGCCGGGCACGCCGAAATCGTTGGCCTGGCTGCCGAGCGCGAGGATCAGCACGTCGTATTCGAGTTCGCGTGCGTCGATCACGACGTCGCCGTCCTGCGAGCGGATCTCGCCGAGCTGCACGCGGCGGCGTGCGCGATCGAGCCCCTTCAGTTCGCCGGGCTGGTACGTGTAGTCGTGGTCGCGGGCATGGGCGAGGAAGATCACCTGCTGCTGCTGGACGTCGCGCGTGCCGGCCGCGATCGTGTGCAGCATCGGCTTCCAGATGTGCGTCGGACTGCGATCGACGACCGTGATCTGCGCCCGCCCGGAGCGGCCGAGACGCTCGCCCAGGCGGGTCGCGAGCTGCAGCCCGGCGATCCCGCCGCCGACGATGACGATGCGTGTAGGGGTTGTCATGGATAAATCATCACGTGATGAATAAGGTATGATCCTAGCGCTTCCCGGCTCCGCGTGTCAACGGAGCGGGGCAGGCCGCCCGCTTCCGGTACGTGAAACCGGGGACCGAGCACGGGCATTCGAATCGTTCAAGGAGCAGGAAAAACGTGGCAGAAGTCACTGAGCGCGCACCGTCGAAGCGGCGTACGCGCGGACGGCCGCTGGCGGATGCGTCCGTCGGCCCGGACGTGATATTGCGGGCCGCGCGCCGCACGTTCGCGAAGCGCGGCTACGACGCGACGAGCGTGCGCGAAGTCGCGCGCGAGCTGGGCATCGATGCGGCGTTGATCGCCCATCACTTCGGTACGAAGGAAACGTTGTGGCTGGCCGTCGTCGAGCAGATCGTCGAGCTGGCCGAACCGATGTTCGACGCGCTGCGTGCGTTGCGCACGTCGCCGCTGCCGCATCGCGACCGCGTGCGGCGCGCGCTCGAGCTGTGCGTCGATCACGAATTCGCGGAGCCGGATATCGGCATGTTCTTCTCGACCGCGGCGACCGAGGAGGGCGGGAGGCTCGACCGGCTGCAGGAGCGGATCGTGCGCCCGTATCACGACGCGATGTTTCCGCTGCTGGCGGACGCGGTCGAGGCCGGCACGATCCGTCCGGTCGATCCGAACGTGCTGTTCTTCATGATCGCGAGCGCGATCGGCACGACGGTGTCGTACAGCCACATGATGCTGGAGTTCACGTCGTTGCCGACGCGGCCGGAGGCGTTCCGGCAGGCCGTGCTCGGCGTCGCGTTCAACCTCATCGGCGACTGAGCGCCGCGCGCGGTCACGTCGCGGCGACCAGCCCGAGTTCGCGCACCGCGTTGCGCGCGCTTTCGCGCAACGCGTCGACGAGCGGCGACGGCGTGCGATACGCGAGCGCCAGTTCGTATGCGAGCGGGCTGCCCGCATCCTTCAGTTCGCAGAACGTAATGCCTTGCGGCTGCATCGGCACGAACAGGCGCGGCATCAGCGCGACGCCGATGCCGCCCGCGACGAGCCCGGCCGTCGTCTGCATCTGGCGCGGCTGCTGGACGACGCGCGGCGCGAAGCCCGCCTGCGCGCACGCCGTCACGATCAGCGCATGCATGCCGGGCCCGTGGTGCGCGGCGAACATGACCCACGGTTCGTCCGCCAGCTCGGCCAGCGCGACGCGGCGGCGGCGCGCGAGCCGGTGGCCGTCGGGCAGCGCGGCGACCATCCGGTCGCGCAGCAGCGGCTCGACGTGCACGTCGCCGGCATCGGCCACCGGCAGCACGACGAGGCCGGCGTCGGTGCGGTCCTGACGCAGCGCGAGCACCTGCTCGGCGGTCGTGCCTTCCTCGAGCTGGAAATCGACGTTCGGATGCCGTTCCTGGAATGCCCGCAGGATCAGCGGCAACAGCGCGTTGACGGTGCTGTCGACGAAGCGCAGCCGCAGCGTGCCGCCGAGGCCGGCGCCCGCGCGGCGCGCCACGGCCACCGCGCGCTCGGCCTGTTCGAGCGTGCGCCGTGCTTCGAGCAGGAAGGCTTCGCCGGCCGGCGTGAGCCGCGAGCCGCGGTTGTCGCGTTCGAGCAACGCGACGCCCACTTCGTCCTCGAGCTTGCGGATCGCCGCGCTGAGCGGCGGCTGGGCCATGTGCAGCCGCTCGGCCGCGCGCCGGAAACTGAGCGTTTCGGCGACCGCGATGAATTGCCGGAATTGGCGCAGATCGATCATGCGATACCTTCCATGTATCAGTAGATCATCGAATTCGTATTTTACCTATCACCCTGCGTTACCGAGAATGGGGTTGTCATTCACCATCGAGATTCGGGAGGGCAGGTCATGACGGGCAACCAACAGCAGCGAACGGCGATCGTCACGGGCGGGTCGAGCGGGATCGGCTTCGCGATCGCGCACCGGCTGGTGCAGGACGGGTATCGCGTCGCGATCGTCGGGCGCGACGGGGCGCGGCTGGCGGCGGCCGTCGCGCGTCTCGGCGGCGCGGCGATCGGGCAGGCCGGCGACCTCGGCGTGCGGCGCGAAGCGGAAGCGGCGGTCGCTGCGATCGTCGCGCGCTGGCCGCGCATCGACGTACTGGTCAACAACGCGGGGCTGACCGGGCGCGTCGGCGCGGATACCGAAGCGGCCGAGGCCGAGTCCGTCTGGGACGCGGTGCTCGACGCGAACCTGAAAAGCCTGTTCCTGACGACGATGGCCGTGCTGCCGCACCTGGCCGAGCACGCGGCGCGCATCGTCAACATCGGCTCGATCGCGGCGCGCGCCGGCAGCCTGTTGCCGGGCGGCCTTGCGTATGCGGCCGCGAAGGCCGGCGTCGAAGGCTTCACCGTCGCGCTGGCACGC
Organism: Burkholderia sp. 9775_39; assembly: GCF_015712225.1. Taxonomy (NCBI): domain Bacteria; kingdom Pseudomonadati; phylum Pseudomonadota; class Betaproteobacteria; order Burkholderiales; family Burkholderiaceae; genus Burkholderia; species Burkholderia sp. 9775_39. Next base: position 22,821 of record NZ_JACCQC010000024.1, on the reverse strand, counting down.
GAACTCGGGCCGCGCGGCGCGACGGTCAATACGGTCGCGCCCGGCTATATCGCGGATACGCGTTTCTTCGGCGACGGCGGGGTCGCGCCGGCCATCGCGGCGACGATCCGCGAGCAAACGCCGGTCGGCCGCGCGGGGCAGCCGGACGACATCGCGGACGCGGTCGCGTGGCTCGCCGGGCCGCGCGCGTCGTTCGTCACGGGCGCGACGATCGCGGTGAACGGCGGCTGGCGCGTCGGGTGATGCAGCGCGTGCCCGGCCGGCGGGTCATTCGCAATCGGTCGGCGGCTTGTCGCCGAGCCAGCGCCGCGCGCCGGGCCCGTTGCGGCCCGCGCGGTCTTCCGGGTTGGTCAGCTTGCAGCGTTTCAGCGACAGGCAGCCGCAGCCGATGCATTCGTCGAGGTTGATGTAGAGTCGCTGCAGCTCCTCGATCCGGCTCGCGACGCGCTGCTTCCAGCCGCGCGACAGCCGCTGCCAGTCCTTGTTGCTCGGCGCGGTGTCCTCGGGCAGGCTGACGAGCTGCTCGGCGATTTCGTCGAGCGAATAGCCGATCTTCTGCGCGAACACGATGAACGCGATCAGCCGCAGCACCGCGCGCGAATAGTGGCGATGGCTCGAGCCGTTGCGGTGCGACTTGATCAACCCGCGCGTCTCGTAGAAACGCAGCGTCGACGCCGGCACGCCGCTGCGCGCGGCCACTTCGCGGATCGACATCAGCGGCCATTGCGGGGTTTCCTGGATACCCATGACGCCCTCCGGGAAAGCTTGACTTGAAGTTAACTTCAACTTTTATGCTACGCGGCAGTTTAACCCGTCGCGAGGCATCATGCTCTCCTTTTCCCTACGCAGGACGTCGCCTTTGGGCGCGGCTTGCGCCCTGTTGCTGGCGTTGTCGGGCTGTCACGACGGCAAAGGCACATCGTCGGCTCATCCCCTTCCCGAAGTCGGCGTCGCCACCGTTGCGCCACGCACCATCCGCCTCGCGGACGAATTCAACGGGCGCGTCGAAGCGGTCGACGCGGTCGAACTGCGGCCGCGCGTCAGCGGCTATCTGCAGCGCGTCGCGTACAAGGAGGGCGATGTGGTCGCGCAGGGCGCGCTGCTGTTCGAGATCGATCCGCGGCCGTACCGGATCGCGCTCGATCGTGCGAATGCGCAGCAGCAGCGCGCGCGTGCGGCCGCGAGCCTCGCGAACGTGCAGCTCAAGCGCGTGCAGACGCTGATCGATGCGCATGCGACGTCGCAGGAAGAACTCGACAACGCGCGCGCCGCCGCCGAGCAGGCGCGCGCCGATCTGCAGGCGGCCGATGCGGCCGTGGCCGACGCGAAGCTCAATCTCGGCTTCACCGAAGTGCGCGCGCCGATCGCGGGCCGTGTCGGCCGCGCGGTCGCGACCGTCGGCAACCTCGCACGCGCGGACGACACGCTGCTGACGACCGTCGTGTCGCAGGACCCCGTCTACGTGTATTTCGATTGCGACGAGCAAAGCTACCTGCGCTACAACGCGCGGCGCGCCGATCCGAAGCATCGCGCGATCGGCGCCGATCCGGTGCGCGTCGGCCTCGCGAACGAAACGGGCTTTCCGCATGCGGGCACCGTCGATTTCCTCGACAACCGGCTCGATCCGCAAACCGGCACGATCCGCGCCCGCGTGCGGCTGCCGAATGCGGACCATACGTTTACGCCGGGCCTGTATGCGCGCGTGCAGCTCGTCAGCGGCCGCGACCAGGATGCATTGCTGGTCGACGACAAGGCCGTGCTGACCGACCAGGACCGCAAGTACGTCTACGTGATCGGCCCCGGCGACAAGGCGTTGCGCCGTGACGTGACGATCGGCCGCGAGCTCGACGGCGAGCGGATCGTCGAGAAGGGGCTGCAGTCGGGCGACCGCGTGGTGGTCGACGGCGTGCAGCGCATCTACTATCCGGGCGCGCAGGTCAAGCCGAAGGCGCTGCCCGCGCGCGCCGACGCGGGCAACGCCACGCAGGCGCTCGCCGATGCCGGCGCGCCTGCCGCGCAATGACGGGAGCGAGACGATGGATTTCTCCCGTTTCTTCATCGACCGGCCGATCTTCGCGGTCGTGCTGTCGATCGTCATCTTCGCGCTCGGCCTGATCTCGATTCCGATGCTGCCGGCCGGAGAATATCCGGAAGTCGTGCCGCCGAGCGTCGTCGTGCGTGCCACGTACCCCGGCGCGAACCCGAAGGAAATCGCCGAGTCGGTCGCCGAACCGCTGGAAGAGGCGATCAACGGCGTCGAAGGCATCATGTACATGAAGTCGGTCGCCGGGTCGGACGGCAGCCTGCAGGTCGTCGTCACGTTCCTGCAGGGCGTCGATCCCGACACGGCCGCCGTGCGCGTGCAGAACCGCGTGAGCCAGGCGCTGTCGCGCCTGCCCGACGAGGTGCGGCAGTACGGCGTGACCACGCAGAAGCAGTCGCCCACGCCGCTGATGTACGTGAGCCTCTATTCGCCGGACAACAGCCGCGATTCGCTGTACCTGCGCAATTACCTGACGCTGCACGTGAAGGACGAACTGTCGCGGCTCACCGGCATCGGCGACGTCGGCGTGTACGGCTCCGGCGACTACGCGATGCGGCTGTGGCTCGACCCGAACCGGCTCGCGTCGCGCGGGTTGACCGCGAGCGACGTGATCGCGGCCGTGCGCGAGCAGAACGTGCAGGTGTCGGCCGGCCAGCTCGGCGCGGAGCCGTCGCCGAAGAAAAACGACTTCCTCGTGTCGATCAACGTGCGCGGCCGCCTGCGCACGGTGCAGGAATTCGGCGACATCGTGCTGCGCAACGGCGACGACGGCCAGGTGGTGAAGCTGTCCGACGTCGCGCGCATCGAGCTCGGCGCAGGCGACTACACGCTGCGCTCGTATTTCAACGACAAGCATTCCGCCGTGGTCGGCATCTTCCTGTCGCCGGGCGCGAATGCGCTGGACGTCGCGAAGGCCGTGTACGCGAAGCTCGACGAGCTGTCGAAGCGCTTCCCGCCCGGCGTCGCGTACCGCCCCGTGTGGGACCCGACGGTGTTCGTGCGCGAATCGATCCGCGCGGTGCAGCACACGCTGGTCGAGGCCGTGGTGCTGGTCGTGCTCGTCGTGATCCTGTTCCTGCAGACCTGGCGCGCGTCGATCATTCCGCTCGTCGCGGTGCCGGTGTCGGTGGTCGGCACGTTCGCGTGGCTCTACCTGCTCGGCTATTCGATCAATACGCTGACGCTGTTCGGGCTCGTGCTCGCGATCGGCATCGTCGTCGACGATGCGATCGTGGTCGTCGAGAACGTCGAGCGCAACATCGCGCAGGGGTTGAGCCCGCGCGATGCCGCGCACCAGGCGATGCGCGAGGTGTCGGGGCCGATCGTCGCGATCGCGCTCGTGCTGTGCGCGGTGTTCGTGCCGATGGCATTCATGTCGGGCGTCACCGGCCAGTTCTACAAGCAGTTCGCGGTGACGATCGCGATCTCGACGGTGATCTCCGCGATCAACTCGCTGACGCTGTCGCCCGCGCTCGCGGCGAAGCTGCTGCGTCCGCACGGCGCGCCGAAGGATGCGTTGACGCGCGGGCTCGATCGCGCATTCGGCTGGCTGTTTCATCCGTTCAACCGCTTCTTCGAGCGCAGTTCCAACCGCTACCACGGCGTCGTCGGGCGCACGCTGAAGCGGCGCGGCGTGGTGTTCGCCGTCTATGCGGCGCTGCTCGCGGCCACCGCGCTGCTGTTCAACGCGGTGCCGGGCGGCTTCATCCCGGTGCAGGACAAGCTGTACCTGTTCGCGGGCGCGAAGCTGCCGGAAGGCGCATCGCTCGCGCGCACCAGCGCGGTGACCGAGCAGATGACGAAGATCGCGCTCGGCACCGACGGCGTCGAGATGGTGCCGGCGTTCGCGGGGCTGAACGCGCTGCAGGGCGTGAACACGCCGAACATCACGAACTCGTACGTGATCCTGAAGCCGTTCGACCAGCGTCACCGCAGCGCCGCGCAGATCAATGCGGACCTGAACGCGCGCTTCGCGGCGATCGACGGCGGCATCACCTATGCGCTGATGCCGCCGCCGATCCAGGGCCTCGGCAACGGCTCCGGCTACTCGCTGTACCTGGAGGATCGCGGCGGGCTCGGCTACGGCGAATTGCAGAAGGCGCTCGGCGCGTTCCAGGCCGCGGTCGCGAAGACGCCGGGGATGAGCTATCCCGTCAGCTCGTACCAGGCGAACATCCCGCAGCTCGAGGTGAAGGTCGACCGGCTGAAGGCGAAGGCGCAGGGCGTCGCGCTGACCGATCTGTTCAATACGTTGCAGGTGTATCTCGGCTCGATGTACGTGAACGACTTCAACGTGTTCGGCCGCGTGTATCGCGTGATGGCGCAGGCGGACGCCGGCCACCGGCAGACGGCCGCCGACATCGCGAACCTGCGCACACGCAACGCGAAGGGCGAGATGGTGCCGATCGGCTCGATGGTGACGGTCGGGCCCGCGTACGGCCCCGACCCGGTGGTCCGCTACAACGGCTATCCGGCCGCCGACCTGATCGGCGACGCCGATCCGAAGATGATGTCGTCGTCGCAGGCGATCGCGAAGCTGCAGCAGATCGCGAAGGAGGTGCTGCCGCCGGGCATCACGCTCGAATGGACCGACCTCAGCTATCAGCAGGTCACGCAGAGCAACGCGGCGATCGTCGTGTTCCCGCTCGCGGTGATGCTGGTGTTCCTGGTGCTTGCGTCGCTGTACGAGAGCTGGACGCTGCCGCTCGCGGTGATCCTGATCGTGCCCGTGTGCATGTGCGCGGCGCTGTTCGGCGTGTGGCTGTCCGGCGGCGACAACAACGTGTTCGTGCAGGTCGGCCTGGTCGTGCTGATGGGGCTTGCGTGCAAGAACGCGATCCTGATCGTCGAATTCGCGCGCGAACTCGAGATCCAGGGCAAGGGCGTGGTCGAAGCCGCGCTCGAGGCGTGCAAGCTGCGGCTGCGTCCGATCGTGATGACGTCGGTCGCGTTCATCGCGGGCTCGGTGCCGCTGCTGATCGGCAGCGGCGCGGGCAGCGAGGTGCGGGCGGCCACCGGCATCACCGTGTTCGCCGGGATGCTGGGCGTCACGCTGTTCGGGCTGTTCCTGACGCCCGTGTTCTATGTGGCGATCCGCAAGCTCGCGGGCGGCACGCCGGCCGTCTGGAGCGAACAGCACGGCACCCTCGAAGGAGAAAACCGATGAGCGCCGCGTTCCGTCTTTCCGCGCTCGCGATGTCGGTGACGCTCGCCGCATGCGCGGTGGGCCCCGATTTCAAACGGCCCGACACCGCCACCGCCGCGCGGTTCGCGCGCGACGCCCACCCGGCGACGCAGCACGATGCGGCGCCGGCCGATACGGCGCCCGAGACGCCGCCCGACGCGTCGGCTGCCGCCGATGCCACGTTCTGGCGCGGGTTCGGCGATCCGACGCTGACGCAGTTGATCGATGCCGCGCTCGCCGCGAATCAGGACCTGCAGGTCGCCGTATCGCGCTACGACGCATCGAATGCGCTGCTGTCGCAGGCCACGTTCGACCGCTATCCGACGATTACCGCGAGCGGCCAGATCGGCCATCGGTTGATGAGCAAGGACCAGGCGTTCGGTGCGCCGCGCAGCCAGCGCGATGCGCCGACGTCGAGCGTCGGCATCAATGCCGCGTGGGAACTCGACCTGTTCGGCCGGGTGCGCCGCTCGATCGAGTCGCAGCGCGCGGAAACGTCGGCCAGCGCGGCCGACGTGCGCGCGGTGCGCGTCGCGATCGCGGGCGAGGTCGCGAGCACGTACGTCGATCTGCGCGGCTCGCAGGAGCGCTTGCGGATCGCCCGCGAGAATGCCGACAACCAGAAGCAGACGCTCGCGCTGATCAATGCGCGCGTCGGCGCGGGACGCGGCTCCGAACTGGATGCGGCGCGCGCGCGTGCGCAGTACGAATCGACGACCTCGCGGATCGCCGTGTACGAAGCCGCGATCGGCGTCGACGAGCATCGGCTCGCGGTGCTGACCGGGCAGACGCCGGACGCGCTGATCGGCCGGTTCGACCTGCCGGGGACGGCCGCGTCGACCGGCACGCCGGTGCTGCTGCCGGCGCTCGCGGCCGACATCGATCCCGGCACGCCGGGCGACCTGCTGCGCCGCCGGCCCGATGTCGCGGCCGCCGAGGCGCGGCTGCATGCGGCGACCGCGCGCGTCAGCGTCGCGACCGCCGACCTGTTCCCGCGCTTCACGCTGTCGGGGCTGCTCGGCAGCGCGACGAGCAGCTACGGGTTCTTTCGCGCGGGCAGCGACACGAACCTGATCGCGCTCGGCATCGACTGGTCGTTTCTCGACGTCGGCCGCGTGCGCGCACGGATCGCCGCGAGCGACGCGGAAGCGGCCGGCCAGCTTGCGCAGTACCGGCAGACCGTGCTCGGCGCGCTGGAGGAAACCGAGAACGCGCTGCTGCGTGTCGCCCGCACGCGCGACGAGACCGCGCACCTCGTGCGCGCGGCCGACGACAGCGCGCGCGCCGCGCAGCTCGCGCAGGCCCGGTTCTCGGCCGGCGCGATCGACTACTACGAAGTGCTGGACGCGCAGCGGACGCTGCTGCAGGCGCAGGACGCCGCGGCCGACGGGCGGATGCGCAGCGCGGCATCGACGGTCGCGCTGTACAAGGCGCTCGCGGGCGGCTGGCCGTCGGGCACGGGGCAGGGCGCGCCCGGTCCGCTCGCGCGGTCGGGGCAGTAGCGCCGGCGGCGCGGCAGGCCGATGCGATGCAGCCTGCCGCGCGCCGCATGACTACACGGTGGCCGGATCGACCTTGTCGATATCGATGCCGTAACGCCGGATCGCTTCGCCGACGCGAGCCCGTTCGATCATGCCGTCGTCGGCGAGCGCCTTCAGTGCGGCGATCACGATGAAGTGCCGGTCGACCTCGAAGAACGTGCGCAGCGCCTCGCGCGTATCCGAGCGGCCGAAGCCGTCGGTGCCGAGCGACACGAAGCGGCGACCGTCGACGAACGCCCGGATCTGGTCGCCGACGATCTTCATGTAGTCGGTCGCGACGACCACCGGCCCCGCGCGGCCGTCGAGGCATTGCTGCACGTACGGCACGCGCGGCGCGGCGTCCGGATGCAGCAGGTTCCAGCGTTCCGCGGCGAGCCCGTCGCGGCGCAGCTCGGTCAGGCTCGTCGCGCTCCAGACGTCGCTCGACACGCCGAAGTCCTGCGCGAGCAGGTCGCTCGCGGCAAGCGTTTCGCGCAGGATCGCGCCGCTGCCCATCAACTGCACGCGCGGCGCGTCGGCCGCGTGCGGCGGGCCGTCGCGCAGCAGGTAGAGCCCCTTCAGGATGCCGGTTTCCGCACCGTCGGGCAGCGCCGGATGCGGATAGTTCTCGTTGAGCAGCGTGATGTAGTAGTAGACGTCCTCCTGCTCCGCGAACATCCGCCGCAACCCGTCGCGCACGATCACCGCGAGTTCGTACGCATAGGTCGGGTCGTACGACACGCAGTTCGGAATCACCGACGACAGCACCTGGCTGTGCCCGTCGTTGTGCTGCAGCCCTTCGCCCATCAATGTCGTGCGGCCCGACGTCGCGCCGAGCAGGAAGCCGCGCGTGCGCGCGTCGCCGGCGGCCCACGCGAGATCGCCGACCCGCTGCAGCCCGAACATCGAATAGAAGATGTAGAACGGGATCGCCGGCAACCCGTGGTTGCTGTACGCGGTGCCGGCCGCGATCCACGACGCGATCGCGCCCGATTCGTTGATCCCTTCCTGCAGGATCTGCCCGTCCTTCGCTTCCTTGTAGTAGCTGAGCTGACCCGCGTCCTGCGGCGTATAGAGCTGGCCGAGATGCGAATGGATGCCGATCTGGCGGAACAGGCCCTCCATCCCGAACGTGCGCGACTCGTCCGGCACGATCGGCACGACCAGCTTGCCGAGCTGTGGGTCCTTCAGCAGCGTGCCGAGGATGCGCACGAACGCCATCGTCGTCGACAAGCCGCGCTCGCCGGTGTCTTTCAGTTGGGCGTCGAATGCGGCGAGCGGCGGCGTCGGCAGCGGCGCGACCGCGTGGAAGCGGGCCGGCACGTGGCCGCCGAGCGCGGCGCGGCGTTCCGCGAAATAGCGTGCCTCGGCACTGCCCGGTTCCGGCTTCAGGTAAGGCAGCGCGTCGAGCTGCGCGTCGCTGACCGGCAGCGCGAAGCGGTCGCGGAATGCACGTACCGCATCCGCGCTCATCTTCTTCAACTGATGGTTCACGTTCTGGCCTTCGCCGGCTTCGCCCATCCCGAAGCCCTTGACCGTCTTCGCGAGCACGACGGTCGGCCGGCCGTCGGCGCGCATCGCCTGCGCATAGGCCGCATGCACCTTCTCCGGATCGTGGCCGCCGCGCGCCAGTTTCCAGATGTCGTCGTCGGACAGGTCGGCGACCAGATCGAGCAGTTCGGGGTACTTGCCGAAGAAATGCTCGCGCACGTAGGCGCCGCTTTGCGACTTGAAGGTCTGGTAGTCGCCGTCCACGCATTCCATCATGCGCTGGCGCAGCAGGCCCGTCGTGTCGCGTTCGAGCAGGCGATCCCAGCCGCCGCCCCAGATCACCTTGACGACGTTCCAGCCGGCCGCGCGGAACGTGCCTTCGAGTTCCTGGATGACCTTGCCGTTGCCGCGCACCGGGCCGTCGAGGCGCTGCAGGTTGCAGTTGACGACGAAGATCAGGTTGTCGAGCCGCTCGCGCCCGGCCAGCGAGATCGCCGCGAGCGATTCGGGCTGGTCCATTTCGCCGTCGCCGAGAAACGCCCACACCTTGCGGCCCTGATGCGCCTTCAGCCCGCGATATTCGAGGTAACGCATGAAACGCGCCTGATACGCGGCCGTGAGCGGCCCGAGCCCCATCGACACGGTCGGGAACTGCCAGAAATCGGGCATCAGGCGCGGATGCGGATACGACGACAGTCCGTCGCGGCCCGCTTCGCGGCCGGTCTCGCGGCGGAAATGGTCGAGCTGCGCGTCGGTGATGCGGCCTTCCAGGTACGCGCGGCCATAGATGCCGGGCGCCGAGTGGCCCTGGATGTAGACCATGTCGCCGTCGAACGTGTCGGTGCGGCCGCGGAAGAAGTGGTCGAAGCCGACGTCGTACAGCACGGCCGCCGACTGGTAGGTCGCGATGTGGCCGCCGACGTTCGAATGCCGGCCGGCGCGCAGCACCATCACCATCGCGTTCCAGCGAATCATCGCGTTCAGCCGCCGCTCGAGCGCGAGATCGCCCGGGTAGGCCGGCTGCCGCTCGCGCGGCACGGTGTTCACGTACGCGGTCGTCACGCGGCCGTGCAGGTCGCCATGCCGGGCCGCGTCGAGATCGGCGAGCTGGTCGAGCAGATAGTGCGCGCGCGGACGGCCTTCGAGCGCGATCACGGATTCGAGCGCATCGAGCCATTCGCGGGTTTCCTGCGGATCGATGTCGGGTAACGCGAGAGGTGCGGTCATGCAATGTCTCCAGAAGCATCAGGCAGCGCGCAGCGACGGTCGTGGCGCCGCGTCGCGCGACGAAACGCCCGCCGGTTGGCGGGCAAGTAGTTGCAATTGCAATCGTATGACGGGCATTGTTATCGAGGTAAAATTTAATTGCAACTGCAATTCAACGAAAGGAACGACCTGACATGAGCGCACCCGAACCCGATCTGTGGTTCTCGTTCGTCCGCGCGCACCGGACGATGATTCGCGAGATCGAGCGCCGCCTTGCGGCGGCCGGCCTGCCCGCGTACGCGTGGTACGACGCGCTGTGGGGGCTCGAAAGCGGGCCCGACGGCACGCGCCGCATGCACGAACTCGCCGACGTGCTCGCGATCGAGCGCTACAACCTCACGCGGCTCGTCGATCGGCTCGAACAGGATGGGCTCGTCACGCGCGCGCGGTCGGCCGACGATGGCCGCGCGGCGTTTGCGAGCATCACCGACAAGGGGCGGACGCTGCGCAAGAAGATGTGGAAGGTGTACCAGTCGACGGTCGCGGAGCTGTTTCTCGACCAGTTCACCGGCAAGGAGCAGGCGACGATGGCCGCCGCGCTCGATCGCGCGACCGCCGCGGCGCGCGACGCGGCGGCCGACGCGAAGTAACGGCGTCCGGCGCGCATCAGCCGCGCGCATGGCCGCGCATCGCCTGCGCGGCCCAGTCGGCCGGCACGCGGCCATCGTCGGCCAGCAGGCGCAGCGCGACCGCGACGATCCAGCGCGCGGTCGGCGCGCGTGCGCCGGGCCCGGCCGAATCCGCGCCGAGCGCCGTGAAGCGGGCCGGCACGAACGCACCGATCTGCGCGGCAATGTGCCGTGCATAGCCGGTCACCGCGAGCACCGGCGTGCCGCCTTCGCCGAGGCAGGCCCGCACGTGCGGAACGCGCGGGGCGTCATGCGGATGCAGCAGGCTCCAGCGTTCGGCCGCGCGACCGTCGCGCGCGAGCTGCGTATAGCTCGGGCAGCTCCAGATCGTCGAGTCGATTCGCCATTCGTCGTGCAGCAGGTCGGCCGCTTCCCTGACCTGCGCGAGCGTGCTGCCCGCGCCGCACAGCCGGATATGCGCTGCCGCGCCGGCGGCGGCACGCCGGCCGGCCCGCACCATGCCGTTGAACGCGTCGCGGGCGGCCGACGCCGACAGCGGCTTCGCATCGGGCTCGCAGTCGTCATGGCTCGCGAGATAGACGAAGCCAGGCTGGCCGGCGACGTACAGCGTGCGCAGCGCGTGGCGCAGGATCGCGATCGCTTCGTGTCCCGACGCCGGATCGTACGGCGTGCACGCGGCGTTCGCGGCGAGCCAGTGCGGGACGTCGGGCGTCACGCCCTTCGGCCATGACGATGCGGCCGTTTCCGCGTCGTTCACGAAGATCCCGCGATCAACGGTTTCGATCGACGCGAGCCGCAACCGGTCGATCGCGCGCGCATGCAGCAGGTACAACAGCGGCCGCTCGAAGCGCTTGCCCGGATCGAGAAACCGCAGCGGCCACGCACTGATGTGGCGATGCGCGTGCGTGCCGGAAACCGGCTCGCGCGCATCGGCGCGGACGATCCACACGCGCTTCGACGTCGCCGCATCGCGTTCGAGACACTCGGCGGCTGCCCGCATCGCGCCGAGCGGCGAGACCGCCGCGCCCGGCGGCACGAGCCGCCGCGTGGTCAGCCGTTCGAGGCAGGCCGCCGCGGCGCGGCGGGTATCGGGCGTCCGCACGGGCGGACCGGATCGCGCAGTCTGCATGTCCCTCCTTCGAGTACTGGCATGGCGCCGGCGTCATCGATTCCGGCATAGGATTGCAATTGCAACGATTGTAGTTGCAACGATAACCCGATGACAAGGACCGACATGACCTCGACGCACTCCCTCACGTTCTATACGGCCGACACGCCGAACGGGCACAAGATCGCGATCTACCTGGAAGAGGCCGGGCTCGCGCACGATCGCGTGCTGGTGGACCTGTCCGCCGGCGAGCAGCGCAGCCCGGCGTATCTCGCGATCAATCCGAACGGCAAGATCCCGGCCATCGTCGACCACGACACGGGGCTCGCCGTATTCGAATCCGGCGCGATCCTCGGCTATCTCGCCGCCAAGACCGGCTGCCTGCAGCCTGACACGCTGGCCGAGCGCACGGCGGTCCAGCAATGGCTGCATTTCCAGATCGGCGGGATCGGGCCGATGCTCGGCCAGCTGTGGTGGTTCCTGCATGCATCGAAGACGGTCAATGCGGAAGCGATCGACCGCTACCGGAAGGAGGCGCTGCGGCTCTACGGGGTCGTGAACGGCCGCCTGTCGGAATCGGCGTATCTCGCGTCGTCGCGGTATTCGATCGCCGATATCGCCGCGTTCCCGTGGCTGCGCACGGCGGCCGAGCTCGATCTCGACGTGACCGGCTTCCCGCACGTCGAGCGCTGGCTCGCCGAGATCGCCGCGCGGCCGGCCGTGCAACGGGGCCTGATCGCATGCCGCGCGCCGGCCGCCGAGGCGGCGCACTGACGTCGCATCGCCCGCGCCGGATGGACGGCGCGGGCGCCGGCCGCTTGGCCGCCGGGAAAACATTGTTCTCCTTCGTCGTAAACGTCTCGAATGCGTGATATTTGCGCGGCCCGATCCGGTTTAGAGTGGCCGCGAATCGATGACGATGTGTCGTATGGCCGCAGCCCCGGGCCGTACCGACGCACGAGGAGCTGGAGACAAAATGAGTGAAGGCAGGATTACGCAGGTCGAGTCGTTCGGTTTCGAGCGCATTCCCGATGCATCGCGCTATGCGCGGCCGATCGATCTGTTCCGGTTGCTGTTCGGCGGTTGCAATACGTTTTCCACATCGGTGCTCGGCAGCTTTCCCGTGCTGGTCGGGCTGTCGTTCAAGGCGGGCGTCTGCGCGATCGTGCTCGGCGTGCTCGCCGGCACCTGCATCCTCGCGCCGATGAGCCTGTTCGGCCCGCGCAACGGCACCAGCGACCCGGTGTCGTCCGGCGCGCATTTCGGCATCCACGGCCGGATCGTCGGCTCGTTCCTCGCGCTGCTCACGTCGATCGCGTTCTTCTCGCTCGCGGTGTGGAGCTCGGGCGACGCGCTCGTCGGCGGTGCGCACAACCTGGCCGGCGTGCCGGTCAACGGCTTCACGCTCGGCGCCGCGTACCTGGTGTTCGCGGTGCTCGTGCTGATCGTCTGCATCTACGGCTTCCGCTTCATGCTGTGGGTCAACAAGATCGCCGTGTGGGCCGCGAGCGTGCTGTTCGTCGCGGGCCTGTTCGCGTTCGCCGGCCTGTTCGACATGCGCTACGCGGGTACGCTGCAACAGGGTAGCGCGGGCTTCTGGGCCGCGTTCGTCGGCGCGGTGCTGGTCGCGCTGAGCAACCCGGTGTCGTTCGCGTCGACGCTGGGCGACTGGGCGCGCTACATTCCGCAGCACACGCCGAAGCGTCGCGTGATGGGGGCGGTGTTCGCCGCGCAGATCGCGACCTTCGTGCCGTTCTTCTTCGGCCTCGCGACCGCGACGATCATCGCGTCGAAGGCGCCCGCGTTCATCGCGTCGAACGACTACGTCGGCGGATTGCTCGCGATTTCGCCGCGCTGGTTCCTGCTGCCGATGTGCCTGATCGCGATCATCGGCGGGATGTCGACCGGCACGACCGCGCTGTACGGCACGGGCCTCGACGTATCGAGCATGTTCCCGCGGGTCCTGAACCGTGTGCGCGCGACGTTGCTGATCGGCACGATCGCGATCGCGTTCATCTTCGTCGGGCGTTTCTGGTTCAACCTCGTCGAAAGCGTCGCGACGTTCTCGACGCTGATCGACACGTTCAGCTGCCCGTGGATGGCGATCATGGTGATCGGCTACGTGACCCGCCGCGGTTACTATCTCGCCGACGATCTGCAGGTGTTCAATCGCGGGCTGCGCGGTGGCCACTACTGGTTCACGCACGGCTGGAACGTGCGCGCGATGGGCGCGTGGCTGCCGGCCGCGTTCGTCGGGCTCGCGTTCGTGAACCTGCCGGGCCAGTTCGTCGGGCCGCTCGGTAACCTCGCGGGCGGGCTCGACCTGAGCGTGCCGCTGTCGCTGGCGGTCGGCGGGATGCTGTACTTCGCGCTGCTGACGCTGTATCCGGAACCGGACGGCGTGTACGGCCCGCACGGGCGCCGTTTCGTGCGGGGCGGCAAGCGGAAGGCGCGCGAGGTCGGCGCACCGGCGATCCAGCCGAAGGGATACTGATTGCTGGTCGACGGATTGCACCTGATCCGGAAACGACAACGCCGCCGTGCGGGCTCAGCCGCCGGCGGCGTTGTCGTTTGGGTTGACGTTTGTGGCGAAGCGCCGCGTTGTGTCAGTGGAACGTGCTGCCCGCGAGCAGCCCGCCGTCGACGATGAATTCCGAGCCCGTGCAATACGTGGATTCGTCGGACGCGAGGAACAGCACGAGGCTGGCCACTTCGTCGGGCTTGCCGATGCGCGCGATCGGCAGGCCGCTGTAGATCGACGACGGATCGAAATCCGCGAACTCGGGCGGGCGCGCCATCACCGTATCGATGCCGCCCGGATGCACCGAGTTCACGCGAATGCCGTGGCGGCCGAATTCGAGCGCGGCGGCCTTCGTCATCCCGCGCACCGCGAACTTGCTCGACACGTAAGCGCTGCCGCCCGCGACGCCTTCCATCCCGGCCGTCGACGACACGTTGACGATCGACCCGCCGCCCGCGTCCTTCAGCGCGGCCAGTGCCGACTTCATCCCGAGCCAGCAGCCGACCTGGTTCACGTCGATCACCTTGCGGTAGTCGTCGAGCGAGCACGCTTCGATCGGCACGAGCTTCAGGATCGCCGCGTTGTTCACGAGAATGTCCAGCCGGCCGAACTGCGCGAGCGTGGCCTGAACGGCGGCGTGCCAGTCGGCTTCGTTCGTCACGTCGAGATGCTGGAAGCGTGCGGCATCGCCGAGTTCGGCCGCGACGCGCCGGCCGGCGTCGTCCAGCACGTCGGCGATCACCACGCGTGCGCCTTCGGCGACGAACCGGCGCGCTTCCGCTTCGCCCTGGCCGCGGGCGCCGCCCGTGATCAGCGCCACCTTGCCTTCGAGTCGTTTCATCGTGCTTGCTCCTGTGAGTGAAAGGGGGCGTGCGCGGCTCGCGTGGACGCGGCCGCCGCGTCCACGCTGCGGACCGGATCGCCACCGCGCCACGCGCGGGCTTCGGCGATGCCGTGCGCGATCAGGTCGCGCATGCCGGCGCCTTCGATCACTTCGATGCGCACGCCGGGATCGTCGGCGTCGTCGAGATACGCGACGCGTGTGGCCGCGTTGTGCGCATCGAACACGACGCGCAGGCCGCGGGCGGCGAGCCGTGCGACCGCCGCATCGAGATCGTCGACGACCCACGCGACGTGATGCAGGCCGACGAGCGGTTGCCCGTGCGCGTCGCGATACGGCGACGGCGTGTCGTTCGTCACGTGGATCAGTTCGATCTGCAGATCGCCGCGATACGCGAGCCCGACGTCCATCGTGACCGTCACCGGTTCGCCGAGATGGCGGCCGTCGAGCCGCACGTTGCGGAACACGGTCCACGGGCCGACCTCGTGGCGGGCGCGCCAGCGCGCGATGCTGCGGTCGAGGTCGGCGACTACGTAGCCGATCTGGTCGATGGGGCCGAGGGCGGGGTCGTGCATGTCGTCTCCGTGGCGGACGCACCGGTGCGTGCCGTGCGATGCATGACGGCCATGATCGCAACAAAGCGCGTGTTTCGTGCCATCCAAACGGACGAGTAGGCGCGCACGCAGCGTCGTGCGATGCGGCGCCCCGACGCAACGCGTGCGCGAGCTGAAAGCGGGCAATGCGCTCGACGCGTTACCGCGCGTTCGACCCCTTGACCGTCAGCCGGCACACGGTCGCGAGCGCGAGCAGGTTCGGGTCGCGCTCGCGACGATGCAGAAAGCTCAGGCCGATTGTCTGGCGGATCGTCGGTCCGGCGAGCGGTCGCGAGCGCGATCCGGTGCGCGACCAGATCGCGCACGCGGCCCGGCAGCAGCGAGCAGCCGACGCCGCCCGACACGAGGTTGATCAGCGAGAAGATGTCGCCCACGCGCATCACGACGTTCGGCGTGACACCGGCCGCGCGGAACGCCTCCGTGAAGCCGTGGCGCGTCGCGAAGCCTTCGCCGAGCGACACGAACGGTTCGTCGCCGCATGCGTGGAGATCGATCGCATCGCGTTGCGCATACGGCGAATCGACCGACGCGGCGAAGGACATCTCGTCCTCGAACAGCGCGATCGACTCGATCTCGGCGTCCGGGTCGGGCAGCGCCATCAGCGACGCCAGATAGGGCCACGATCCATCGGCGCGGGCCACAGGCGGGGTATCGGGCGAGCCGATGATGAGCATCGCGGCCGGCCATCTACCGCGGCGGCCGCCGCGTCATTACGCTTGGGCGATCGTCCACTCTGTCCGGAAGGTCGCCATGTCCCGGCTCGACTACACCCTGCTCGGCCCCTGCCTGCTCGCCATCGCGCTCGACGCGATGGGGTTCGGGCTCGTCTATCCGATGATGTCCGCGATCTTCAGCGATCCGCACGCGGGCATCCTGCCGGCCGACGCCGGCGCGCATGCGCGCAATTTCTATCTCGGCCTCGGCTACGGGATCTACCCGCTGTGCATGTTCTTCGGCTCGTCGCTGATGGGCGAGCTATCCGATCGCTACGGCCGCCGCCGGATCCTGCTGCTGTGCGTGCTCGGCCTCGCGGCCGGCTACGCGCTGATGGCGGGCGGCGCGTGGCGGGCCAGCATCGCGCTGCTGCTGGTCGGCCGTGGGCTCACGGGCCTGATGGCCGGCTGCCAGGGCATCGCGCAGGCGGCCATCACCGATCTCAGCACACCCGACACGAAGGCGTACAACATGAGCATCATGTCGCTCGCGTTCAGCGCGGGCGTGATCGTCGGCCCGGTGCTCGGCGGCGTCACGTCCGACCGGACGATCTCGCCGCTGTTCGACTACGGCACGCCGTTCGTGCTGGTCGCCGCGCTGTCGCTGATCTGCGCGGGCTGGACCTGGGTGTCGTATCGCGATTCCGCCGCGCCGCGCGGCGATACGCGCATCGATCCATTGCTGCCGCTGCGGATCATCTGGGAGGCCGCGCGACAGCGCAACGTCGCGTTCCTGTCGGTGGTGTTCTTCCTGATGCAGGTCGGCTACGGACTCTACCTGCAGACCATCATGCTGCTGTTGCAGGCGAAATTCGGCTATACGAGCGCGCGGCTCGGGCTGTTCAGCGGCGTGATCGGCATCTGTTTCGTGTTCGGGCTGCTGTGTGTCGTGCGGTTGATGTTGCGCGTGTGGCGCGTGGTCGATATCGCGAAGACGGGCCTGCTCGTGGCCGGCCTTGGCCAGATCCTGTCCGCGCTGTTTCCGCACGAACCGGTGCTGTGGGCGCTCGCGATGGTCGTCGGCTGCTTCGACATGGTTGCGTACACGACGATGTATACGGCGTTTTCCGATGCCGTCAGCGACGATCGGCAGGGCTGGGCGCTCGGCGTCGCGGGCTCGGTGATGGCGGTCGCGTGGGTCGTGACGGGTGCGCTGACGAACCTGCTGCCCGTATTCGGCGAAATCGGACTGCTGCTGATCGGCGGCGCGGGTTTCCTGCTCAGCTTCGCGATGATGGTCGCGTACGGCCGCACGCGGCCGGGCGCGCGAACGGCCGCGCTCTCGTAAGTTGCTCACACGTACGTTGGCCCGATCCTGTCGGAGGTTGTCCCGCGCGCCGCTGTCGCATCGCGCCGCGCGGCCCGACACTGGCGCGTCGCGGCCGGAGAGGTTCCGGGCCGCGTGCGGCGGCGCCGGCCGGGCCGGCGCGCCGTTTCGTCAATGTAACCACCGAGAGAGCATGTCATGCAACATCCGACCATCCGTACCCTGGCCGGCGCGAGCGCGCCGACGTCGATCGCCGCCGCCCGCACCGCGCTGCTGGTGATCGATTTCCAGAACGAATACTTCAGCGGCCGCCTGCCGATTCCGGACGGGCCGCGCGCGCTGGACAATACGCAGCGCGTGATCGCGTTCGCCGATCGCGCGGGCATTCCGGTGTTCCACGTCCAGCACGTCGATACGGCCGACAGCCCGATCTTCGCCGATGGCAGCGACGGCTTCCGTTTTCATGCGGACCTGCAGCCGGCGCCGCATCACGCCGTCGTGAAGAAAACTTCGGTGAGCGTCTTCCCGACGACGGATCTCGATGCGCGGCTCAAGGCGGCCGGCATCGACACGCTGATCGTCACCGGCCTGATGACGCATGCGTGCGTGGCCGGCGCGGCACGCGATGCGGTGCCGCTGGGCTATGCGGTGATCGTCGTCGACGATGCCTGTGCGACGCGCGACCTCGACGTCGCGGACGGCGGCACGGTGCCGCACCGCGAGCTCCATCGCGCGACGCTGGCCGCGCTGTC
This sequence comes from Burkholderia sp. 9775_39, assembly GCF_015712225.1. NCBI lineage: Bacteria > Pseudomonadati > Pseudomonadota > Betaproteobacteria > Burkholderiales > Burkholderiaceae > Burkholderia > Burkholderia sp. 9775_39. Next base: position 4,910 of record NZ_JACCQC010000024.1, on the reverse strand, counting down.
GGACACGTTCGGCGACGTGCTGACGACCGAGCAGGTGCTGGCGCTCGGCGTCGCGTGACGGCGGCCGGTTCGCGCGTCAGCCGGCCCAGCCCGGCGCGGCGTACACGACTTCGCCGCGGAAGCACGTTTCGATCACGCGGGCCTGCGCGAACGTCTCGACCGGGTGCGCGAACGGATTGCGGTCGAGGATCGCGAAGCTCGCGTCCTTGCCCGCTTCGAGCGAGCCCGTGCAGTCGTCGAAGCGCAGCGCATACGCGGTGTTGACCGTATAGGCCTCGAGCATCGTGAGCAGGTCGAGCCGTTCGTGCGGATTCCACGGCGGGCTGTCCGGCTGGTCGATCAGCAGGTGCGTGACGCCCGTCTGGATGATCTGCATCGGGTCCATCGTGCTGACCGACCAGTCCGAACCGGCCGCGAGCATCGCCCCCGCGTTGCGCAGGCTGCGGAACGGATAGTTGCGTGCGGTGCGCTCGGCGCCGAGCAGGTCGCGGTAGAGCTGTTGCTGCTCCTCGCGGGCGGCGGTCCACAGCGTCTGCACGCTCGCGATCGCGCCGAGCCGGTTGAAGCGGCTCATGTCGGCCGGATCGACGAGTTGCAGGTGCGCGAGCTGCGCGCGCCGGTCGCGCATCCCGTTGCGGCGCTGGACGGTTTCGAGCGCGTCGAGCGTCATGCGCACCGCGCGGTCGGCGAGCGTGTGGAAGTGCAGGTCGAAGCCGGCCGTATCGGCGAGCAGGCAGATTTCGTTCAGTGCGTCCTGGCTCCACAGCGCGAGGCCGCAGTCGTCGGTGCCGGCGTACGGCTCGAGCAGCGCGGCGGTTTTCGATTCGGGCACGCCGTCGACGAAGATCTTCACCGTATGCAGGCGCAGGTTGTCGCGCTCGTACTGACGGCGCCACGCGACGAAGCGTTCGACCTGCTCGCGCGGATCGCGGCGCGGGTTCGCATAGAGGCCCGCGCTCATGTAGGCCTTCAGCGTGCCGGCGCGCTGCGCGTCGGCGTAAGCCTTGAGTTCCGCCTCCTCGACGCGTGCGTCGAACCAGCCGGTGATGCCGTAGCCGTGCGCCATCGCATGGGCTTTCGCGAGCGACTTCGGGTAGCCGGCCGGGCTCAGTTGCGGAATGATCGGGCAGACGCGGTAGAACGCCGCTTCATGCACGACGCCGGTCGGCGCGCCCGACGCATCGCGCTCGATCACGCCGCCGGACGGATCGGGCGTATCGGTGCGGATGCCGGCCGCTTCGAGCCCTTTCGTGTTGAGGCAGCCGCTGTGCACGTCGAAGCCGACCACGAGCAGCGGCCGGTCGGGCACGACCCGGTCGAGCCGTTCGCGGGTCGGATACGCGCCGAACGCGGCGAGGTTCGCGCCGCCGAGATAGACCCACGGCTCGTTCGGCGTCGCATCGGCGCATGCGCGGATGCGTTGCACGATCGTGTCCGGATCGTTGATGCCGGACAGGTCGAAGTCGCCGAGGATCTGATGGCCTTCGAGCGGATGGACGTGACCGTCGATGAAGCCGGGCAGCATCAGGCGGCCGGCGAGGTCGACCGTGCGCGTCGCGGGGCCGGCCAGCAGGCGGATGTCGTCGTCGCGGCCGACCGCGACGATCTTGCCGTCCTTCGTCGCAAGGGCCTGCGCGAAGCGGCGCTGCGCGTCGCCCGTGTAAAGCAGGCCGTTCAGATAGACGGTATCGGCGTGTTGCATGTGTCTCCTCCGGATGGGGGTGTGTCGACGGGCGCACGCGTCCGACGGGCGGGCCGTGTGGCTCGTCCGGTCGCATGAACCCGGTCGGGTTGGAATGGGATGCGGAGCGTTATGTCCCGGCGCCGCGCGGCAGAGGCGGGGCTGCGCGGGGATGAAGGCCGACCACGGCTACCGGAGCGTCATGCCGGGTTCGTCGACGAGCGCGTATCGGTACAGCGGCGGTCGACGCGCGCGCGGCCTCGCGGGCCGGCGTCCCTTCGGTATTCGGCATTGCGTGTCTCCGTGGCATCCGACGCGTTCCTGTCGTCGGTGGAGACAGATACTAGGAGCGGGAGCGGCGGCTGTCTGTCATCGTTTTGAGGACAACGCGCGACAAAGGAGGACGGACGGTAGAAGTCACGACGCAGTGGTGGCGGCTAGTTGCCGCGGTCTTCCGGCGTTGCTTCTTCCTCGACGCACCACGCGAAGAGCCCGGCCCGGTTCGCGACGCCGAGTTTCGCGAGCGCACGGCCGAGATAGGTGCGTACGCTGCTCGGCTTGAGCGCGAGCGTGTCGGCGATCCGCGGAACAGGCTGGCCCTGCAGCACCGCGCGGCACACGAGCCGTTCGCGCTGCGACAGCGTCGCGCCGCTGCGCGCCAGGCGCTGTTCGAAGCGCTGCAGCAGCGCGCCGTCGTCCGAGCGCGGTGTCAGGCGGGCGAGCCGCGCATGCTGGATCAGCAGCGGCAGCACGAAATCGCCGAGCTGACGCAGCAGTGCCAGTTCGGCCAGCGTATAGGACGGCTGGCCGCGCCGGCGGAACAGCGAGAACACATAGACGTAGTCGCGTTCGCTGCCGAGCAGCGTGCAGTCTTCGCCGAGCTCGCCGAGCGCGAACTGGCGGCCGTACTCGGTCGCCGTGTCGATTTCCTCGTTGCACGAGAACACGAGCTGCGAATCGGTCGCGCGCTCGATGTGCGGAAGCAGCGTGTCGGAGCGCCAGTCGCCCTGTGTATACAGATCGAGCGCGTGGCGCGTGCCGTCCGGATCGTCGCCGCCGGCGAAGAACAGCACGTCGACGCTGTCGACCGAGTGCGACGGCGCGTCGCGACGGTAACGCGTCGCGACGCTGTAATGGGACTGCGGATCGACGGTTTCGCGCAGCCACGCCCAGAGCCGGGCGGGAAACTGCGGACTGCCGAGGCTGGCGACCAGGTCGCCGGCGTTGCTCAGGGAAATATGGGCGGGGCTCATCGTTGACACCGTCTTCGCGAACGGCCGCGCGTGCAGGCCGTGCGTCGCGTGCGGCGGCACGGTGGCCGGCATTGCGATCATGCGAGACGGAGGCCGGCGCGGCGGCGAAGCACGATTGTAGGGGAGTTCGCCGCCGCGGGGCATCCGCGCTTGCCCGGCGGCCGGCCGACGCTCCGGTGAGCGCGATGCGGTGCCGGTCGCGGCGTGCCGCGCGCCGGCCTCGTGCATCAGGACAATCAGAACATCGTGTTCCGGTTCGCGGACGTTTCGGGTACCGGCTGGATCACGTCCCAGTGTTCGACGATCTTGCCGTCCTTCACGCGGAAGATGTCGACCACCGCTTCGCCGCGATCGCCCGGCCGCTCGGTCGCATGCACGTGCAGGTAGACGAGATCGCCGTCGGCCGCGCTGCGGACGATGCGCGCGCGCGAAGCCGGGTTCTTCTGGAACGCGCCGACAAAGTACGACACGAACGGCTGCTTGCCGTCCGGCACGTGCGGGTTGTGCTGTTTGTAGTCGTCCGCGACGACGGCGGCGGCTTCGACTGCTTCGTGCCGGTTGAAGAAGCGGTCGTAGAACGTCAGCACCAACTGGCGGTTGGCTTCCTCCGCGGCCAGGTCGCGCGTGGCCGGGCCGGCAGCCAGCGCGGCCGCCGATGATGCGGCCAGCAGAACGAATGCGGCAACGGCGCGAGCGGGGGAGCGGAACGATGACATGTAGCGTTTTCCTTGTCTGACGGTTCGTGGAGGGATGCGCGAGCGAGACGGCGGCTTTGCGCGGCGCGCGACGATCGGCGGTCGGTGCGGGCGGGGCGCGACGTGCACGCCGTATCGGCATCAACGGCGCGCCGACGAGACCACGTTGCCGCTGCCGGTATTGCGACGCCGCGGGGCATCGTCATGCTTCGTTGAACTGGCGAATCCGGGCGGCTGTCGGCCGATCGAATGGTACAGTTGCCGCGAACCCGTCACAAGAAGTCATCGCGGTGTGAACAGGTCACGCCGCGGTGACCGCGCATCGCCCTTGAAAGAGAATGCCGTCATGCCGCTTCCGTCTGCCGACGAATCCGTCGAACTCGATCAGCCATGCCCGATCCGCGATGTGCTCGACCGCATCGGCGACCAGTGGAGCCTGCTCGTACTCGAGGCGCTGGCGGGCGGAACGATACGCTTCAACGAACTCGGCCGTACGATCGGCGATGTGTCGAACCAGATGCTGTCGCGCACGCTGAAGCGGCTCGAACACGACGGTTTCGTCAGCCGCACGCTGTTCGCCGAAGTGCCGCCGCGTGTCGAATATGCGTTGACCGACCTCGGGCGTTCGTTCCTGACGCCGATGCAAGCGATGATCCGGTGGGCCGACGAACATCATCGCGCGATCTGCGCGGCGCGCCGTCGGGCGCGCGAGCAGGAAGGCGGCGGGCGTTGAGTGCGCTGCGTGCATCGGTTCGTTGACTGGCGGTGCGCGGCAGGCGAGCTCGACGGGTTGAAGCATGTGCGGATGCATTCGCATCGCCATCGCGTGACTTCGTTATCCGAAGGATGGCGTCGGAATGGATAGCCCGACGATAGGTTGATTTGGCACCCTTGCCGTGGCGACTGATTCCGTGGCGCGAGCGGCGGCGGTTCTCGCGCGCCGTCCGGCCCGGGCGCTTCATCGGCCGGTATCGAGCCGCTGCTTACCGCCACGAACCGTCGACGTAGACCCAGACCGGCCCTTGGCGGCGCCAGTAGCCGGGCACCCAGCGGCGCCCGGGGCGCCGTGCGACCCAGCGACCGGACACCCATATATAGCGACCGCGCTGCCAGCGCCAGTAGCCGTCCGTCCATATATAGCCGTGCGGCCGCGGCGGCGGCGGGCGACGATCGTGGCGTGCCGCCGGCGGTGCGAAGCTCGGCCGATCCGCATAGGGCGGCCCGCCCGGTACGCGGTTCGGACCGGAGGGGCGATACACGGGCGGGCCGCCCTATGCGGAT
>NZ_JACCQC010000023.1:0-113509 GCF_015712225.1 Burkholderia sp. 9775_39 | reverse complement strand
CGCGGTCGCGAACACACTGAACTCTCGACCACGTAAAACGCTCGGATGGAAAACGCCAGCGGAAGCATTCCACGAACTGTTATCCGCAACATAACGATGGATGTTGCGACGACTCCTTGAACCTAAGCAATATTGCGCGCTCGCCTATCGAGCACTCATCGGCCAGTTTGACATGCGCGCGTCGATGAGCCGCCGTGGCAACTGTTACGACAACGCCCCGATCGAATCCTTCTGGGGAACGCTGAAGAATGAACTGATCTATCATCAACGTTTCGCCACACGTGAGCAGGCACGCCTGGCGATCAGCGAATACATCGAGATCTTCTACAACCGGCAGCGCACGCAGGCGCGTCTGAACTACCAATCGCCTGTCGCGTTCACGCAGCGTTTCTATCTGAATCAGATCGCTGCTTAACCCGTTGGCCTCCACGAATTCCGTCTGACCTCAGACGGCGTGGGTTCGCGAGCGCTATCCGGAAACCAGGAAACGCGTGGTTGGCAAGGCAGGCCGACCGGCCGTGTCATTGGCGACCAGGCAGCTCGCGGTGTACGAACTGTGCACACGGGAAGGAAGTGCACAGGCGGTGGCGCAAAAGCTGGACGTCGACAGGGTGTCGCTGTACAACTGGAAGAACCAGTTACTCGGCCGAGGGGCCCCTGCATCCATGAAGCGCGACAAGGGATCACCATCAGAGACGGATCGGGACGAACTGGAGCGGCAGGTCGAAGAGCTCCGGCGCGACATTCGCAATCTGAAGCTTGAACACGACCTGTTGAAGAAGGCGAATGAACTCGTAAAAAAAGACCTGGGCGTCGACCTGCCACTCCTGAGCAATCGGGAGAAGACGAAACTGGTTGACGCCCTGAGAGAAGAATACGGTTTGACTGAGCTGCTTGAGCGGTTGGGCCTGGCGCGCAGCTCCTATTTTTATCATCGGTCGCCCATACGGGTTGCCGACAAATATGCAGATGTCCGTCGTACCGTTGCAGAGATCTTCGAGGACAATCACCGATCCTACGGCTATCGTCGGGTGCAAGCAGCGCTTAGCAGGCAACGAGTGTTTCTATCGGAGAAAGTCGTGCGTCGCCTCATGAAACAAGGCGGCCTCCACGCAGCAAGGCCCAAGCGGCGCCGATATCGCTCTTATATCGGGGAAATCAGCCCTGCCCCAGATAACATCATCAATCGCGATTTCCACGCGAACGCCCCCAACGAAAAGTGGGTGACGGATATTTCCGAGTTCCAGATTCCTGCGGGGAAGGTATATCTATCGCCCATGATCGACTGCTTCGATGGGATGGTAGTCAGCTGGTCGATTGGCACAAGCCCCGACGCAGAGCTCGTGAATTCCATGTTAGATGCGGCTATCGAGACCGTGACCGAGGACGACGAGACGCCGATCGTGCATTCCGATCGGGGTGGCCACTACCGTTGGCCTGGCTGGCTATCGCGGGTTGCGAAGGCTAAGCTGATCCGCTCCATGTCGCGTAAAGCCTGTTCACCGGACAACGCGGCCTGTGAGGGATTCTTCGGCAGGCTAAAGACCGAGATGTTCTATCCAGGAGACTGGCGTTCGACGACCATCGCGGAGTTCGTTGAGGTACTGGACGCCTACGTTCGCTGGTACAACGAGAAACGGATCAAGGGCTCCCTTGGCTATCTCAGCCCCATCGAGTACCGTGAAAGCCTTGGGTTAGCAACGTAAATCAGTCCAAGAAAATAGCCGCATCCCCGGTGGGTTAAGACTCGGTGGAAATCAACAGCACTGGGCCACTGGCTGAGGTCAACCAGCTCAGCGGGAATGGAGCGGCGATCGAAGCGTAGCGTCCCGAAGGCAATCGATCTCATGGCGTCACCAAGCGGCTATTGGGTCCGAGAGGCTGTGAGGCGATAGTTGGGCAGTCCAGCATGCCTTTCAGGACCAATGAAAACGCGACGGCACGCACGAGTTCAGGATGAAGGGCGTCAAACCGTTGTTCCAGTTCGGCCAGCGTCAAGCCGCCATCGCACGCGGTCGAGATGGCACGGGAAAATTCATCTCCGACTGCTGCGGTGTTCGCCGCGAGGTAATGCAACATCGTGAGCCTGTTCTGGCACAGCAGCTCGGGATCATCGAGTTGATTCGGGAGGATGGTGTGCACCGTCATTGCGTTCGCCCGACACCACGCGTCGAGCGCCGGATACACGCGAAGCCCCTTTGCAGCGATCGTCGCTTCGGATGATCGCAAAACCAGATGCAGCTGCTCGCCGTAGTCCGTACAAACCCAGAAGTCCGCAGCCCGACTCCCTCTCGCCTCCGGGACGAGCAGCGGTCGCTCGCAATAGGTAACCACTTGTGGGGCGGATTCCAGCCGCAGCCAGAGCTGAAGCGCGCTTCGGCCAAACAACGTCAGCCTCCTGCCGACCTTGGGACCGAACACGTCGAACCGATGTGCGCCGTACGGACGCACGTCGGTAGCCGCCTTTCGGAAACGTGGTGAACGCATCGCGCGCTCCATGCAAGTTATGCACACGTTTTACTACACGAAAGGTGGGAGTGACGGATAGGGAAACCGCTAGGGCTAAAAGGCGCGTTGACGGATCAATAAAATACTACGAAACACGTATCAAACAATACAAACCAAATCCCAACTGGTGTTGAACAGGAAGAGCGGCTTTTTCAGTGAGTTTTTCGGCACCAAAAAACGCGCCTCTTTCAAGAAGTCCGTGAAACATCAACACATGAAACGCGAAATGCCTTTTCGAAACAATCCGTTAGGCGAAGCACGCCTCATTTTACGATGTTCCACGAGATTGCGATATCCATGCCGTCGACCGCCTGAGATTTCCAACATTGCCTTCTCCATATCGAGATTTTCGACTCTTCTTTCCGAAATTGGAGAAGCGAATCTTGTTCATCTGAGGCCGGCCGACCACGTTCCGCATGGATCGGCTCCGTCGGGCCAGTAGAAGTTTTACTTCATCGGACGAAACGGCGCACGCCGCAGGATGTGTATCAAACAACACGCTTTACGTACCGCTCTCGAATCCGCCCATGACGACCGCCGACGATCCTGACGTGCTCGATGTCGAGTTCCGCGAGCTGCCGGCCACGCCGCGCCGCGCGACCACGCCGGCTGCCCGCCGCAAGTCTCGCTCGCGCGCCGCACGCCGCGAAGCGGCCGCCGCGCGCCGAATCGGCCTGCAGCACCTTGCCTTCTTCCGCGGCTATCTGGAAGGACTGGATCTCGCCGAGCTGGCCGACCAGTACCTCGAATTTGGTCGCGACGCGCGCAAGGCGGCCGCCACCCGCACCTGGCTGGTCACGGCCTTCGTCGCCGCGGCCCGCAAGCGCCAGGACTTCGCGACCGCGCGCCTCCTTGCGATTCGTCCGGCCGCCCTTGCCGCGACGCCAGCGGCCGACGCGCCGGCGCAATCCACGCCATCGCTGGACGACTTCGCCGCCGAGCACGATCCGGACGGCTTCTATACCGAGAAAGAGCTGCTGGATCTGTTCGCCGCCCGGCACGCCGTCGCGAACACCGACGCCGTCGCGAACACCGACGCCGGCGCGACCCTACGTCGGCAGCAGCGCAACGCCCGCCTGCGCGCGCGACAAATGGCGGCGCTCGAGGCGCTCGCGCGTCTGGTGGTCGAGGATCCACGCCCCGAGCACCACGTGCTCGGCTGGTTCGATACCGCCGTCGCGCTGCGTCTCGCCGACGTCGGCCTCACCACGATCGGCAAGCTGGTCGAGTCGATCAACGCGCTCGGCTACCGCTGGTACCGACGCGTGCCGCGCCTGGGCGAAGTCGGCGCGCGTCGCATCACCGCGTGGCTCGCGCACTACGGGGACGTCTCCGGCCTGCAGCTCGCCGCCGGCGTGCAAATCCACCCGTCCGAGCGCACGCTGGCGGGACCGCAGCTGGCCGCGGCCGGTCCCGTCACTGCGATCGTGCCGCTCGAGCGCTTCTTGCTGCCGCCCGAGCTGGACGGCTCGCATGGCACGCACCGCAATCTCGTCAGGAACAACAGTCGCGCCAACAACGACCGCGAGGCGATTGATTTCTGGCTCGCCGACTACGAGAACCCACATACGCGCCAGCGCTACCGCACCGAAGCCGAGCGGCTGCTGCTGTGGGCGATCTTCGTGAAGCGCAAGGCGCTGTCGAGCCTCGACACCGATGATGCGCGCGACTACATCAACGGGTTCCTGGTCGATCCGCAGCCGGCCAGCCAATGGGTCATGACGGGCACCGCGCATCGCGGCGATTTGGGCTGGCGGCCGTTCCGTGGGCCGCTGTCGATCAAAAGCCGGCAGGATGCGCTGTCCGCGCTGAAGAAATTCTTCGGCGAGCTGGTCGACGCGCAGTATCTGGATCACAACGCATTCGCGAAGGTGCGCGTGTTCACTGGGTCGACACACGACGCCGCCGGCAACGAGCGGCGCGTCGCCGCGAAATCGCGTCTGCAGATCGAGCGCGGCCTGACCTCCGATGCCTGGCGCTTCGCGATGCGCGTCCTCGACGCGATGCCGGACACGGCCGCGGCGACACGCATGCGCTTCGTGCTGAGCTTTGCGTACAGCACCGGGCTGCGACGTGCCGAGTTGTGCGGGGCCTTCACGGACGACGTGCAGGAGCGTTACGCCGGCCCTGAGCTGGGCACGATTCGGTTGCTGCGCGTGGTTGGCAAGCGCGCGAAGGAGCGCTTTGTGCCGCTGGTGCCGGCGGTGCTGGATCTGATGGGCGACTATCTGGAATCGCGCGGGCTGCCGCGCGATCCCCTCGCCTGCCCTGCCGCCACCCCGTTGATCCCGGCGCTGCTGTCGAATGCCGAGATCGGCCGGATCCGGCGCGCGGCGAAGGCAAGCAAAACCGATCCAACGCCCGAACTCGCGGCGCGCGCGCGGCAAACCGGGCCGATCCATCCGATCCAACTTTATAAGGCGGTTAGGCAGTTTTTTGCGACGGCGACCGCCGCAGCACTGCGTGAGGACTCGCCGCACGCGCGTGCCTTCAGCGCAGCCAGCCCGCACTGGCTACGCCACACCTTCGTGTCGCATGCGCTGGCCAATGGGATGAGTCTCGAGAGTGCGCGGAATTTCGCCGGTCACGATTCGCTCGACACCACATCGATCTATGCGACTGCGGAGCTTGGACGCCAATACCGAGAGGCTGAGACCTTCCTTAGACTAGCTGGAGCTTAGTGCAGCTCGGGTTATCAAAGTCGCTTGATGGGGAGTCGCCCAGAATTGGAAGAAGCTGCGACGCCAATATTACTGATCTGGCTGCCACTCTGAAGGTGATTGACGAAACACCAGCATCGGGAGCGATGACGTCCCACCGTCGACTTCTCCAAGATTAAGTTGGAGTTAGCTCCGTGTGAATTGTCGAACTACCAGATTATCTCCGACTTCCGCCCTTACAGGCCACCGATCTCCCAGATAATCCCGCACATTGCGATCGAGAGTACGCCGCGGCCATCTACGGGTGCGCAGCAGAAAATCAGTATATAAGAAAAACCAAAAACTTTGCACATGATCCCAAACGACGACGTATCACTTGCAATCCGCACAATTCCTTCCGCTGGCAAAGCAGTTCGTTGTCGCTTCCGTCGTGCAAGCTCGTGACAGTTTCAACGTAGAAACTCGAAGGGCCAGCGCCAGATAGCAATTGCCCCTGGTACCGCACCAAAGGCATTGCCCGTAGTTTCAACGTAGAAACTTGGGCCGCGAGCATTCCGCGCGGTCAATATGCGAGCGATGGATGGGTTGCGGTCTGTAATCGCTTATCTCAGCCGGTTTTTAGTAACTGAATCCCTCCCATCGGTCCGAAAAGTCCTCTCCGACGCGCCTCGCATAAGCTTCCCCGCCGCAAAACGTTGCGTGCGCCCGCAGTACGCGATCGCAGTTTCTACGTAGAAACTGCCCGAAGGGAGGCAGCACAATGGGTGAGAAACTGCACGCGACTCAAAATATTGGACGCCAGCGACTGCCCGTTTACGTTCAATTCGCAGATTCCTCCACCACAAAGTCAGGCCACCAAAGACGCCGCTGGCCACACCCTAAGTTTCTACGTAGAAACTGCTCCGGGGCGGCGCACACCAAACTATAGTTTCAGCTGAGTCGTTGCTGCGATTCTAGAACCTCTCGAAATCACGTCGTTTTTCTTGATATTTTCCTGATGTCGTCTTAATATTCCCGGCAGCCGCTTGGCGCGCAGTTTCTACGTAGAAACTGGTCCTGTCCGAGCACTAGTTGCATGAGGAGAACGCATGGCCGCAAAAATTATTGCCGTCTTCAATCAGAAGGGAGGGTCGGGAAAAACGACGACCTCGACCAATATCGCAGGCGCCTTGGGCCTGCGAGGCCACCGGACCATGCTCGTCGACTTGGATGAGCAGGGCACCGCAACACTGTCAGTCGGCGCGGCGCCGGACGATCGACCGTACCCGGCGGCTATCTCGAACCTAGCGCTAAGTCCCCGGCCGGATCGGGAGATTGCAAAATACGTGAATGACTATGATTTTATCGTCATAGACTGTCCGCCCGCCATTAAATCGGCAGCGCCTTCGGTTGCCCTCCTCATTTCCGATCTGGGACTGATTCCCATCGCAGCATCGGGCGGCAATCTCTGGGCGGTTCAGGAGGCAAAAAAACTGGGGATGGAGGCCCAGATCCGCAACCCGGATCTTAAGCTCCGTTCTTTCGCGAACATGAACCAGAACGTCACGATCGTGAAGCAGATCTTTGAAGCTGCAGCTGGAGACGATGAGCTTCCCATGCTTAAAACGAAGCTCGGCTTCCGGACCGCATACAAGGAAGCTGAGGTATCTGGGGCTACAGTCCTTCAACTCCGCTCGGCCAAAGCGGCCCACAAAGAACTGAATGATCTTGTTGACGAAATTCTCGAAGTTCTTGAGGTGCAAGCATGAGCAAAAAGGACTTCTCTGCTGCGATTAATGCCGGCGTAAAGCGGGACAAAACAATGCGAGAGACGGCGACACCTTCGAGGTTCGACCGAGTGGATGAGGCATTGAGCGGTCGAAGCAGCCTGTTGGATCAGCCCACGGAGAACGTCGCTGCCCCGACAAGATCGTCTGCAGAAGCGTATTTGGCAAGCCTGGAACAAGCGGGGAAGGTGCAGGCGCGGTACATAACGATGCCAATAAGTCATATCGACGACAACCCGCTTAACAGTCGCACGATCTACAAAGAAGAGCTCATCGCCGCACGCGCAGCCTCAATGGCGCGAGATGGCCAACTCGTCCCTGTGCTCGCCGGACGCCACCCCGACTTTCCGGATCGCGCAATCTTGATCGACGGCCAGTTCCGAAAGCTTGGCGCGCTCAGGAATCGCTCCGAGACGCTGGATGTGAAGCTTCTCGAAGGCCTGGATCCGATCGATTTCTACCGCCTTGCGCGAGCCGCAAACAACGAGCGCGAGCAGGAAACCATTTTGGACGTCGCACTCGGGTACAAGAAGCTTCTCGATCAAGGTCATGCAAAATCGAATGACGAACTGGCAGTCTTGGTGGAGGAGGGCAAATCCAAGGTCAGCAAAATCCTCGCGCTCCTGGATCTGCCGCAATCCGTCCTGGACGTAATCGGTTCGCATCCCAAACAATTTGGCCTATCGACTAGCTACGAACTCACCCTGTTCCTAAAGGCATCGGACGAGAAGCGCACCTTGGCATTCGCGGAGCGCATTCGTGACGAGGAATTGCCGTTCCAGAAGGTGAAGGCTATCCGCGAAAGTCTCGAGAATGGCCGAGCCCCACGTAAGTCCCTTTCGCGACAGTACAAGGTGTCCACTGTTGACGGGGCCGAGATCGGTGCGATCAAGGAGTGGGGCGATGGGAAGGTCCGTCTGGACCTCGCTCTAGGCTCGGCCGAAAAAGCCGAGGCATACGTTGCCGCCTTCAAAAAGCTCCTTGCCGAAGACGGTCATCAACTGAAGTAGGGACGTGCGATACCTAGGTATGTCTGCCGGCTAGGCACCGCAGCTTAGCTGGCATTCACTCCGTGCCGTCCCCCAAAGCAATGTAGCGCGACGGAACTACTGCGGGACGGTCGCGCTTCAGCTTCCGGCAGTTGCCGCCGCACTGGATTCTTCAAAGGGCAACTCACCGTCCAGCGCCAGGCGGCTTTGCGGATTCTGGATAAACTTGAAATCGAGCGAATTCACAGCGCGACCAAGCTTCACCGGTGTCCAGGAAATCACAAGGTCTGCCTTTGCGTTCAGCTCGTTCACGGCGGTTTCAATTACCCGACGCTTGATGTCGGCAAAGCGGTACGTCGCAGGAATTTCAAGCACATGCCGGAAATCTTCCAACGTTATCAGGAGCCGGCCTCGATCCCGCTCGCGCATCAATAGTTCGAGGAGCCGCCACGAGTAAAGTGACTGTAGCCCTCGGGCAAACTCAAGTTGATACGAGACGAACCGCCGCTGCAACATGAAGATATGGGGCGTTAAATCCGGAGAGAAGGAAACCTCTGCCCATCCTTCTCGTTCGTGGTAAACCGCCTTCCACACCCAATTCAGTACTACCTTCCTCGGGCCATCCATATACGTCAGTTGGCGCTTTTGAAGGCTCGCACAGCCTTCCTTCAGTCCCTCATACGCAGCGGTTGCCTGCTTCTCACCCGACCGCGGAGCAAGTGCTGCAAGGGCGGCGAACTCGTCGGCTCGTACACGAACACTCACATAGCCGTTACCCTTACCATGCAAGTATGGTGACTTCTTGCTGTCTATGCATCGCAGCGCCGCCATCATGACTCGCTTCTCGTTGAGGGTCAGCCCTTGCTGCGCATTGACCAGCGCGCGACTCATGGCAACAGTGCCCCGCACTCGGCCGTCACCGTCCAGAGGCGGTTCGTCCAACGGCTCGATCTTGAGAGGCTCGATCTCAACGATCTCGACCTGAGCGGGCTCGGACTGGTTTTTTGCCTTTTTGTTCACAAAGGTGACCTTCAGCGGTGAGTGTCACAATTATAAGGTGACATGGCCAGGCTGCAAGTCACCGTTGTGGATAACGGTCGAAATTTGTCACTGCCGGCCCGGATTGTGTCTACTTAGGGTCGGATTGCGTCACCTCTAGGTCGGCAAACGTCACAGTTTCATTACTGTGACACCCGGCAAAGCCTTAACTGACAAGCCTGTGCGAGGCAGGGCACAGCGTTTACAAAAGGTTTTACAAACGGTTCTACAAACTGTCTTACAAAGAGCACCGTTAGAAAGTTGCTTCTATACAACAAAATCCACCCCTACACCGACCTCCGGCGTTCGCCGGACATCTGAAAAGTGACAATTTCCGACCCCAATGCGCCTGTCGCGCCCCCGAACCACTCTTGATTGGTCGCAAGCACATGTTTGCCAGCGCTAAAGGTGACGCTTTCCGACCTCAATGGCCGAAAGCTACTAAGTACTCACTCACCTTCAACCGAGCAAGCCCCTGTGCAAACCCTTAGCTTGGGTGCCGGGTCGGAAAACGTCACCTTTACTGCAAGCTAAGACAGTCACTCCTATAACGTGGGGCGGTTCGTCGTCAGAGAAGCTATCTCGCGGGTCGGAAAAAGTCATAGAACGGAAGCGATCTTGGGTCGGAAAACGTCACTTTTGGCCCGAAGCCCAGCGTCCGAGAGGGGAACAGAGCGGCGGTCTAAGGTCGGAATATGTCACTTCTCAAAACATCAAAACGGGTCGGAATTTGTCACCATTGACGTCGCCCGCAAGTCGGATCGTGTCACCTTTCGGTGTAGCCCACCGGGTCGGAAAACGTCACTTTCGCGACCCGCGCGTCGGAAGGTCGGAATTTGTCACTGTTCGTGGTAAGTCAGCAGGTCGGAATTTGTCACCTTTGACGACGGTTGCCTCGGGTCGGGAAATGTCACCCCTCGACAGCCGTTGGGTCGGAAACCGTCACCATATGCTCTCGTGGCTTCTCTCGTTCCGGCAGTTTGCCGAAAGTACTGGGTCGGATAATGTCACCGATCGTATGGCAAGTGCTTCGAGGTCGGAATCTGTCACCCACCCGCAAAGCGTCGTCAGCGTCTTCGCGGAAGGACCGACGGAAGGAGAGTGTTCAACAGATCCTGCAGTAGAGGAATATGGGGAACCACGAGGTCGATATGACGCGCATCGATTCTGAGATGCCTACCGTTCGGACCTAGCGACAATCGAAGTTCGACACCGTCTTCGGCTTGAACTTTGCCCGTAGACAGGATCGATATTACTTTCGATGGAGCAAAGTTGGCGGGCACGGTTAGGGCCCTGCGCGTGACAATATCCTTACCAACTTCACGGATCAATTTCGTAGCGATTTCTGCTGTCCGGTATGAGATTTGGCATGGCCCGCCGAAAGAGGAGATCACTTCGGGAGGAAGTAGGGAGGCTTGGATAGACCGTGTGACCATGGCCTTCGACACGTTGAAGTCCGCAGCGAGCGTTGCTTGACTCGGCCAAAGCTGCTGATCCAACTGCTCCCGATAGAAATTGCCCAGTACTACGGGGGGAGAGCTCGCCCCGCGAAGATCGTCATGTCGCGCGATCGCGGCTGAGCGACCTCTCAGGATGGCTGTTTTGTCAGCGGCCGAACTATTACACGAATTGGAAAGGGTCATGGGAGCGGACGATCGTTGATCGTCAATTGTTGTTGTTTCTGAAAAATGCCTCTCAACCGGTTGAGGGGCGGCCCCGGGATTCCTCGAGCGAGGACTGGGTCAAGAATCGTGCGAAAACAATGATTTGCGAATGACCGCCGTTTCATCGCCCCCATAGTGAGGTGTGCAACGCGTGCAACGACAGTGCACTGATTCTATCGACGTAGTAGTAAACGCAAGACCGAAAAGCTCGCGATTTTCATAGGGCTTTTTGCCGTATGCCCCGCAACCGGTTGCGCGGCTTGGCGCCCGTGGCCGGCAATCCTAGCCGTCGCGAAAAGGTCCCTGAAATAACGGCTCTTTTCCCACGAGCCGTTGTCGCCTCGGCTGTTCCAATTGATCCGTCCCAATTGGAACCCCGTGATGCGATTCCCTCGACTCTTTCCCCGTAGCAAGAAGCAGGTCGCCCTGTCACCGGCGCCCGGCCACTACTCGAACGACGATCCCGAAAAGATCATCTTCGACCAGGGGACGCGTCTGCGCATCGAAGCCAATCACTGGAAGACCTTTTGCTTCATCCTCGCGATCATCGCAGGTGGTGCGGTGTACACCCGGCAACCGCCGCCGTCGGTAGTGCGCGCCTATGGTGTCTCGTCGGATGCCGGCGGGAACCCGTTGGTCAAGCAATTGGCCGCGTACAACCCCGACGATCAGGCGAAGCGCACGGCGATCAAACAGGACGTCGAGCACTGGTTCACGATCGAGCCGGTTCTCACCGACGACATCCGAACCTCGCGCCTCGCCAAGAACATCAACGCCGTCAAAGCCAAGATGGTCGGCAACGCGAAGAATCAGTTCGCGTCGTGGATCAGCGACGACAAACCGTTCGACCAGATCACGACCAATCCGAAGCTGGTCCGTGAGCCGAAGGTCACCAACGTCTCGCTGCTGGAGGATTCGACCGTCGTCGTCGAATTCACGACGTCGACGCGTCAATCGCCGACAGACAAGCCTGTCGACGTCCGGTTTGCATTGACGATGCGTTACCAGATCATCCCCCCGACCGCGGAGGACGTGCTGGGCACGAATCCGTACGGCCTCTATTACCCGTTCTTCACCCTCCAGAAAACCGGCGCATGAAACGAACACGTTCCCTTCTCAGCTGGGGCGCGCTCGCGTTGATCGCAGCGTCGGTCAATGCGTTCGCTGCAAAGAGTGCGGCGAACCCTGTGTCGCCGATTCCCGGGTTCGATGTCGGCAGCATCATCGGCGACGCGATGAACCCGGTGAATCCATACAACTCCGGCGCCGATCCCATCACCATGCCCGGCGATGCGCGCATGGCTGTCTTTCCGTACAGCCGCGACCAGATCTACCGCGTGATGACGGCCCCACTCAAGCTCACGACGATCGAGCTGGAGCGCGGTGAGAGCCTGATCAGCGAGCCGGCGATGGGCGACTCGGTCCAGTGGGTCATCGATACCGACGGCGCAAACCACGTGTACGTCAAGCCGACAAAGCCCGGCCTCGTCAACACCCTGCATCTGAGCACGAACAAGCGCGAGTACGAGCTGACGCTCGTCTCGTCACCGCTCGGCGGCTTGTTCTATCAGAACGTCCGCTTCAACTACCCGAACTCGCTGATGGCGAAAGTGCGCCCGCGCGCGAATGCCGCGGGCGACGATCGTGATGCTGACCAAGCTGGTCAATCGGATTCCGGGCCGATCGGCGTGCCGCCGGACAAGCTGAACTTCGAATACACAGTTTCTGGAACGAGCTCGCTCAAGCCCGAGACGGTCTTCGACGATGGCACGTTCATCTGGATCCGGATGCCGCCGCGTACCCCGTTCGCCGTGCCGACCATCAACGACGGTGGCGACATTGTTAGCCCGAACTTCATCCGCCGTGGGCCGTACATCGTCATTCAGCGACTGGCTGACGAAGTGAAGCTCACGCGACCGGGCGAGGAAGTGACGATCACGCGCGGCCGTCGCGGCCTGTTTGGGTTCTGAGGGCGGTATGGCAAAGCAGATAGATCGGACCAGTCCGGAAGAGAAAGCCTTGTTCAAGGGCAAGGTGCCCCGCAACGTCATGATTGCGATCGGCGCGATTGCGGCCCTCGGCATCGGCTCGCTCGGCTTCTACACGCAGACCGTCGAAGCGAATAAGGCAGAGGCAGAAGCGCTGAAAGCGAAGCGCGAACGAGCGGCCGAAGCGGTTGACAAGAGCAACGCCGACAAAGCTGACGTCGACAAGATCATCGAGCAGCAACAGGCCGAAGCACGTCGGCGCGCTGCGGAAGCCGCAGCCGCAGCTAGCGCGGCTGCAGCCGCGAACGCGAAGAAGCCGACGCTCTCGGCCGACGCCGTTTTGCCGAGCGCGAGTACCGCGGAGCTGAAGGCTGCGAACGACCAGGACAGTATCTACGTCTCTCCGATCTTCCGCGCGGGCGTCAAGGTCAAGGAAGGACAGCCGCAACTGCCGAACGGCATCATTTCGCCGCAACAGATGCTGCTCCAGCAGGCAGCGGCCCAGGATGCTGCGATGAAGGAAGCGACGGCGCAGGCTGCTCTGGCTTCGCGCGGCGGGCAAGCTGCGGGACCGATGACGACGCAGCAGCGCGACAACGCGTTCATGCACGACGTCGCGCAGCTGAGCGAAGGCGACAAGGATTTCGCGCGAACCGGATTTGTCGGCCAGTCGCGAGGCTGCACGCTGTCACCGCCAGCGAAGATTCCGGTTCTCTCGAACGAGGCGCTCAACTCCGATCGTCCTGGCACTGCGTCGCTGATCGTCGAAAGCGATGTGTATGCGAACAATGGCGACGGGCGTTGCCTGGTGATCCCGTGGGGCACCACGATCGTTGCGCCCTATAGCTCGGACATTCAGCCGGGGCAGGAGTCGATTCTCGTTGCCGGAGCGGAGATGCGGCTGCCGAACGGCAAGCACGTGCCGCTGTACGGCGCACAAGGTGCAGACGGCGATGGCACGGCCGGCTTCAGTGGTGACGTGAACAACCACTTCATCAAGATTTACTCGACCTCGTTCCTGACGGCCATCCTGGTTAAAGCATTCTCCAACAGCGACCAGAGCACGACGACTGGCCCGCTTGGCGTCACCACGGTGGGCAGCACGGGCGGTCAGATCGCGGCGCAAACCGCCCAGTCGGTGCTCGATCGGTACAAGAACATCCCGCCGACGATCTCGTCGAAGCCCGGCAAACGGCACTTCATGATGAAGATCAATCGCGACATGGTGCTCGAGCCGTACCGGGAGCCCCGATGATCAAGCGCATGGCTTTCGCGGCCGTAGTGGCATTGGCGAGCGCAGCCGCGCATTCGGCGGTGATCGCGCAGGTGATCAGCCCGGTGAGCGTCGTCATTCAGGATGGCGCGGTGCGCCGCGTGGCAATGCTGCCGGGCAAGCCGGTCTATTACTGCGGACTCGACGCGTTCGTCGAATGGGCATCGCCGTTGATCGGCCAGCCCGTGCGCAGCTCGAGCGAAGCGGGCCTCACGGTCTCGATCGACGGCCGCGATGTCGCACTGGACGACCTTTTCATCGACCGCGGCTGGCTCCAGCCACCCGTGCTGGATGACGGTGCGCAGGCAGCCCTTGTGGAGCGGCGAGGTGGATGGGCGTGCTCGCGTGCGGTCGTCCCATTCGAGCTGCTGCACACCAACGTCGATCCCAAGATCCTCGCGGGCATCGCGCTGAATGAATCGAACTACCGCGGCCGTGCTTGGCCATGGACCCTGAACTTTGAAGGGCAGGGCTTCTTCTTCAAGTCGCGCGAAGAAGCCTACAAGGCGATCGAGACGCTGCTCGCGCGCGAGCGATGCGACTTCGACGTCGGCCTCATGCAGGTGAACTGGTGCTACCACGGCAAGCGCTTCGCCTCGGCATGGGACGCGCTCGCGCCAGCGACCAACGTCGCGGTCGCCGAGGCGATTCTGACCGAGAACTTTGCGCGAACTGACTCGGTGGCGAAGGCGGTTGCCTATTACCACAGCGCGAATCCCAATCCCGGTCGCTCGTACCTTGCCCGGTTCGTTCGACAACTTTCCCTGATCGAGGCAGGCCTGTGAAGCACACGACCAAGATTCTCGCGTGCGTCGCGTCGGCGATTGTGTGTGTGGCCGCATCGGCGGCGAACACGGACCCGTTCGATTTCGACTACGACATCCTCGGCGGCATCTCCGAGCGGCCGGCACTGATCTTCAACGACGGGGCAAAAACCTATATCCAGCCGCGGGCGGGCCAGGTCATCGTCGCCGAAGGGGGGCATACCGAAGGCCCGTACGTCGTCGTGGAAGGCACGCCGGCGTCGATCACGTACAAGGTCGGTGCCCATTCGGCCACAGCCCGGTGGAAGAAGGCGAACACCTTCATCGGCGGCACCGGCGCACTGGCTGCGATGAAGGATGATCAACCAGCCGGATTCGATGGCTTCACGAACCGATTGGTGTTGATCGGCACGCGCTCAGCGCTCGCGCCGGTCCGCGCGCTTCATGCGTCGATGCCGGTTGGCAACGTGGTCAAGTCGCTCGTCCCGCAGGGCTGGACGGGTTCCGCGCAGAAGGACGTTGATCTGACGACCTCGGAGCTGTTCGCGACGCGCGACGGCGAGAACTGGATGCAGGCGCTCGATCGCTTGATGACGCAAACCGGGCTGTACGCAGATGTCGATTTCGGCGCGCGGCACGTGCGGCTGCATCGCGACCCGCCGAAGTCAGCGGCGTTGAACTATGCGTCGGCCGGCCCCGATGCCGACGAAGCCAGCCTGAATCGCGTCGTCGCGCGAGTCACGGCAGAACCGCCGCCGGTGTCGCAACTGGCTGAACGCTTTGGCGCTCAGGCGATCCGGGATGGCGACGACACGCATATGCAGATCCGCTTCACGGCGAAACCGGCGAAGGCCGTCACGTTCAAGACACCGGACGGGAAGACGTTGCGTACCAGCTGGGACGAGGCCAAGAGCGTGATGACGATCGACCGCGCCGAACGTTTCATTGTGTCCGATGCGACAAACCGCGTCGAGGTGACGCGGGACGCGAAGACGGTCTACGACTTCGATCAACCGAACCCGGCGAAGCTCGAAGCCGTGTTCGACCGGGAGGGCCGGACGTACTTCAAGTTCGCAGAATCGGTTGTGCGGGTCGGCGTGACGGATGCGCGAAACCTGGGTATCGGCGAGCAGAAGGGCCGCTACTTCATGTTTGAGGGCACCTCCGATCTGTTCACCGTGACCGCAGACGGCAACACGATTCACGTCAAGCGCCGTAAGGAAGTCGTCTATCGCGAAACGCCGGACGCAACGCTGCAGGCGAGCGGAGGGCCAACGTCGTGAAGCACATCGTATCGATCGTTGCCGCGATGATGGCGTTCGCCGTGCTGCCCGCTCGCGCAGATTGCCTTGATGACGCGGCCGCATTTCACCGTGTCAATCCGCGGCTGCTGCGTGTGATCGCGCAGCACGAATCGGGCATGCGGGCCAATGCGGTGAATCGGAACACGAACGGCAGCGAGGACATCGGGCTCATGCAGATCAACACGTCCTGGCTACCCACGTTGGCGCGCTACGGCATCCGTCGTGAGCATCTCTTCAACGGCTGCGTCAGTGCCTACGTCGGCGCGTGGATCCTCGCGTCGAACGTCCGCCGCTTCGGCCCGAACTGGAAGGCGGTCGGTGCCTACAACGCGGTTACGCCATCCAAGCAGCTCGTCTACGCCAGCGCGATCTATCGCCGCTTTATGCAACAGGGCCGGTAACCATGCAGAAGACACATTCGAATCTGGCGCGGATGCGCGCGCTTGTTGCGGTGGCGCTGGCCGTGTTGCATATCGCGGCACACGCTGCGGCCGATCCCGCCGCGAAGTCCATCGATGCGGACGGCTGGCAGGTGCTCGCCTCTGCGCCGAAGACGCAACCGGCTGCTGTAGAGAATTCGAGGCAGTCACAGCTGCAGCCAGCACCGATCTCCGCGCCGACGAGCATGGCAGCGGCCCCGTCTACCGACGTCGCCGCTGTCGTGTTGCCGGGCGCGGGTGCGCCGGCCGCGAGCGGCACGCTGACGTTCTCAGTGACGCCGGCAGACGTGAATCTGCGCGATGCGCTCGACCGCTGGCTGCAGCAGCAGGGCTGGCAGCTCGCCTGGAAGATTGACGACGACCTGCCGCTCGAGTTCAACGCGTCCTTCACGGGCGACTTCACCTCCGTCCTGCAGCAGGTGATGAAGGCGACCAATCACATGCGCACGCCGACGCGCGCGTGCCGCCACTCGAACAACGTCATCCGCGTGATCGCACGCGCGGGCAACTGCCAGGACTGAGAACCATGCGTGTTCACCTTTTGAAATCCGCTGTCGCGATCGCAGCTGCGCTGATGGCCGCAGGCTGCGCCGTGACGCAGCAGGACGTCAACGACAGCTACGACGCTGCACACCGTACCATCTCGGACGCGCTTGGGAAGGGGCCCGCGCCGATGGCGCTCGTCGAGGACGTGCCGACCGCGTTTCTGGGAGACCGGCTGGTGCCGCTCGCGTACGAAGCGACGCTGCCGGCCGTATTCCGCGACAAGACGGTCACGCTTCCCGCGAACCTCGGCATCAAGCAGATCGCGACGTTGATTTCGACCGCGACGGGCTACCCGGTGCATCTGAGCCCGGACGTATTCGTGCCACGCGACTCGCTGGTGCCGGGCCAAACGGAGTCGAAGGGGCAGAACAATACCGCGAGAACCGAAGAGCCGGTCTACCGACAGGCATTCACGGGCCGGTCCGGTACGTACATGAAGAACATGACGACCGACCTGGGTCTCGACTGGTCGTTCGATGGCAGCACGATCAACGTGAGTCGGTTCGTCACGCGCATGTACCAGATCGCCGCGATCCCCGGCAAGGTGTCGATCAAATCGACGATGAGCAAGGGCATGGACACGTCGACCGGCAATCAGTCGGGTAGCGGCGGTGGAGGTAGCTCCGGCGGCAACACGGGTTCGTTCTCGGCGCAGACATCGACGGGGCGCGAAGGCGACTTCGATCAGATCGCAGCGATCACGGCCGAAATCGAGAAGCTCAAATCGCCCATGGGCAGGGTGAGCGTGAACCCGCAGAGCCGGCTCGTGATGGTGTACGACACCAAGGAAGCGGCCGACAACATCGGGAAGCTGCTGAAGCACGAAAACGCGATCTCGACGCGTCAGGTGGCCATCACGGTCCGCACGATCCAGATCGCGCTGAACCGGGGCAGCCAGGCGGGCATGAACGCGGACGTTGTCTTCAATGCGATGCATGCCGGCCTCGCGCGCTACGCGATCAGCTTCTCCTCACCGACGTCGCTTGCCACGGGTGGCGGCTCGGTCGGTGTCTCCGTGTTGCGCCCGGACGCGCCGTTCTCTGGAACCAATGCGGTCGTGAATGCGTTGAACCAGTACGGTCGAACGGTGCAGGACAACACGATGACCAAGATGACGCTCAACGGCCTGCCGGTCTCGGTCGCGTCGTTCAAGAGCGACGACTACCTGCGATCGACCACGCCGTCGTCCGGCTCGCTGACGGCGACGTCCGGCGGTGTGCCGGGTCTGACGCCGGGCACCATCACCACGGGCGATTTCGTGAACGTCCTGCCCGCGGTCAACGATCACAACCAGATCGTCCTCGCGTACTGGGCGGACAGCTCGAAACTCAACGGTCCGTTTACGAGCGCGGGCGCTGGGTCTGGTCAGACTCAGCAGCAGATCCAGCTCGCACATACGGTTGGCACGAAGGACGACCAGACGATTGCCCTGTCGGACGGTCAGACCATCGTCCTGTATGGCGCGATCACGGATCAGGCCGACAGCACGACGAATACCGGCATCGCAGGCATCACGGGTAGCTGGAACAAGGCGAAGACGTTCCAGATCATCATGCTGAAGGCGACGGTCGTCCCGTCGATGTGATCATGATGCACATCACGGAACCCCTGCCGACCGACAAGCGCGCACGCCTTGTGTTCGGCATCGACTGGCGGGCCTACCCGGTAAAGGGCGGAAAGGCCGAACGCCGGCGCTATGCGGATGCCTTCGGCGCGACGCACTACGTCGAGTTCAAAGTTGGTACCGACCTGATCGGCGGCTTTGCGATGCCGGATACCCCCGACGTGAAAGGTTCTCGCCTGTACTCGGGTGCGGCGCGCGTAGCCCTCCATGAGCGCATCAAGAGCCGCGCCGCGACGCTGGTCCTGCTGCAGGACGGCCCACGCATCTACCTGATCTTCGTGGTGCGTGGCGCGGTGCGAAACGACGAAGTGCTGTCCCCCGAGGCGGCGCAATCGCGGCGTTTGGAGATCGAGCAGGAATGCCTGAGAGGCAATCTGAAGCTCGACACGCTCGGTACGGGCGATCGGATCGGCGACGTTGATGAGCCGTTCCAGGCGAGCGAGCTGCTCGCGAACGGCAAGGTCGGTCGCGTCACGAAGCTGCCGATGTCCGTGCCGACCCTGGTTCCGGTCATCGCGATCGTGATCGGCGGGTTGTTCGGCGTTCCCAAGCTGATGGATGTGCTGTCCCCGCCTCCGCCGCCGCCCCGTGCTCCAACCTTCGCCGAACAGTACGCGACGGCGGTTCAAGAGGCGTTCGCGCGCGTGCAACCGCGAGCATCCGAGCTCGCGCCTGCGTTGCTCGCGGCCGTTGGCGGTAAGGAAACGGTCATCAAGGGGTGGTTGTTCCAGGAGGCGACCTGTCCGTCGTCCGGGTTCTGCACGATGAAGTTTCGCCGGAATGGGGGGACCTTCGCTGGGTTCGCACAGGCAGCGACTGCGGACATGCGTCCGGTGACGTTCGCGCGTGACGGCCTTTCGCTCGAGTGGCGAGGCCCGGCTGTTCCGAAGGTCGTGTCCCTGAAGGAGAGTGAGTCGAAGAATTGGCCCGCTTTGCAGGCGTTTATCGACATGCTCCAGACGCCACCGCAACGCATGTCGTCCAAGACCCTGGAGCTTCGCGCCTATGGCTACGTCGTCACGCTCGATGAACCGCGGTCTCTGATTGCGGTACCTGGCGCCGTTGAAGGAGGGCGTGTCGGGCCGTTGCTCAAACAGGGTGGTTGGACGATCGAAGGTTTTCGCTGGCAATCACCGCTGCTCGCCAAGCTGCCGCCGAACATGACGATCGAATCGCTGACGGTCGACCTGCGTCTTAATGAAGGTGCGACAGCGACCCCCAACAGGGAAACGGGCGAATCGTCGTATGGCGTTCACTTCACCGCGAAGGGTAAATACTATGTTTTCGATTAAGCACGCACTCATCGCGGCGGGCGTTGGCATTGCCGCGTCCGCTCATGCCGGACCCGTTGGCGCCAGCCTGTCGATCGACGACATTGACCAACTGGCGCGCGCGAATCTCGCCCGCCAACTGGGTGGGGGTGCGCCCAGCGTTGGTATGTTGCCGCCCGGTGCCATGTCGCAGTCGCAGCCGGGCATCGTCGCGAGCGGTGTGACAGCTGACGCTCAGCCGAAGCCGGTAGAGAAACCGCTCCGCCCGCCGCGTGCGCATGCCGAGCCGGTTTTGTTCCTTGGTGCGTTCAACGACGAGACCGGAGCCCATGTCCTGTACTCGTTCCGCGATGCGATCTACCCGGCGCGGGTCGGTGCAACGTTGCTCAACGGCTGGAGCGTCAAGAGCGTCGACGGCTACGCGGTCACCGTGGCCGAAGGCAAGCGGACGTGGAAAGAGCCGATTCGCGGTGCCGCGCCGATCCAGTCTCCGGCAACGAACGCCGTTCGTTCGCTCGTGGATCTGGGTTCGCCGTTGCCAGCCGGCGCGCCGTTGCCGGGTATCCCGCTCGGAGGCACGCAATGAGCCTCTTTGCGGAGATGGAGTCGCAGGAGCCGGAGAAGCGCGGTTTGCTCGGCCGGCTCAAGGCATTCAAAGCGGGCTTTACCGATAGCTCGTCGAGTGCGATGCCGATCGTCGGTCGAGAGCCGGTGGATGGCGGCGAATCAGCCGCTGAAGTCGACCGCCCGCGCGAACCGCGTTTCAAAACGACGAGCAAACCGGTGAACCCGCGGCAGGCGAATCACGGTCAACCGATGACGATGGGCATGAGGCTGCGTCGCGCGCAGGATGAAATCGAAGACGTGCCGGTGTTCGAGGAGGACACTGCGTCGCCGCGTGCTGCCGCCGTCGATGTTCCGCCGGCTCACGATGTTGGGAGTGCCACGCCCGACGACATGCGTACGACCGCGAGTTCCGATATTCCGCCTTCGACGTTCGAGATGAAGGCCGACACGGCAGTTTCGTCGGAACCCGAGGCGGGCCCGGCGGCTGCGCGGGCGGATGCCGCGGCGCATGAGGCAGCACGTGTGCCCGAGCGGTCCGAGTCGCAGGACGCGGACGCAGTGAATGGGCGCGAAACCGCATCGTCGCGTCCGGCTGGATACGACGACCCGCCGACGGTGCGCCGAATCGGCACGGACGTGACCGAGGCGCCGGAGGTTTCGATCGAGACGGGTCGGCCGCGTCTGGTGCATGCAGACGCGCTGACGTTCAAACGGGTGTTGTGCCAGCGCGATGAAAACGCTGCGCTGGCCGTCAGCGAATCGGCACGCCGCGAGTTCATTGCGGTCGAGCTGCAGGCAGGAATCTCGATCGTTGTGTCGACGCAGCGCTTCCACGAAAGCCAGTTGTACGCGACCTATCTGAAGGACCTCGCGCGCGCGGATATTTCCGTGCACGAAGAGATGGTCGCTGACGAGGAAGTGATTGCGGCGCTCTACAAATCGGAAAAGCAGCGGGCGACGTCCAGCGTACCGGAGTCGTCCCGGGCCATCGGCGCGTTCCGGGATGTGATCGAGGCGGCGACGGCGTACGGCGCGGGAGACGTTCACTACGAGTACCGGGAATACGCAGAAGACGTCGAGCTGCGTTTGCGCGTCGACGGAGAAATGTATTCCTACCGGAAGATGCCGAAGGCGCTGGTGCGCCGGGCACTCTCGGCGACCTATCAGGATCTCGTACAACGCAACACCAACTCCGGCGAGACGTTCCAGCCATCGGCGCCGCAGTCCGCGATGATTCCGCTGGTTGCGCATATGAGCCTCGTCAATATCCGTTGGCAGAGCGCGCCGCTTGTCGGCGGGTTCGACGTCGCGCTGCGCTTGCTGGACGGCAACTTCAAACACGTGAAGGTGCTGCTTCCGCAGGAGATGGGCCTGGAGGTGAGCCAACTGGAGATCCTTGAGAGTCTCGGCAAGGTAACCGGCGGCGCCACGTTCCTGACCGGCGAAACCGGGTCAGCGAAGACGACATTGCTGCGCGCGATGTCCTATCTCGTGCCGAATCGTGACCGCATCAAGCAGTTCGCGGTCAACGAGCCGTCCGAGGTTCCCGCGCCGTGGCTGTCGGACATTTCGATCCAGCGCCGGCCGAACGAAACGGAAGAGGACGCCAACCGAAAGATCGTCGAAGTCGTTCGCACGCTGATGCGAATGGATCCCGACGACCTGACGATCGGCGAAGTGCGCGACTCTGTCCTTGCCGGTTTGGTCGCCGAGCTCGCGCTGACCGGCCACCCGGTTCGTACGACGCTGCACGGAAACAGCATCCTCGGCGCGGTGATGCGATTGGTCGGTGGCCGGCTCAAGCTGCCAATGGACGAGGTGGCGTCCGGTAGTTTCCTGAATGCGGTCGGCAACCAGAAGTTGATCCCGGTTCTTTGCCCGCACTGCAAGCGACCGGCGCGCGACGTGCTGTCGCCGCAGCAGATCGCGACGCTGGAGCGCAAGTTCGGCCTGGACACGTCCAGCATGGCGTGCCGGGACGAGGACGGGTGCGAGCACTGCCGCCGTCCGGGTCTGTTCACGCGTACTGGAAAAGTAGCGGCGGGCATCAAGGGGCAGACGCTCGCGATGGAACTGTACCGACCTTCGCCCGAGTTCCTCGAGCGTGTTTCCGCGCGCGATTGGCGGGGCGCCGAGCAGGTGTGGCGCAGCAGCCGAAAGAGCGATTTCGCAGACGCCGACATGACGGGCAAGACCGTCTACGAGCACGCGCTGTTCAAGGCGTCGCGCGGCCTGATCGATCCGCGATTCATTGACGAGTCGATGTGCTCATTCGACGCCTACCGAGTGATGCCAGACGCAGGCGGGGCAGTGCCATCGTGATCAAGTCGCTCATCTATTCCGTTTTCGTCGTGCTTCCGGCGAAAGAGCGACTGCGCCTCGCGACGCTTCGATTCCGGGCAATGCGAGAAATGTTCTTCCGGGAGACTCGTCTCGATATCGCCAAGAAGGGGCTGCGCAACAGCGAGACCTTGCTCGAACGGCTGACGACGCTCGAGGTGCGCCATCGCTCGCGGAAAAACTTCTCGTGGCCGGTGTTCCAGAAGATCGCCCAGCGTATGCGCGCCGGTGATGATTTTGCGACTGCGATCAAGCCGTCTATCCCGAACGACGAATTCGTGTTGCTCGAACTCGCGGGGCAGTCGCCCCGTGACGATGCCGCGATTCGAGGGCTGGAACTGGCCGAGATGGCGGCGCATGCGAAGCGCGTACTGTCGGCGACAACGTCGCTGCAGATGGCGTATCCGGCCTTCCTGCTGGTCTATCTCTATTCGTTTTGTGTGCTGTTCGGCGCGCACATTCTGCCGGCGACGCTGGACGTTAAGCCGCTTGAGAAGTGGTCGGCGTTCGGCCAGTTCATCTACGCGTTCGACACGTTTTGCGCCGACTACTGGTGGCTGACGTCCGCTGTCGTCGTGGGGTTGGTTGTGGGGTATTTCCAGACGCTGAAGCATTGGACGGGCGAGTTTCGGAACCGCGTCGACGCAATGCCGCTGATGTGGCGCAATCGCCGGGATTTGCGTGCGGCATTGCTGATTGTGTCGTTGGCGGGATTGTTCGACTCGGGCCTCACCCTGCGCGCCGCGCTGGACAAACTCACCAAGTCGGCTGACCCGTGGATGCGTTGGCACTTGCGCCGGATGAGCGCGCGGCTGACTGCGAATCCTGACCAACCGATGCTCGCGCTCGATACCGGGATCTTCTCGGAAACCACCATCGACATTCTGACCGACGCGGCCGACCGCGACCAGTTTGTCGAGGCGGTGAAGGATCTTGGGCAAACGTCGCTCGAGCGTGTCGTCGAAGCGGTACGACGGAACGCAAAGATCACGCACTACGTGCTACTCGCTGGGGCGGTGCTGGCATTCCTTGTCTTCGGCCTCGGATCGTATCTCGCAACGGGTGCTGTCGCTTTCGATAGCTCGCCGACCTCTATCAACCAGAATTTCTAGGAGCCAACGACATGAACGAAAACAACAAACAGCTGCCGCGCAAGCGTCCCTACATCGGGAAGGGCCGTCGCAAGCAAAAAGGGGAGCTGTCGCTGGTCGAGGCCGCAGGCGTGATGGCCGGCGGCGCACTGATCGCGCTTCTCGTCTACATGGGCTGGGGATATGTGATGGATCGCATTCATGCGATGCAGTTCAAGAGCGAGGCGCAGTACTTCCGGAGCGGCATTCAGGACGCGACCGCGAGCGAGATCGACTTCTCGTCCGTCACGATGCAATCGCTTACGCAGGGGCGAGCATTCGATACCGCGGGTCGACGCCTGAACAAGACGTCAGGTGCCTTGACGGGACTCTTCGGCGGGAGCGTTTCAGCAGCGCCTGCAACGGTGACGGCAACGAATGACGCGGTTGCCGTAACGTATCCCGTGCCGGCGACAGTTTGTGCGCTTTCGGCCGATACGGTCTCAGCGGCGTACACGATGGTCAAGGTGAACAACACGACGATCTCGAGTCCGACGACCACCTATAGCTCGGCCGCTGCGAACACGGCGTGCTCATCGGCGGGCGCGACCGCCAGCATTGTGATGTACGCGACGAAGAGCAACTAAGGACAGACCGATGCTCAGCATTATTGAAGTCGTGGTCGTGCTGGTCGCTGCAGGGCTCATGACATTGCAAGCCATCCAGCGTGACGTCGAGACGCGCCGGCATGACGTGCTGAGCGTCGAAGGCAAGAACCAGGCGGCGATCAACACTGCTTTGTCGAACTGGGTGACGGACAAGTACGGCACGTTGGTGGCACAGATGGTTGGCGGGAAGTCCACGCCGATCACACCGCCGACGTTCGCCGAACTGCGCGCTGGTCAATACCTGAAGGCGGACTACGCGGCCGGGCCGTTCTGGGGCGGCTCCTACATGATCCAGATGAGCGTTGGTCCGGACGACTGCGGCACCAGCACGACGTCGTGCAAGGTCAGCTACGTCTTCTATTCGTCGCAGCCCGTAACGAGGCGCGGAACTCCGGACGTGGCCGGCGCGGGGGTAGTCGCGCAAGCAGCTGGCACGGGATTCGGGTTCTCGACGAGTCAGAACCCGGCGACGATCAAGGGGCTGAATGGTTCTTGGACTGCGACGAATCCCGTTCCCGGCGCGCCGGCCGGCATCGTGATGGCAACGAACGGCCCGTCATCGGACGGGAATGCCGTTTTCATCCGGCGCGACGGTTCGCTGAAATGGACGGGCAGCCAGGACGTCAACGGTGTCGATTTGCACAACGTCGGCAACATCGACGCGACCGGAACGATCGCCGCGCCGACGCTTGCTGCGTCGAACGTTGCGGTCAGCAACGCGGTGCGAAGCCCGGGGACGCTGGTCGTGCAGAACGCGGATGGGTCTGCGCCGGCGCCGATCTCGACAGGCGACAGCACCGTGAATGGCCAGCTGCAGGTGACGCAGACGATCACACCGGGTGCGGTTGCAACGCCGCGCGCGTGGTGTCCGACAAATGGCGCGATGGCACAAAACAGCGACGGTCGTGGGCAGATGCTGTCGTGTCAGGATCACGCCTGGTTACCGATTGGTGGGCCAGCGCTCCGGCACGGGTACTTCATGGTCCAGAACGGTTGGGGCGTTCCGGCGCCGAATTGCGCTACCGGTGGGACGCCGCAAATCGTCTTCAGTCCGGTGAGCTTCTACGTAAATCCGACGGCGACCGTTAATGTTTCCGCTTCGGGCAGCGGACCCTGGACCGTGTTCATTACCGACGGCAACGGTAACGGGATCAGCGGTACAGCCGTCGTCGAAACTTATTGTTCGTATTGAGGGAGAGGTAAGTGAAAAGCTGGATGAAGTGGGCATTGGCAGCGCTGATGTCCGTCGCTGCGAGCAGCGCATTTGCTGACGGATCGTGCCAGCCGGGGTTCGGTCTTCGGTCGTATCCGTTCTACGACAAGGCCGGTGCATATATCGGAATGCGGCAGGCATGCGCGCCGATCCCTTGCACCCCGGGCTATCAGGATTCCACGTGCGCGGCTCCGTTGCGTAACGGGGCGATTCCGCAGCCGCAGTGTCAAACAGGCGCGGGCTGGACGACCGTGGTCTCCTCAGTTTGGCAGGGGGCCCGATGGTCTGAACCACAGTGCAGTTATGCGGCTCAGCCGCAGTGTCCGGCAGGCTTTGACACCTCTGTGCCGTCGTCCTGGACCGGCTCAAGTTGGACTCAGCCAGGATGCACCAAAATTACCCCGCCGCCTCCTGTAGTTGTCGATCCAAATCAGGTCTGCACGGCCGTAGCGAATGGCTATAGGATGAGCGATGCAGATAAGACGAATTTTTATAACCAAGACGGGCAAATAACGCAGAACGCTCCGTTCCGAGTCAGTAACCAGTGGAGGGACTGGACCAGCATACCCGGCAAGAACCCTAACTACCCATATGGCGGCGGCTTCAGCGCGGATCGGTATGTGGTTTTCTATGGCGGATTGACCGGCCCGTGGTACTTGTATCAGCTCGCATGCCACCAGAGCAACACGTGGGAAGCGTTCTGCTATGTGAATCGGTCGACGGGGAGCGTCGATAACTTCTGGATCAATCCGACCGGTGCACCCAACGGCCAATGCAACCACTAGGGAATCGATGATTAATAGCGGACGGCGCGAGGTCGTCGGCGACGCTGGTGCGGAATTTCCGGATGCCGAAGTGAAAAGCGGCCCATTCGGAGAAGTTCGTCCCGAGGATGCACTTCATTTCTCGCATCTTTCACACACATGACGGACTGCTCCCATGAACCAACCTCAACCGGTGTTGCGCGATCACCAGGTTCGCCAGGGCGAACAGACTGAACAGTTGCGCCGTGTTCTTAAGCAGCCCCTTGTAGCGCACCTTGCGATGACGGAACAAGTTCTTGACGACATGAAACGGATGCTCGACCCGCGCGCGGATTTGCGCCTTGGTTCGCTCGACCTCGATCACCAGATCCTTCAGCGGACCGTTCTGCATCGCCTTGATCTTGCCCCGCTTGGCCGCCACGCGCCACGTCACCGACTGGCCCTTCATGTCATCGCGCTTGTCTACGCCGATATAGCCCGCGTCGCCGAACGCTTCTTGCTCGTGACCGTGCAACAGCGCGTGCGCTTGCGAAACATCCGACACATTGGCAGACGTGCCGACCACGCTGTGAACCAGCCCCGAATCAGCATCGACACCGATGTGCGCCTTCATGCCGAAGTGCCACTCGTTGCCTTTCTTCGTTTGATGCATGTCTGGATCGCGACGCTTCTCGGCGTTCTTGGTCGACGGCGGCGCTTCGATGATCGTCGCATCGACCAGCGTGCCTTCCTTCATCATCAGCCCGCGTTCGCACAGCGAGATGCCGATCTCGTCGAACAGCTTGCGCGTCAGGTCATGCTCGAGCAGCAGGCGCCGGAACTTCAACAGCGTGGTTGCATCCGGCACGTTCTCGACGGCCAGATCAATCCCGGCGAAGGCCCGCATCGCGATGCTGTCATACAGCGCGTCCTCCAGCCCTTCGTCCGACAGGCTGTACCACTGCTGCAGGAAGTAGATTCGAAGCATCCGCTCCAGACCGATCGGCGGGCGGCCGCGAGCTCCCTTCGGGTAGTACGGCTCGATTGCCGTCAGCAACCGCGACCACGGCACCAGCTTCTCCATCTCGTCCAGGAAACGCTGGCGCCTGGTCACGCGCTTCTTGCCCGCGCTTTCCGCTTCCGCAAAGCTCATTTGCCGTTTCATCGTCGTGGCTTCGTTCCGTGAACTATCTTTTACAACGCCCTCGGCTACGTCAGCGATGACCACCGAACTGATTAAATCAGTGTTTCCCTAGGCTCAGTGTTCGACAAATAGAAAGCGCCCGAGAGGGCGCTTTTTCGTTGGAGCCGAAGGCTTGTTATACGCTTACGCTCCGGTCGTGAAGCTGAAGCTTCGAGAGAAAGCTGTCCCGTTCACTGTACCGTTGAGCGTCACGTTGTAGGTGGTGTTGGGCTGCAACGGGGAAGTCGGATAGGCTACAGCTTGGTACTTGCCAACGAGTTTATTCGGATCAGAGTCGGAATTCAGCACCTGAATTGCGACTGCTCCCGAAGATCCGGTTACCGATGCCGATTGCAAAACGATTACGTCGGTGAGGTTCCCCATCACCGTGATTGGCGTGCCCCAACCGGACGAAGACACGCTCGGAGGGGTAGGGACTTCGCCGATGCCACGGTAGGGAACGCCCGTTACGCCATCGCACGGAAACGTCTTCGGGCCACCCTGGAGCGTTTGCGCTTTGGCGCTATACATGCTGACCGATTGCCACGACTCAGTAAATGTGTAGGATCCGGAGGTGGTCTGCGTTTCCGATTCGCCAAAGCCCGCGAGATCAACCGGGAAGGTCGCTACGACGGCGTGATATGCGCCCCCTAAGAGAGAGTCGACAAACTGCTGACCGGCAACAGTAGCGTTGAAATTGGTAGTGAAGACAGCGTTCGCTCCGCTCGCCCCGATTCCGATCACGCCCACTGGAAATCCTGCGGCGACTGCCCGATCTGCATAGGTTGCGCCAGTGTACCCAGCATTGCCCGACACCTCACTATCCGTAACCGCGTTGTTGAGGCCGATGTACTTGGCATGTGCCTGCGCAGCTTGGTCAAGCACGGTGTTTTGCTTGAGCGCGGGAAACCCGCATTGCGTGCGGTACTGATTCAGCATATTCAGCGCCGCGAGCTGCGCGCTGCCGGCCGCATATTGCGGGCTGTCGACCGTGCCCGGGACCGTCGTCGACGGCGTGCCGGGGTTGGACGGATTCGGATTGTTGCCCGTCGAGCCGGTGTTCGTGCTGCCACCATCGCCACCGCCGCCGCATGCGGCGAGCGCGAGCAGCGATGCCGCTGCGAGTGCGGAAAGACTGATGGTCGTGATCTTCTTCATTTGTTGGTCCTCGTATTGTTGTTGGGCTCGCCCACCGCGAACCCTTGATTCCATCCTACCGACGTGGCCGCGAAGTCAAGTCCGCGTGGCCGACGGCCCAGTTTTCGAAATGGCTTGGGCGAGCCAAAAAAACGCCAATTCTAAATTACGGTTAAATTTCAT
Organism: Burkholderia sp. 9775_39; assembly: GCF_015712225.1. NCBI lineage: Bacteria > Pseudomonadati > Pseudomonadota > Betaproteobacteria > Burkholderiales > Burkholderiaceae > Burkholderia > Burkholderia sp. 9775_39. The sequence goes on along the minus strand of NZ_JACCQC010000023.1, from coordinate 84,570 downwards.
CAGACTTAATGGCGAGTCGGCAAAAAAATCCCGCCATCAGGCGGGAGTCAAGGTCTGCCGTCATCGGGACTTGCGCCGCTTCCAGTGGAATATCCGCAGGCCGATGAACGCCACGCCCAGCAACGCGGTTGATTTATACGGGATTGCCATTGACACGGCGGGGACGGCTGCAGCACCGACGTACATGCAGGTGAGGGCGACCAGCACCTTACCGAACCACGGTTTGGCCAGCATTCCAAGCACCGGCGGAGGCTGACTTCCAACCCAATCGGGATAAGCCTCATTGATCTGCTCGAGCTCGAACGACCCCGCCCTTGTCTCCCGCTGCGCTTGATAGAACCGTTCGTAGCGCTCGAATCGGCCATCGCCGCGGCCGTCGAGCCACGCGGCGTTGCTTTCGGCGACCAGGTAGGCGAGATCGTCCATGTGCCCTCTAGTGAACATAGACCGCTGCCCACGGCAGCGCAGCTTGGACGTCGACGATGACGCGCCCGTCGGCCTCGGAATAGTACTGCTCGGTTTCGGCGTCATACCATGCGAACTGCGGCCGGCGATCGCCGTTGATCACGATCAGGCTTGCCGGCAAGTCCGGAAGGGCGTGAGGCGCCGCGCAATTATCGTCATTCGCCATTGCGCGTCCTCGCCTTGGTGCTACGTCGCTTCGCGCCAAGCTGTCCCGTGCAGGCGGGGCAATCGAAGCTATGGTGCATTTCGATCTTGGTATCGTTGTTGCTGACGATGTATTCCGTGCGGCAGGTCCGGCACGGTGCGATCGTGAGCCGGTTATCGGCGGCCATCGCCCGCGTAAGGTTGCAGCCGCGGTCGACGGAGATTGCGTGTTGGCCACCGAAGATCTGCTGGTAGACGTCGTTGGTTGCGATCAGCGCTTGCGGTGCGTTGGCGCCTGAAGCGAGCGCCGCGCGGTACAGCCACGTGAAGATCGTGCCGTGCAGGCGATTGGTCGGCGTCTCGACAAACCAGTTGAGCGAGTTCGGCGTGTTGCCGCACGGTGAGCTGGTGCCATGCATTTCGACATACCGTTGGCGCATCGCGTTCTGATTCAGGCGAAACAGGCTGGCGGCCGTGGACGCGCGGCATCCATATGCCATCAGGGCATGTGCGTACGTCTCGTTCTTCTCGCGGGGCAAGCGCAATTCGCTCCAGCCGGCCTTGCCGGGCGCGCTGTTCATCCTGATCGGCGAAGTCGCCATGATCTGGTGCGCCACCATCTCGTCGGTCAGATCACTGGCGGTGAACTGATACCAGAAGGTCGGCGTGTTGAAGCGCCAACGAAACAGCGGCAGTCCGTTCATTCGGCCGAGTGCGATCCGCAGCTTGTAGGTCGGTACGGACGCGAGGTAGGCGACCACCTCGGTCGTAACCCCGAGAAGCGGAGCGGCCAGTACGCTGAGGTGAATGACGCTCGTGACCAGATCAAGGAAGACCCGGTTGTGCTGTTCGACAGAGAACTTCGCGAGCGCGTCCAGCGGGGGAAGCTTGCGCATCAGCTGGTCGACCGCGATGGTCGTGGGGGTGTCGTCGACGAAGCAGCGCCAGTCCTCGACCGACTCGAGGGTCGGCGCGACCATCAGGAACGGCGTGCGCAGTAGGTTGCGCAACGACTCCTCGTTATGTTTGACGTGGTCGATCTCTTTGCGCTCGACGGCGAGGATGTCGTTGAAATCCCCATTCATTTCGAGCAGCCATCTCATCTGATCGACGAGGTCGAAGTTTGTCACCTGGATGCGCTCGGCCAACCAGTTGGGTACGTACAGTCGCTCGATCGAACGGTAGGTCTCGCGCGAGTTTTTCTTGTCCATTTTTCTGAGTCTCTCTTCTACTGCACAACAATAAAGCGTGGCCCGGGCGAAATCAGGCGCGTACGGCCGCCGTCACCTCACCGTGGAACTTGCCGATCAGGTCACTGAAGGCCTGGAACAGCGGCTTGAAGCGGGCCGGGTTTCCGTCTGCTGTCGCGAGCAACTGCGCGCTGTGATAGTCCTGCACGAATGAGCTGAAGGTGTCGATCAGGCCGCGGATCTTCTTTTCGAGCACCTCGCTCGCTTCGATCGCTGCGCGCTGCTCGTTCGCACGTGCCTCGAGGTCAGACAATTCCGCCTTGGCTTGTTGAAGTTGAAGGTCGATGGCCTCGTGTTCGGCGAGCTTGTCCTTTACCGCTTCCTGAAGGCTCGTGTAGGACTCGGGCAGGGTCGGTACCGGCACTTCAGTCTTCACCGGGTTCGCCTTGAGCCTGACGATATCGGCGGTGAGCTGCTCGACCTCGCGCTCTTTGTTGGCGAGCGTCTGTTGTAGCGTCGCGACCTGTTTGCCGGTCGATGCGAGGGAAACCTGCGTCTCCTGGGCTCTCACTTTCTCGCGAGATTGCTCCTGCCGAACGTTGCTGAGTTCGGCCGACAGGCGGTCGATTTCCTTCTGAGCGTCGTCCAGCCGGCCGATGGTGGCATGCAGTTGCGAAGTTGCCTCCTCGATGCTGTTGTCCTTTCCGGCGATTTGGTCTTCCAGCGTCGCGATGAGCTGTTTGACTTCGCTCTTCGTGAGCGTCGGGTCATCGCGCTTCGCTTCGATCACCTTCTCGATGATGTCGTCGCCGATGTGGTTGTGCACCAGCAGCGACATATCGCTGTACGTCAACATTTCGACCGCGCCGATGTTGCTCGAGAACTTGTTGTAGACACGGATGTACAGGCTGACCGACGACTTCGACTTCTGGAACACCTTGGTGAGGAAAGAGTAGACCAGCTCGGCCGCCCGGTTCCTGACCTTCTGGTTGTCGCCTTGCGTGCTGACGAAATGGCCGATGACGGATGCATGGATGTGGGCGAAATTGCCACCGATCCGCATGTGCTCCTGCAGGATCTTGCGCGTCGAGTGGGCGACTTCCTCACTTTCCTGAATGATTGTTCTAATCAGGCTGTCCGGCAGCCCGGTGAACATCTCGCGGGCGGCGGTGGTGAGTTCAAGCTGGTCCGGCACATGCGCGAACGTGGCTTTCAGTTCGAGATCGCCGTCCGCCGACGTGGCATTGTCAGGAACGGTCGGGTTGAAGTTCTCGTCGTCTTCGGGCTTCTTCGGCGGCTTTTTGGACAAAGCGCTCTCCAGTAGAGGTTGGGCCTTCCCTGGCACGGGTTCGGCGGATTGCCGGATCGGGTGACGCCCCGTCCGACGGAATTGAGACCTGGCGGCCTGCACCAGCTTACGCGGCGCTTTTCAGTGCCAAGAGGCGAAAGCTGCACGAAACAATGTGTCTTTCGCCAAATGGCGCGCGTCGGCGATCTGAAACTAGAAGTTACAGACTGTAAGAAAATGTAAACCGGTGGTCATATGTTTACGGATGAATCTGCGGCAACTTTATGGCGGTGAGCCGATAGCGCCGATCCGGTCGGGTCGTCCACGCTCAGGCGGCGCACGACGCTCCACGCGGCCCGCACGTTGATGTTCGGATTTCCGGACTTCGCGTGGCGATCTCGTTGGGTACGCAACCAGTAGCCCAGATCGGGCAGAGTGACGAGCGCAAGCGGCAGGTTGGGGGAGAGCGAGCGGTTGTCGTTCGCGAAGACGCCGAGGCCCTGGACGTTCCAGACGGAGGGCAACGTGCCGCGGAGGAAGGCAACCTTGGCCCGGTTTTGGCTGATCGGCGAGCGCCGTTCCTCGAGCTTGCCGCTCGGCAGGTGGCACACGACCGTATCGGCGCTGCTGCCAGGCGTAATGGTGCCGGCCCAGTTCTTGGTCTCGATCACGAAGATGCCAAACGGCGTGACAACCAGATGGTCGACTTCGGCGGTCGGGAACTCGGTGCCAGGCGCGTGGAGCAGCAGCAGCGCAGTGGGGTGGACGTAGAAGTCGTTGCCGCAGAGCTGCGACAGGACGCGGCGCAGCTCGCCGAGCACGCGCGCCTCGCCAGCATCGCCCGATGCCTGGCTCCTGGTAACCGGGGGAGGCGATTGGCGACGGGGATGGGCCTTCGCGTAGTGCTTGACCAGTGCCCAGACACTGGCGACAACGATGAGAATCCAGAACATTGGGATGCGCCTCGGTTGATGAAGTGACGCGTCCAGTTTGTCTCCGATTTTTCGAAGTCAAGTTCCGGAGAAAGCTATACGATTTTCTGGAGCATTCTCGGTTTTGCCCCACAACCGGTTGCGTTCGGACGGTTCGGCCAAAGCTGTACGCGATTGGCGAGCATTCCGAGTGCACCGTGCGTTGGTGCGGCTTACCCTACTTCTATCACGCGTTTCCGACGCATCGACCTTCCTGAGCCATCCGGCTCTGCCATTTCGCGGCTTGCCCGCGCCTTCCCAGTTAATCGGCCTTGAGCGATTTCGTGTGTTGACCAACGAGGTCGCAGACGAAAGCGCTTTGCGCCGATTTCCTTGCTCGTTCCGAGCATCGAAACCACCGGGCGTTGTCCGGACATTCCCTTGTTCGATTTTCTCTGGAGAGAAACATGTTGAAGTCCCTTTTCAGCGGCGCGTTCAAATCGCCGGTCAAGTTCCTCGCACTGTGCTTGGCGGTCTACATCGCGGCGCACTCGATCATCGTCGCGCTGTTGATGGCGGGTGCTGCGTACAACCACTTCAAGAATGGCGCGAAGAAAGCATCGCATCAGCCCGAGCGTGATAGCGCCGATCGTCACGATGCTGACGAGAGTCCGCGGCACGCGAACCGAAGTGCCGTCGCACCTGTGCATTCCGATGGGAAGGCACCGGTTGCCCCGCAACGTCAGTATGCGAAATCCGCAGTTGTCATCCCCATCAAGGCTTCGTCGAACCAGACGAATGCCCACCATCTGAAAACTGGCACGAAGTAAGTCGCCCCAGTCCGACCGTGCGAAGCAATTCGCATGGTCGTCCTATCTCCCACCGGGAACCACGTTCCCGGTAAGGGGAATGAGGTGCCCGGTTGATATCCGGAGCACGCTCATGAAACCGCAAGTTGCTGGTTGGCAGCTCGACATGTTCGGCGGTGATTCGCCGATTCTCATCACTCCACCCAAACCCGATCCTTTGCCGGATCCCGATCGCTGGGAGCCGCACGTGCGGGAGAAGCTCGCCGAGGCCGTGGTCTTCTTCGCTCTCGACAGCCGGCATAGCGACAACGTCCCCGAGGCGTTGATCGACTGCGCCGAAATGCTGCATCAACGGCTGTGCAACCGGCCGGTCGACAAGGTCGACTACTACGCGACGCTCGGCTGGATCATGGAGCTATGGACCGGGGCGATTCCCTACTCGATCGTCTGCGCACTCGGTCGTGTCCGACCGCGCGCGATGCAGGACGCGATCCGCGATGTTCCGTTGCTCAACTATGACTTCAACCGACTCAATCGCTGGTGCAGCGGTCAGCTTTCGCTGGAGGCGCAATGGGCGGTGTAGCCATGTTCTTCACGCGCGTGCTCGCTCAGGCCTTCCCGGGCAGCCCTCGGGCATCGGCGTCGGCGGTCGAACCGCGCTCGTCAGCATGCGGCAGCGCGAAAGCTGTCGGCACTGGCGCGGACAACGAGACGTTCGTGACGATCGAGGGAGTCATCCATCTGTTCGTCGACGAGGGCGACTGTGTCGTCGAGTTCGTGCCCGCGTTCGATGACGCACCTGGCGACACGATGTTCGGCACGAAGATCCTGCCGGCGCTCGCGCCGCACTGGGCGATGCTGCATCAGCACTCGGTCTCGCTGAAGGACGCGATAGCGACCGCGATCCGCCGCGCAAGCGTGCCGGCGTCTTCTGCTTTGGGAGGCGCTTCAACCGCTGCAGGCTCGGACGGTTGGTCGCCTCGGGCGTTAGATGCGCAGCAACCGGCAACTGACGCCGAAGACGAGCGGCACCACGCAGAGTCCACAAGCGAGTCCAGTAGGTTTCGAACTCATCGTACTCGCAGCGATGACGTGGGCCAATCAGCCGCCGTCAAAGGCCGGATTACCGGCTGGGGAGAAGAGGAGTTTCCCAATCGTCGTCCCGGAAGGGCTTCCACCTACACGTCTTTCGCGCTGCGTCTCGATACGCGTAGCGGCGAGCGTGTTCTGCAGGGAGAAGGCTTGAAAGAGGCGATCAACGAGTGCGGTTGCCGCGTCGGTGAAATCGTCACTGTGAAGCGCCTCCGCAAGATCAAAGTGCCGGCCTTCCGCAAGGAAGACGGCTCCCCCATTCTGAAAAACGGCCAGCAAGTCATGTGGGACAAGTGGCTGTGGTCGATTACCAAGTGAAGGAGTTCTAGGTGGCATCTGTTAACAAAGTGATCATCGTCGGCAATCTTGGCGCCGATCCGGAAGTGCGATATCTGCCCAGCGGCGACGCGGTCGCGAACGTTCGCGTCGCGACGACCGATCGCTATAAGGACAAGGCGAGCGGCGACTACAAGGAAATGACCGAGTGGCATCGCATCTCATTCTTCGGCCGATTGGCCGAGATCGTGAGCGAGTACCTGAAAAAGGGCAGCTCGATCTACGTCGAAGGCCGCATCCGCACTCGCAAATGGCAAGGCCAGGACGGGCAGGATCGTTACTCGACCGAGATCGTCGCCGACCAGATGCAGATGCTCGGCGGCCGCAACGGCGGCGGTCGCGGTGACGGCGGTGGCCACGGTGGCGACAACGAGTTAGAGCAGGGCACGCGTCGTCATACAAGCGCCCCGGCCTCACGACAGCCGTCCGGTCAGTCGCCAGCAAACGCTGCGGCGCGTCCGCAACACTCGGCACCCCCGCCGGCTCAGTCGCAGTCGTATGGCGGTGGTGGTGGCTTCGACGAGATGGATGACGACATCCCTTTTTAGTATCGGACCCTAATTAAATCGGTCTGATTCGAAGGGTTTCCCGCAAGGGCTCACCATCCCGATTCTCCCTCCCGTTTTTTCTCACCTATAGCGTGCGACGTGCCTTCGGGCACATCGCACGCCGTCTTCCTTCCCTCCCGCATTTTCCTGTTCCGCTGACGTTGCTGAACCAAGCCGACGCGCCCGCGCGCGGCTTCGTTGAGCAAGCGTTTCTGCGCCTGTCTCAGGCATCGAAAAACCCGCAGTCCAACTGGAGAGATCCGTGAACGTGAAGTGTTTTTGCCTTTCGTCCCGCGCGGGGCTCTGCCTGTCGCGTCGATTCGACGTCCCGTTGGAGCTCGCGGCGGTGGGAAGGTTTGTTGATTCAACAGTGCCTGCTATCCGATGGGTGGCGGATGCACGCGTTTTCGCCGTTGTGCGAACGGAGGACGAATCATGGGAGAGCTGAAGAAGCTGGATCTCGCGGCCATCGACTGGACCAATGTTTTTCCGCATTACATCGACAGCCGATTTTTGAGTGGAAAAGGGCGGTGGTGGACCTGTCCGCTTTGCGATGGCGAGGAGACCTTCCGGATCTTCCCGCCTGAACGAGACCCCAACGGGGGTTGGCATTGCGCCCGCTGCCTGAAGGGTGGAATGGGGGCGACGCTGATCCATGAGGTGACGGGCAAGCCGTATCGCGAGATCTTCTACGAGCTCGAGACCGGCAATTACAACGGCGGGATTCCCCCCGCGATGGTGCGCAAGGCGAAGCCTGTCCCGGTCCGGCCCGAAAAAACCGACGAGCAGAAGTGTCGCGACATGCAGGCTGCGTGGGACGGTGCCGCTCCGGTGACGGTCGACTCGCCCGCGTGGACCTACCTTTCGACGCGGATTCCCGGGCTACGGCTCGAGTGGATCGGGCGCGACGTGCGCTGTCACCCTGGGATGGAGTACGTCGACGCCTTCGGCAAAAAGCAGGGGAAGTTTCCCGTGATGCTTCAGCGAGCACGGTCGCAGGCCGGCAAGCCGCGGCGTGTCCATCGCACCTACCTCACGGCCGACGGGGAGAAGGTTCCCTTTCTCACCAAGAATGGGAAATCGCGAGCGAAGTTGGAGATGAGTGCGCCGGCCGGCAGTTTTGGGTCATCGGTGCGGCTTAACACGACGAGGTCTCGCACCCTGGCGCTGGTGGAGGGCGCCGAGACTGGCTTTGCGGTCGTCGCACGGTACGAGAATCGCATCGAAGTCCGCTGCCTGCTGAATTGTGGTGGCCTCGAGCGCGCCGACATCAACTGGGACGATTACGACCACGTGATCATCTACGCCGATCGCGACAAGGTTGACCAACGGCGCGGCGTCAGGCCGGGCGAACATCATGCGCAGCTTCTTGCAGATCGCATTCGTGCGCTTGGCAAGCGCGTCTCGATCGTTAAGTCAGTGGTCGAGGGCGTGGATTTCTGCGACGTATGGAAACTGCAGCACCAGCGGCGGGCCCAAAAGCGTGATCTCGTGCGGGCCAGGCAACTGGCACGCGAAGAATCGCGGAGGCGGAACCTGTCGCGTACCGGCAGTAGCGGAATGTGTGCAGCGATGTGATTTCGACGCCGGCATTCGTCGGCACATTTTTATCTTACCCGGTGGGGATACGTCCCCTCCGGGCCGTATTGCGCCGGGCCACATCACGAGGTGAATGATGGGCGCGTTTCGACTGGTGCTGGATGAGTTTGAAGTGATCGAGGTGACGGCCAGGGTGGCGTCAGAGGGGGCGGCGGACGTTTCCGAAGGTCCGCGCTTCGATGTGATCGACCGGCAGCTCGAAGGCGACGATCGCTATATCCTGCGGGATGAAGCGTTTCAGCCGGCGGTCGATTTTTGCATGGCGTGGCTTGAAGAAAAAGAGAAGAGCCGGACGCACTAAACCTGACGACATGCGACTTCCCTCGGGAAGTCGCTTTTTTTTTGCTTAGTCGCCCACGATAACCAGGACGAGAAGGAGGACGACCTTGAAGACTCGCCACGCCCCGGCAGCCCAAAGGGTGCCGATCGCGCCAACAAGAAGAAACAGACTGGCGATGTCGCCCGCGCCATGGTTGTGCATGAAAGCGCCGGCCGTGAAGACCAGCGAGTACACCAAGACCAGAACGAGGCGGCGCAAAACGAAAGGCAATGCCCTGTAGCCGCTGCCGATGGTGGAAGGGAGACCGCCGATGATGCTCATTCGTCACCTTGGCGTTGCGCCGATCTGAGCGCGCCCGCGCAGTAGTAGCCCGCGATCATGAACGCTGCAGCGCACGCGAGAAATAGCGGCGACGTGAGCTTGTCCACGATTTCACCCGTCCGAATCCACTCGATCAGTTCCAGCATTTTCTTCTCCTTTTCTATCGATGCAAGACGCGTCACACGTTTTGAACACCTACCTCGTACTGCAATTCTCTCAGGTCTATGCAAAAAGCAAGCCACGAAAAAACGAGCCGATGGGTTGTCACGCCCATGCCCCCAGCTGATCGTGAAGCGAGTCGTCGAAGCCCGCGCCGTCAAGGCTCCCATCGCCAACACTGAGTACCTGAAACGTGTCGTCGTCGTGGGCGCCGGTCGCGCGCGCTTGCGTGGCCAGGGGTGATGCGGGCGTGACGGGAGGCGCGGCCATTGCAGGCGTTACGATGCGCGCCTGCCCGGTCAATTCCTGACGAAGCGCTGATTCGGCCAATGCTTTGAGGACGGCGGCCCGGCGACGGGCCGACGGACACGTGCGCAACCGCTCGAACAGGAGCGGCGACACGAGCTCGTTGATCGTGATGGTCATCTCGATCTTGTCGCTCATGTCCGCTCCTTATCGGCGTTCGCGAGCGACGCTGGATTCCCCGACCAGCAGGAACCCCCGAACGTTCGCGAGGCACGGTGCGTCAATCACCTCGATGACGACTCGCGGGAACGCTTGACGAATGACGGACGCATAGAGTGCCGCGCCTCCACCGGACAGGATGATCGATCGAACGTTCGCCAGACGGCCGACGTTGTTTTGCATTTCCTTCACGACGCCCGAAATCAACGGCTGCGCTTTCTCGAGATAGGGCGCGAGATCGATGTCGTTCCCGTAGAAGAAGAACGGCGTCTGCTCGCGCAGCGCTTTGTCGATCCGCTCGATGTCCTCGACCGCGTCGCCCTGGTCGCGTGCAATTAACTGGGCGATGCGCTGATAGATCTGCGATGCGCCGCCCGGCATGCCACCGCTGCGCTTGTCATCCATCGCGAAGCCGCTCGCGTATACCCAGTCGGTCGTGAAGTAGCCGACGTCGACGACGAGATGTTCAACGTCCCGGCCAAACCCGCCTTTCCGGTTGCTGGAGGCAAGGACGAGCGAGCCGAGCGGCTGCGGGATCACCATGACCTTGTCGATCTTCACGCGTCCAGCGCCGAAATCCAGCGTGCCGGTGAACCGCTCCATCAACGCGCCCGCGTACTTCTTCAGGTTGTGAACCGGCAGGCCGAGCACCAGGCGTTCGATATGGGTCACGCCGGAAAAGTGGATCGCCCCGAGGAGCAACGCAGCGTAGTTGTTCGTGAGAATGTAGTCGTCCGCCAGCGCGCGGCCGGTGTTGCCGTACGCGGCAGTCAGGGAAACGTCCGGGCCGACCTCGTACTCGACTTGGTCGATCACGATCGTGGCTACTTTGCGGGCCGTCAATACGCTGTCGCCGTATCCGGCGATCGAGCGACTCGCCGCAAGCGGCGCGAGCGACGGAAACATTCCGGAGGCCACGGCGTTGTTCGCGGCACGGTGCGCGTATTTCGTATTGCCGTAACCGACGTCGATAGCGAAGACTGCAGTTTTCAAGGGCGACTCCTTTGGTGTCTGTTTCAGGGAAGGCGAGTGCAACGTCGAACCCCGAGTCGAACTTCGGCACCGTCGCTTCACGAAAGTCCTGGATAAAGTCGGACATTGAGAATGGGCCGTTACCGAAGTCGGACATAGAGTGGGAGATTGCAACGGCGAGCCCTTGAATCTCCCGGATAAAGTCCGAGATTGCGTGATTCAGTCTATCGAGCGGTACGCAAAGTCAAGTTTTGGAAAGCGGCGCACTTCCCGACAGCTTTCGCGCTGCTAAGCGTGACGAAAAGGCCTATTCTGGGCATCACCTACCGCGTCATCGACGCATCGAACCGGAGCGCCTGGCGCTCACACGTCCCTTCTGGCCCCGTTCAGGGCCTCCAACGCAGTGAAATGTCCGGGCCGCACATTGACGCGGCCTTTTTCTGAAGCAAATCAAGTACACAGTGGTCCACCTTGAGGACCCCTGGACAGTGCGATATCCATACGATCGGCGGCGGTTTGCCGCAATGGGACGCAATGAGGACATGTGGACACCGGACACCGGACAGTCCACGCGACTTCATTTGCGTCTACTCACGCCCTTTCAGCGAACGAGCTGGGTGCGTTCAGGATGCCCGACACACCGCGGCCGACATGAACGTGCTTGGGGGCGGGGGAAGTCTTGCGAGCCGGAAAAACCGGTGTCGCGATTCCCTGATTGGAAGAACGAACGGTAGGCGCAGCCGTAACCCAAATGCGCAACAGGAATTGCCCGGCACATAGCCCGGCGCCGGCGACCGCGAGGTTCGTCGACGCCGAGACGCGTGAGCGTCAGGCTGGCAGGGTAGCCACGAAGCTGGACTGGGCGGAGCGAATCCGCGCAGCGCGTCCTACAAGCGGGCGCGAAATGGTCGGCGACCGTTTGCGCGAAGCGCGGACTGCGTCGGTCGTTGCAGCGGGATGGACAGTCGGATTGCATGCTCTTCCCATGCACCGGGCTGATCGGATGGAATCGCTAAAGGACAGGAAGCAGCAAGACCGCGCCGGCGGATTCCGGCGGAGCCATTCGCGCGAGCGAGGGCGAAAGAAGTAGTCATTGGCGCGTCAGGTAGGGGCGCGCAACGGACGGGAAAGGTGAACGTCTATGGGTCGCCGCGAGCAATCCAGACTGGCTCGTGTCGGCTGACGTGGGGAGCGTTTGCGCGGAGCGATGTCCGCCGGCGGATCACGGACTGATCGCGTCTGCGGAACCGACCGTGGGCCAACTGGGCAGCGCAGAGCGGTTCTTGACCGAGCGGCCGCGCATCGTACGATGGGTTCGCGAATGGCGTCGGTACCGATCCTTGGGATCGTGGTCGGCGATTTCGCGTAGCGTGATTGGGGGGCTGGCGCATGCGGAACCATGCGGCGCTCCGGATGATCGATTGACGACAGGAAGAGGCGGGTGGGTTCCGCCTGGTGTGAGCGGCATCGACCGCAAGGAGCAATTGGATGGCTGCGATCCTCAACGTTCGGGCTGTTGTGGGACGCTATCGACTGTCGCCCGAGTTTCGCGACGCGTTGCTGGTGCTGTTCGATCAGCATGTCGCCGAGATTCATAGCGCGACGCGGATCAGCAAACGGGCGCTGTCGATCAAGACGCAGGAATATCGGGCGACGGCGATCTGCAAGGCATTCGTCGAACTGCGCGAGGGTGGGTTCGCGCTGCAGACGCCATGGTCGCTGAAGACCAAGCACGTCGAGTACCTCGTTGACCGATGGGTCAAGGATAAGCAGTCGGGCGGCACGATCGAGAACAAGCTCACGTATCTGCGAGCACTCGCCCAATGGCTGGGCAAGGCGAACCTGGTCGGGACGCTCGGCGACTACGTCGATCGCCGTGAAATGGGCCTTGAGCGAAGCTACGTGGCGACGGAAGACAAGTCATGGGCAGCGAACGGAGTGGACGCGGTCGCGAAGATCGAAGAGATCGCGCAAACGTGTCCGTACACCGCGGTGCAACTCAAAATGCAGGCGGCGTTTGGGTTGCGTGTCGAAGAAAGCTTCATGCTGCGCCCGGCAGAAGCGGTGCGCGATCCGCACATGCTCGCAGTGACGCGCGGAACGAAGGGCGGGCGGCCGCGGGAGGTGCCGATCGAGAAGAAGGTCGCGATCCTGGAGAAAGCGGCGCGCTTGAGCAACGGTGTTACGGGATCCACGATTCCGGCCGGACGGACGCTGAAGCAGTGGCGAGACTGGTACTACTACGTGCTTGGGAAGCATGGCGTAACCAAAAGCGGCATCGGCGTGACGAGCCACGGGCTGCGTCACGAATATCTGCAGACGCTCTATGAACAGGTGGCCGAGGTGCCGGCGCCGATCAAGGGTTCGCCGGCACGTCCTGATCCTGCCGCGCATGAGGACGCGAAGCGCCGGGTCGTCGAGGCCGCCGGCCACAGCCGTCCGTCGAAGGCGAACGCGTACCTGTCGACTTTCGCCCGGCAGACGGAGCTGAAGAAACCGTTGCCGAGCGTTGCCGAAGCGGACGCTGCGCTCGAGGCGGCCGCCGGCAACAAGAGCCATGCTGCGGCGGCGCTGGGGATTTCGAGACAGGCGCTGTATAGACTGCTAGCATCGCCGTCGCCACGTCAGTGACGGTCGCAGCGGGATCTTGTCGGGGTAGCACGGAGGCTGTTGCCGGCGTCGATAGGACGGAGCCGCAACATGCAGTATCCGATGCGGATCAGGATGGGTCGAAGGGGAGCGTCAGGACGTCGTAGCTCTCCCGGCGGAAGAGCGGCGCGGCCGGATGCGTTTGTTCCCACGTGCGGTCCAACTCCGTCCAACGGTCCCATTCGTGTTCAGGCGCGTCTATCCCAGGAGGAAGGGGGCGCGCTTCTTCGTGGTCGCGGCACATCTGGGCGAATGCTTCGGCGGATTCTCTGGTGGCGAACGCGCGTACCGGGTCGCTACCTTCGTACATCGTGGACGCGTGAACGACGAAAATCTCCATGGCCGGCACGGGGCCGTTCGGCGGCGGCTGTTGCCGGAGTCTCTCTGCAGCGTTAAGGTCGGTCGGGGCATCAACCGGGTGTTTCCTATCGACAGCACTCATTCGCTTTCTCCTGTTACTGCATCGTCGAACAGGTCGCCAATCGCTCTCCGTGCCCGGCGCGTGGCTGCGACTCTGGTACGTCGATGCTCGGCGCCATGGGCAAGGCGGCAGCGCTGACAGAGCACCTTGAGATTGTCGTCGCTGGTGTGCTCGGGCGCGTGGTCGAGGCGAACAATCGTGAGGACGATCCTCGTCCACTTGCAGCCGCAGTATTCCGACGCCTTGCAGTATCCGAGCAGGCGGCCGTCATCCGCCGCGAATACCTCTCCGTCGCCTTCGAGGCGTTGGAACGTGCCGGCGTCCTTGTCGATGCCGCGCACGATGTCATCGCCGTTCGCAACGTGGCACTGCTCGCATCGGTTGCCTGCTCTTGCGAGGATGCGCGCGCGCGTGGGCGGCCGCGTCGCCGGGCAATGATTGTGGGATTCAGGTTTGATCGGCATCGATGTCTCGCTCGGGCGTGCTGATGCTGGCGACAGTGGCGTTGTCATGCAGATTCGTGCGTCCGGCAGTAACGACCTGTTCCACCGGATTCGGTGACGTCGTCGCGGCTGACCGGGGCTGCGATCGCCCGTTGTCGATCGCATGCGCGAGGTGCCGAGCATACGTGGACACCGCACGCCAATAGGCTGCCATCGGTCCCTTTCGGCGGGACCAGGCGATCTCCGCTTCCGCGTTTGCTTGCGTACGCAGCGCGCGAAGTACCGATGAGACCGCGCGACGTGACTCGGCCGGAAGGGCGAGGAGGTCGCGCGCTGCGGGAAGTTGCAACAGGGGATTGTTATAGCCCATTACGTTCTTCTCTCGATGGATTTTTCACGCATCTCCGCGCCGGACATCGCCGAGCACGTCGGTATCGGCAGCGTGCGGCTGCTCGACCCGGCATCTAATCGTGTCGAAGGCAGCAGACTAAGCGTAGCGCCATGCAGGGGAAGTCAAGTGAGCTGCATCAGGATTGAAACGCGCGTCGAACGGATCAAGTGAAATCGGGGTGCCGCCGGCGAACGCGGATTGCTGCCGCGATCATCTTCGCGCTTAGGCGATGCGTGCGGAGTCTTCAAAGCAACTGACGTCCGAGCGCCAAACGCGCCGGATCGCAAATGCAGGTCGCGAAGCGGGCGTGCGCCCGCTTGTTGAGGCTAGCGTTAGCCGGAGCATCGGAGAATGAGGCGAGAAATAGTCGGTGTAACGCCTGCTGGAGGAAAGACGGGCTCGGTAAGATAGCCTTGTCTCTCGGGTTCTGGCACAGGCCCTCGGAAATCGCTAGAACCTTCGTTAAGCCGGCGCAAGCCGGCTTTTTTTATTCAATGCGACCGCCGCCGAACAGTGCGAACGATTGCGTCGAGTATTGGCTTGATGTGCTGCGCGAGCTGAGGGTGCGCATGGAGGAATCGCGCGAGCGGTGGCGATACCTGGTAGTACGTTCGGATCGCCCATCGGCCCGGCTTCGTGGTCCGGAGGACATTGTCTCGGAATCCCCTGAGAGCAAGGACTTCCGGTGCGTTGTAGTCGCCATAGACCGCGGACGCGATGAAGCACATGCCGAACCGTTTGAAGGTCGCTGCGCAGTACGGACACACGGAGCGCTCAGGCCGCCCGCGATGCGTGATGATTCGGGGGACCATTTTCTTCTTGCATGCAATGCATTCGACGCGATCATCGCGATGTTGCGAGGCGTGCGCTCGCGATTGCCTTTCGAGGATTCGCACTTTGGCCGCGCGCGGACCTCGATTGTTCGTAGTGGCGTCGAATTCGACGATGTCACCGTCGCGTGGCGCCTCGGCTCCGATGACGTCGCTTACGTGAAAGAAATAGTCGGTGGCTGCTTCCCCGTGGATAAAGCCGTGGCCTTTATCCTTCGAGAACCACTTTATGGTTCCTCGCATGGTTCTGATTTTGTAGTTGGTTGAGTACGTAATGATATCCGTCCGGCGCCTGATCGCCCGACATGTCGCGGCCTTCGCCGGCTACCACCGGTCACGGTCCGGCATGGCGTCGACCGCGATCGCGATCCGGTCTTCAAACAGAAAATCTCGATGCTCGCTCGGCGAATGGATTTTCGGAAACTGGACATAGTCCTGGCCGTCGATCTCGATCCACTTCGCCAGCTGGACGAGTTTTCGATATCGTGCCGCGTCTTCGAGCACGGGCGCGATCGGCCACGTGTCGACGGTGACGACGGTAGCATCGACCAGGCGCTGCGCCAGCATCTTGAAGATCGGACCGATCTCGTCCCAGTCGCCTTCTACTCGGGACAACATGTCGAGGACCAGCTGCGTATCGCAGGCGCCGAGCTCTCTCTCGATCAGATTTCGCAGGTCGTCAGCCGTTGCCTTCGGTCGACTCAAGCGTCGATTCCATGTCTCGGCGCATCGGTCTTTCGCGGCCGCTTCGTCATCGCCGATCGCTTCCCACTGGGTCGACATGCCGCAACCAGTGCAGTAGATGCAGACCAGGGGCTCGGTCCGAGGCGCCTCGGGTGGGCGAGCTTGTACGTCACCGATGCGTGGTGGGCCGCCGAAGCGGCCGAACTGGCTAAAGTCGAATAGGCGGTTGTCATCGCCATCAACGAGTCGCTGCGATCGGCCGACGGTCGGCCGGCCGCCGCAGTGCTCACATGGATAGAGCTGTTCGATCATTTGTCGGAAGGTTGTAAGTTTCTCGTCGCCGGCATTATTGCTGTTTTTGCAGCGCGGCAATACCGAGAAAAGCGCGAATATTCCTTCCGGTTATTTCTCACCTGTCTGAGTTAATCGCGTGAAGCTCGCAGTTCCGCAATGCGAATAAGGGACAGGAGCGAGTCGGTCGACGTGTTGGATGTGTCGCTTGATTCGGAGGATGCGACGACGATTTGCCCGGAATCGGTAGGAAATACTCGTCGCGCGGATTGCGGACCGTCAACGAACCAGAAATGCCATGCCCGCGCGTAATACCACCAGGTGCCGGCGCGTTCCAGTTCGTCCCACGACGCGCGGAACTCGAGGATGGCGCCGAAGTTCGTGAAGACTGCGCACCGCAGTCCGCGAGCGTCTGTCACCGCGACGGCGAGCTGCCGCCCACCGGAGAAAGAGTCGGGGTGGTGGCATGCCATGGAGAGGGCGGGAAACTGCGGCCCCCACTGATCGGTGCGGGAGACCGCGCGATGGAGGAAAAGCGACTTGCCGTGCATAGGAGGCGTCCAGGTTAAGAGGATGCATTCATCTTGCCGGCCGCACGACGATGTCAAGGTCCAGCCCTTCGCCACGCAATGGGAGGGAACCGGACATCGGCCAGCTGAAATCGGTCGATATCCCACTCCACTGCCTGGATGCCGCGCGCGGTGCGAAGGCGTTGCTTTTCCCGCTTGCGAGCCTCGTACTCGGTCAGGCCATTCATCCCATAGACCTCGATGTGGGTTGGTTCCGCGGTGTCCGTTAGGACGAAGTCCGGCAGCATGTCGGTGCCCTCGTTTAGCCGGATCGGCTTGTCGAAGGCGCGGCCTTCGGCAACGAGCCGATTTGCCATAGCGACTTCGTGGATCGAATCGCACGTGATGTACGTGGACGAGCAAAGCATTGCGGCGAGATCGACCACGATGTGATGGCCCTTGGACGTGCGCTCGATCAGGAGAATCGTGACGACTCGCGCGGCACGGTCGCCGAGCGCGCGTAGCGCGTGGCCGTATCGCTTCTCCGCGAGGGCGATCAAACCGGAGCTGCAGTAGTACGGCTTCTTGCTCTGGCGCAAAGTGATCGACCGGCCGTAGGGCGTCGTGCCAATTTCTGAGATCTCGCCGACGACCAGGCCGCGATGGTTCGTTCCATCTCGCTGGCCGACGCGGCCAAGGAAGGCATCGAATTCGGCGTTGATCGCAACGCGATCAACCTCCTGGAAACGACGCATGACGTGCAGCACCTGCTCGGCGGGCTCGCCGTTGATCACGGCGTCACCGAGCTCGGCGAGGACACGCGCATTGCAGACACCCCAGTTCCGCGTCCCCTCTGCGCGAGACCAGCGATTGAGCCCGGCGACGTTCCAGAGCGCTTGCAGGAAGCCTAGAAGAGGGGCCGCGCGGCGTGAGGTTGTCGGACCGCTAGCTTGCCGGGCGGACTTGGAAGCGGTGCGGACCGTGCGCTGAGTGAGGGCGACGTCGAGCTTTGCGCGCAAGCCCGCGGCGGTCGCGACGATGCCCGGCAGGGTTTTGCCAGCCTCGTTTTCGCCTTCGTTCGGTGCCTTGTGAAACGAACACGATTGGGCGTCGTGCATCGGCCCTTCATCCGGCCACCCAGCGAGGTGCAGCAGACTGCCGTATCGGCGGATCTGGAGGCGGAGAGGGCGCGCAGCACCCAGGCAAAGGCACTGCGCGTAACCCGGATTGATCTTCGCGCGCTCGAGCTGGCGTACAAAAGCAGCCGGGTGCTCTTGGACATCATTAAGCGGCACGGTAAGGCCGGAGAAGAAGACGTTGTTCATCGGGTTTCCTCATTGGTGCCGGGTGCCGTCACTCCGACCCTGGCCCCGCCCTTGTATTCGCGTCCGGTTGCCTTTTCGGTGAGGAACCACTCCCCGCTCGATAGGAGCGTCACGTGGCAAAACGGATAGCGCTGCTCCATAGCGATTTTTTCGTCTTCGTCGCGTCGTACTCTCCCGCCTTCGCGCCGGCGTAACAGGCGAGAGTACATCCAGCAGATCGCGAGGAAGACCGCGACTGCACAGCCGCTGATCACCTTGTTGTCGACGCTGAGCCTTGCGAAGATCGCCGCAAGGGTGAGGATCATCAGTGGAATCGGAATGAACAGGTTCATGGCAGGCGGATTGGGCGGTCGGATCTATCACTGGCAGTGCTGGTGTCCCAGGACGTGAATCTGCGGCTAGATCCATTCATTGATTGGTGGGTGTCCGAGCGGTGGCGGCACGTACTCGGTGCCGGTGTCTTTGTCGATCAAGAGCCACTGCCCCTTGGAAAGCCGTTTTACGTGGCAATGCGGATGACGTAGCTGCATGATGCGAACAGCGCGGGTGCGCTCGTATCGACGGATTGCCGCAATTACGACGCGGACTGTGTTGACGACTGCGATGAGCAGGGCCGCAACAGTCCCAATGGCGATGTATGGCCACGCGCCGGTACTGGCGAGCTGAGCGACCAGGTCGACGGCGATGGGGCTGGGTACCGCTAGAGTCTGGAGTAACACTTTCGATAACGCCAGCGGCCGGATTTAGCTCTCTTGCCGCCGGCGCCCGCGGTGAGCATTGAGGAATGGCCCGAAGACGATTGCGAGTCCTGCCGCAAGTGCCACGACGACCGCATACGCCCACGAGAGGCGCTCGCCTACCTCCCTTGCCAGTGCTTCGATCGGTCGCTGCTCGAGACCTTTCGACTTGCAGATCGGAGAAGCCGGAAGCGCATGGTCAGGAACTTTGTCCTTGCAAACCTGGATCCAAAGCGAGCCATGCTGCGCGGGCGGATTGGCCGCTGTCTGCGCGGCGAACTGCAAAACCTCACGCGGAATCGTCTGGAAGGAGAAGTTGCTGTAAAGAGCGAGCACGCCACCTACGATCACGCTCGGAAGCACGAAGAAAACGTAGAAGGCCCATTTGCCCACGAACAAGGCGTGGCTGAAGAGATATTGCGCGTGGCTGAGAGAGACGCGTTTGGATAGATCGATCATTGTGTAGTTGCCCGGTTGGAGTGACAAGGGCGACGGATGTGCCCACCTCAACCATGCAGCCGGTGGGCGCAGGAGGAGACCGGGAAAGCCCACCATTTTTCAGGAGCTTTCTTCCAAAGCCCCCTCAACCGGTTGCGTCCGCCCGTGATGCCTAAAAATTGAGCATCTGGTCGACGGTCCCAGCCCTAAAGGGTCTGCGCCCGTTTTCCACAAGGTTGTCCAACGCCTTTGGGGAAAACTTGGTCCCGTCAACAGAGATGAAAGCAGCACGCAAACAGTCGTGATTTCCACCTTGTGGCCCGAAATGATGCAGCTACGATCGTCGTGTACTCCGCGTCTTCGGCGCATCGACAACCAGCCACCTCGCGTGGCACCAAATCTTCCTACACAACCCGATCGGGGCATCCCCGGTCCGGGCGGTGCTCCGTCTTCTACTGGTGGAGCACATCATGTACAACGCTTTGATCGAGCAGTTCAAGTCGGCACAGACGACTGCGGCCGACGCGTATCGCGCAGTTGCAGACGCAGAAATCGCCCTGTTTCCTGGCTTCGAAGATTACGAGCGTGCCACACGCTCGCGACACGAATACAAGGTCGAGCGAGAGTTGACGAAGTTCTGTGTCGACCTCTCCGAAGTAGTAGTGCGAGTCGCGCGGCGCGAAGTGGCGCCCGCCGGCACGCGTATCGAGATCGACCGAGCCGCCGAGTTGGAAGCGGCAGGCATCGATATCGGCGAAGCCATTCGATCAGGCACAACGCCGGATCTGGACGCATTCTGGTCGCATCTCAAGCAGAAGTTCGCAGGAGATGCCGGCGCATCGATCGCGTATCAGCAAGCCGCCAAGGCGATCATCGACGGGCTTTGGTTGAAGCCGACGACAGAGATGAAGCGCACCAACAGCGGCATTGTGATCGAGGCGTCGGTTGGAAGCGAAGCTTCCTTCAGCAGCAGCGGGTGGCGTCGCGTTAGCTACTACTCGCAAAGCCGCGTTGCAGCACTGCTGACGGGCCTTACGACATTTGCCGTGAAGTCTGGTTGTGCGGCACTTGCAGGCGAGCTGAGGCATTGCCGCCTCGTGAGTGACGAGTATCGCTCGCGAGACAAGGAGAGCTTCACCGGCCTGGAAATTGTCCGCTACAACGACAAGTGGCAGTTCAAGTTCGCGCACGCGATCGGCGATGCGCTGTCGCTCTTCATCAGTGAGTTCGGAGCCGAACATCTCGCATCGCGCGGATAGTTCGGTAGCTCCAACCTTCCTTTTTCGGCCCGCCTCGGCGGGCCGTTTCTATTTCTATCGAGAGATTTTTATGCAGACTGCATTCGATTTCGAAGCCAGCGATTGGTACGCGCCGCTACGGGCGATGAAAAGCCTCGGTTCGCTCGATGTCGGCGTGGCTCACCACGGTGAGCTGGCCACAGCGCGACGGCGTCACCTCGGACAATTTTTCACGCCAGACGCAGTTGCCCGATACATGTGGGGATTCGTCGAGCGCTTTAAGCCGAAGCGCAAGGTCCATGTTCTCGACAACTCGATCGGCTCGGGGCGTCTCCTGCAGTTTGGTGATCCGGAGCGGCATTCGATCTACGGCGTTGATGTACACGATCCTGCCGTGAAAGCATGTCAGTCGGTATTCGAGGGAGCGGGTTTCAAGGTATCGATTCGTCAGGCCGGGATGGAAGAAATCCGACCATCCGGGTTCGACGTCGCGATGATCAATCCGCCGTTTTCGCTTCACCTCGAGTCGCCGCACCTGTATCCGTTCGAGTGCACCACGATTGGACGATATGGCCCGAACACCAGCGCGTTGTCTCATGACTATGCACTGGCTCAAGCTCTGAAAGCCGCGAACGTGGTCGTTGCCTTGTTACCGGCAACGATGGCCGAAGCGATCGCCGGTGCGACTTTCGGAAAGCCGTTTCACTACTACGGGGCCGCAAAGCGGTTGGCCGGCTACTTCGAGCTGCCGGACGACGCCTTCCAGTTGGAGGGCGCAAACGTCCGGACTGCGGTGCTCGTCTTCGATCGATACAGGACACGGCCGGGCGACTTCGTCCGTGCAGCTGCTGACCTCGGCCGACCCGCACCGCTCCTAAGCCTACATTGGGAGGAGCGGTCGTTTGATCGGCCACGGCTGCAGTTGCAGACGCTCGACGATTCCATTCCTGCAATCACACGACCGGTAACCGGAGACGCCCGGGTTGTCGTCGCGCACGACGGTCGCTGGATTCGACTGGGTTTCAGGTGCGGATTCACCGAAGCGATGGTGCTGAACGCTATCTACGATCACCGCATTTTCTCGACGGATGGCCATCGGTTGCCGCGCGGGTTCCGATATGCGGGTCAGGGGCTACTCGACCTGGAGGTGTATCTGGTCCAGGAAGATCCGCAAGGCGCCTTCGAGAGGCTGATCGGGCGTATCCGAGCCGCAGGCGGAGAACCCAGCGTCGCGCCCGGCCTGCGTGAGCACCTCGCCGCGCGATCCCGGCGATCACTGCGGCAGCAGACGCCGTTGCGGCACGTTGTGTATTCGGCGGGAGCCGGATCGGCGTCGTCGGTGGTTGGCAGGGCGCGTGCGACGCATAAGGTTGACGACCGAATGTGGGCGAGCCCGCTCATCAAGGCAGGAGACGAAGTGGTGTTCGAGCGGGAAGCCGATGGCACGTACGGGTACGGATTCAAGGGCGCGAAGTACCGCCTCGCGGTCGACGAGCTGAACGCGCGATTCGCGATTGAAAACGTCGATCAGGGATGGGAGGTTGTCCACGAAGGGTTGGCGGCGCGCTTTCCTGATCACGCCGCGGCGCTTCGTTCCCGCGTCAGTACACTCGGCATTCCCACGTGGTTGGACTGGGAATTCCAGGTCGACGATCTTATCGAGACGCTGATGAAGCCGTCGGGATGCGTGATCGCTTGGGAGCAGGGTTGCGGCAAGTCGCGGCTCGCGCTCGCGTTGATTCTGGCGGCCGGCGTCAAGCATGGGCTGATTGTGGTGGAAGCGCGTCTGGTCTCGGAGCTGTTGGCCGAAGCTGCGCTAACGCCGATTGGTATGGACGAAATCAAGGTTATCGAGTCGCCCGCCGATTTGGATGATCTGCGCCGCTTCAACCTGATCTCGTACGAGCGCTTGCGTATGGTGGTCGATCCGTCGCAGTCGAGACGGGCGACGTATGCGCACCGCCTGCGGCGTCGAATTGGCCTGCTGGTCGCCGACGAAGGGGAGCGTCTAGCGAACCCGACAAGCGAGCAAAGCCGGGCGCTGTGGCGATTGTCGGCACGCCGGCGGTACGTGCTGACGGGTAGCCCAATTCCGAACTACCCGCGAGACGCGTTCGGCCTGATCGCATTTGCAGGGGGTGATGGCACCGCTGCTCAACCGTACGGGTATCGCCGCGGCTATCTCGAACAGAGCTGGCTCCAGTCAGTAGAGTACGCCGACCGCGGCATAGATCGATTCCGAGACGATTTCGTCGTGACGGAGTGGGTCACGTGGCAATTCGCGGAGAACTTGCAGGATGGGGCGAAGCGCGAAGTGCCGAAGATAGGAAATCTGTCGCTTTACCGAGCGATGCTCGCGCCGCACCTCAAGCGTCGCTTGGTGTGCGAGCCGGACGTCGCGAAATACATCCAGATCGAGGCGCCGGAAATCCGCGTTCACACAGTGGACTGGGAGCCGGATCATCTCGCGATGTACTTGCGCGCGGCCGACGACTTCGCATCGTGGTACCGAGATCGCCAGAAGGACGGTACATCCTGCAATCTGGTGACGATCCTTGCGAGAATGCGGGCGGTGCACTTCGCCGCAAACTATCCGCAGTACGGGATGGAGGGGATCGAGCGCCGCAGTGGGCTGACCAGCAAACAGCGTGCCGTGATCGACCGGATGCGGGAGATTGCAGCCGAAGGCAAGCAGGCGATCGTTTTCGCCGAAAACCCCGGCGTGCTGAACCTGATCGCCCGCGAGCTCGACGTTAGCAAGATCGACACGGTGCTGTTCCATGGCGGTGTCCCGATAGCCAAGCGGGTGAAGGCAAAGGACCAACGGTTCCTCACCGGACTCGCAACGGGCCTGCTTTCAACCAAGGAGTCGGGTCGGGCAGGCTATAACCTCCCGAACGCGGACTATGTCTTGTTCTACGACCGGTCGTGGACCTGGCGTGCGGAGTACCAGGCGATGCGGCGGGCCTTGCGGTGGAATCGCAAGGGACGGTTGAGTGTCGAGTACTTCCACTTGCCCGGAAGCATTGATGTCTATCAGGACCAGATGGTCGCGCACAAGCGTGACGCGATGCAGGCAGGTCTGGACTGGGCGACACCCGAGCTCGAAGACGAGGCGTTTCTGCACATGGACACCTTGTTGGATGCGTTCGTCGAAGACATTGCACGGCTTCACGGTGAAAAGACGTACGACATGCGTAAATTGTTGAAGGAGGCAGCGTAATGAAAGCGGAACGGCGCGTGACTGTTGCGATTGGCGATGGCGTGGTGACAATCAAGCGGGATGGGTCGAGCACCGCAACCGTTGCGGGAGTTCTCGGAAAGGTGACGAAGGGCGGCGCGGAAGTGGTATGTCTCGATCGTCTTGTCCACCAACCGTACGAGACCGAGTTTGTTGGATGGATGGTCAGCGGCGCTGTCACGACGTTGCTCAGTCGCTCCGTCAATGGAGAAGGTGCAGCGTAGCGTTCAGTGGACGCCCCAGTTCCTTTGCTCAGGCCCGATCATTTGATCGGGCCTTTTTAATTGATGCGCGCGGCGGGCGCACGCGCTTGAAAGCTGGGTGTTTCTTTCGGGCTTTCCGCAGCAGTCCCGCGAATTCAGGCGGTATCTTTTCCTCATCTACCGCGTCTCTGACGCATCGACTCAGCCGGCGTCGCCGGCATTCCTTTCCAACCCCATCGGGAACCACTCCCGATCGGGGGCAGGTTCCCACTTCGGAGAACCTGACATGCAACACGCACATCTGCAGCAACCCACCGTCAAGCTGCGCCGGATCAAGCTCGGGCGAAACCCCCGAACGTACTTCGACGACGCCGAGATGGAGGAGATGAAGGCTACGGTCCGCGTAAGCGGCGTCCATACCGCCGTCATCGTTCGGCCGCTCGACGAAGAGTACTTCGAGCTGATAGCCGGAGGCCGTCGGTACAAAGCCGCAATGGAAACGCGCGGTGAAGACTACGACATGCCGGTTACGGTGGTGTTTGTCGACGATGCCGAAGCTGAAGACATCGCTCTCATCGAGAACATCCAGCGGTCGAACCTTTCCCCCGGTGAAGAGGCAGTTGACGCAGCGCGACTGCTCGGCCGCTGCAAGGGCGATCGCGAAGAGGCTGCCAGGCGAATCGGCTGGAGCCTTCCCACGCTCAACAGTCGTCTCGCGTTGCTGAACTGCAGTAACGAAGTCCTCATCGCCCTGAATACGCGCCAGATTCTTCTTGGTCATGCGGAGCTGCTGGCCGCGCTCTCCAAGGAAAATCAGGATCGCGTTCTTCCGGTGATCATCGCCGAGAAGAAGTCCGTCACCGACGTGCGAAAGCTGGTCGAGAGCGCGGCATGCTCTCTGTCCGCCGCTATCTTCGACAAAACCGATTGCGCGGCGTGCCCACACAACTCGGCAACGCAATCCGAGATGTTCGGCGAGTCGATCGCGACCGGCAACTGCACGAATCGCCAGTGCTACAACGGAAAGACCGACAAGCAGCTCGAGGCGATTGCTGACGGCTTGCGGGACGAATTTCCGACCGTACGGATCGTGCGCGCCGGTGACAACCACACGCGCGTCCAACTCGCGGTCGAAGGGCCGAACGGGGTGGGCGAGGCGCAAGCGAAGGCGTGCCACGGCTGCCAGAACTACGGCGTCGCGGTCAGCGGGTTGCCGGACTCTCTCGGCAAGACCTTCCGCGGCCAGTGCTTCGACACTGTGTGCAATATGCGCAAGGTCGCGGACCGGATCACGGCTGAGAAGGCGGCGGCGAAAGCCGCGACCTCTGACACCAAGGGTTCGACCGTTTCGACTAAGGCAGCTGGTAAGGGCGGATCCGATACGTCTGCGCCGACGGCGGTAACCGTCGTCGCTGAGTCCGACCGGGTGAAGCAGTACCGCGAGGCACTTTGGCGCAAGGCTTTGCGGCGGGACGTCGGCAAGAACGCGGCGCTCGCGCGACAGTACCTGATCGCAATCGTCCTCGCGGGATACGCGCGCCAGATCAAGGAGGACGTTTTCCGATCCGTCTACGAAAAGGTGACGGACGAGAAGGCTCCTGCAGCTGATCTCCCGAAGGCCCTTTTTCTCGCTTGCGCGACGTCGGATGAGCAGGCTGCGAAGCTGGTCACCGGCATGTTCGTTGCGGCGATCGAAGGTCTCGACGTCACGTATCTCAAGCAACTCTGCAAGCACCACAACCTCGACCTGACGCAGTACTGGAAGCTCGACAAGGAGTTTCTCGAACTGGTCACGAAGGCAGAGATGATGGTGATCGCGGACGAGCTCGGGCTGCGCGCGGCCATGGGCGATAACTTCAAGAAAGTGTTCTCGAAGGCGAAGGCTGATGTCATCACGGCGTTGCTCGCCGTCGAAGGGTTCACCTACGAGGGCAAGCTTCTGAAGGTTCTCGAGTTCTAAGTAGCGGGCGGCTCGTGGCCGAACCGCATCAACGTTCTGCGCCGCCTCGTGCGGCGCATATTTTTTTTATGGAGATTTAAATGTTTCAAGCACTCGAACCGCTACTTCGATCCGCGGAAAAACTCGTCTTGTCGCTGACGATGGATGGCGACAACATCGTCGTGTTTTTGACGCCGGCCGGCGGCAAGGACGCGATGTTGCGACAGCCGTTGATCCTGAAAGCGACGGCCAGCGAGCTCGACGAGGGTTTCGCGGCGGCAATCGGTAGCTTTACCGCGGCGCACCAGTCGCTCGGCGAACAGGTGGCGGCTACCAAGGCGATCCTGGAAGCCCAGCAGCAGACGCAGGCGACGAAGGCGCAGAAGGTCTTGGCGAAAGCATCGATGCCGACGGCCGCAGACGCAGACGCGGGCGCAGGCGACGCCGACGACGAAGGCGGTGCGACCGCCACACCGGCGGATGTCGCGCCCGCTGCCGCTGAGAAGCCGGCCGGCACGGATCTGTCCTCGTTGATTCTGTGAGGTAAATCATGTCGATCAGCATTGCTGCACTGGTACGCGAGTTCACCTACAACGGTATGGCGCTCATGGATCCCGGCCCGACATTCTCGCCGGATCAGGTTCGTGACCTGTACACCGCTCAGTATCCGGAGCTGACGACCGCTGCGGTCGACGGCCCGGACATGAAGGGCGAGGTGGCGCACTACAAATTCGTCCGCGCAGCGGGTGCCAAGGGTGCCCATGCGTAAACGCGATCTGCTCAAAGCCCTGTCCGCTCCGGATGGTGGCTTCAATCAACAGGAACCGGCCGAAAGGCCGGTTTTTTTATATGACGAGGAAATGCGGAAATGTTCTTCGATCCTGCACTCCCTGATTCAAGCATCGCAGCTGGCTCGGCCGCGCGCTGGCAACCGCCACGCGCTGCCGCTGCCGGACGTCGACCTGCCGCTGATCTTCTGACGCTTCCTTCCTTCTCGACGGAGGTGCCGGGCGCGGTGCGGTTGAAGTGGCGCGAAAACGTGAACCTGTCCGATTTGGTCCTTAAGCATTTCCAGTACGGGCCGTTACGCGCAGGCGATGTTCATGATCCGGCCGACGCCGGCGACGCGTTCCAGCAGGCGTTTCATGCGTGGACGCAACGTCAGCATGGTCAGTTTTCCCGGCTGCGATTCACGCCGCATCTATTCGACGCGCATGCGGTTCGTGATGTTCTCGATGGCCTCGGTAACGGGAACAACGATGAGGATCCGACGCCGCTATTTTTCGGATTCGGTCTTGAAGACGAGTGGGTCTACTCGCTTGAAGGGGCGATCGAGACACTGCGGTCGGCCCACCCGTTGCTCTTCCGAACGGTGATGGCCGCGGTGTACCGCGCATCGGCCCGTACGATGTTCATCCGCCTGCCTGACTGGTTCATATACGAATTTTCGTGCTGGTATTGGGACGGCGATCCGAACATTTCAGACAAGGATGCGGACGAAGCGCTGAAGGAACGCTTCGAGGACGACACAGAAACACGCTCCGCGTATCTGCCGTCGGTTGTTCGGCCACAGCTTTGCCCGGACGACGCTGATCCGTGTGTGTTTAGCGGCGGTAAGTGGCGTGATCGGCGCGCCATGACCGACCCGGAGCTGGTGCGGCTTCGCGCTCGCAGCAGGGGCATGCCTCGGCGGGTATGCACCGAGGTTCTCAACCTCCGAGCGCTGATGCGCCGTAGCCGAACGCGAAATCTATTTCACGTGAGCTACGACGCAAATCCTGTCTATGGAATTTGTTCGGTGATCGTCGAGGACAACGCGTTTGTTGGCGACCTTCTCGACCATCACTTTGACGGTGCCGCTCAATGCGGGGATGCGACGACCTACAGCGGGTTCTCCCGGCTGGAGTCGACTCCGAAGGCTATCCGCCGCCAGTACGCCGACCTGGCACTGGCGTTTCGAATTCTCACTCATCTCGACCGGCTTCTCGCGCTGGTGAGCCAACCTACTTAAAGGAGTGTGTTATGTCTGGTATCTCGGCCGGTAGAACCGGCTCTGATGTCGCGTTGTCGCAAGCGCTGTTGCTCTATACGGGCAAGGATGGCGCGCATTTTGCGACAGCCCACGCTGTCATCGCTGACCGCAAAAGCGGTCGACCCGTCATTGGCGCCGGTCGTCCGCTTGACCGGAAGGTGCTTGTTCAAACGCTGAAGCATCTCGCCGAACACGTTGCCCCGCGGGCGGAGTTTTTGCCAGCGACGGTGCTCGGGGTCTCGCCAGAAGCAGTCACGTGGTGGTGTCCGCCAGCGATGCGCCGGGTGTTCTTCGAATGCGAGAGCCTCGGTAAGCGAAGCGCCGTGGTTCCGAATCCCGGGTTGGTGTTCCAGGCCTCGAATCAGGGTTTTTCGGTGTTTGCGGTGGCATGCAGCGATCGCCCCGTACGCGAGACGCCGCTGTTCGAGCCGCCGTACTTCAACACCTGGGACATGGGTCGGATCTGCATCGGTAGCGCGCGGGTTCCGAAGCGTGTGGATGTGGTGTCAATCGATGGCTGGGAAGCCGGGTTCTTCGACTCGGCCTTCACGCATCCGAACGCCGGCGGTAAACGCATCGAGTACAAGGACGGCGAGCACGCGTTCTGGCGGGACATGCTCGACGGCAAGTTCGGCGAGACGTTTCCGCTCAACGCGCTGGTCCCGATGAGGCGGACGCTCGAGCAGCTGGTGAACGGCCAACTCGGGAGGAATGCATGAATCCGCTCGATACCGTTCTTCAGCAGTCGTTCCCCTCGGTGATGGTTCCGTCGCGGGAGGCCGTTGTCCCGATGGCGCGTTCGGGTGAGCGTCTGCTCATCGCATCGGATGGCGTCTATCTCGAAATCTCGCGTCCCTGGGTGCACGTGGTGCGTCGCATCGCGCAGTACGCGGTCTCGACAGCTGTCCCGTACGGGAACGTCGAAGAGACGACGGCGCTCTTGTGCGGGCAGATTCCCGTCACGCTCGTCGCGGAGTTTCATGCGATTGCCCGGGCGGCGTTGCCAAACGAGGTCGGCGCGTGGATTGTCTGGAACAGCGTGACCGGTGAGTTCCGTATCGTTGCATTGCCTTCACTATCGCACGGGCCGGGGCATCTGGTCTATGAGCGTCCGCGACTGGCAGACGACGAATGGCTGGTGGTGGATTGCCATTCCCATGGCACCGGCCAGGCGTTCTTCTCGCGCACGGACAATCAGGATGACAAGCACGACGTGAAGTTTGCGCTTGTGCTGGGCCGTTGCGATCGTACGCCGTCGGTCGCGCTGCGGTTTTGCGCGAAAGGAATCTTCGAGAAGTTCGAACGCGTTCCCGAGTCATGGGCGGCCGCGCTGACGACGGAGGTGGCGTGATGAGCGAGGTGATCACTCACGGTATTCCGGCCGACATGATCCGTCGGACGTGGCGTGTCGTGGTTGTTGGAGCCGGCGGGACCGGGAGCGCATTTCTTCCCAGTCTCGCGCGGTTGCATCACGCCATGATCGAGCTCGGCCACCCTGGCGGGATCGAGTGCACGGTGTACGACGATGACACGGTAAGCGAGACGAATGTCGGGCGGCAGGGGTTCTATCCCAATGACGTCGGGCATTACAAGGCGCTGCTGCTCGTGAATCGGCTCAACAACCTGATGGGTACCAACTGGGTTGCGGAGCCGCGGCGTGTCGATTCGTCGGTGCGGATCATCGCCGACATCGTGGTGGGTTGCGTCGACTCACGTCGCGCGCGGCACGCCATTGTGCGGGCAGCGAAGCGGGGGAGTTGTCGTTACTACCTCGACTGCGGGAATGAGACGGATCGCGGCCAGGTCATCCTTGGCGAGCTCGGCCGGGCCCGGCACGACAGATTGCCCCATGTGGGTGATCTGTTCCCGGACCTGCTGAACGCCAAGAACGACAAGGACGACGACGCGCCGTCCTGCTCGATGGCTGATGCCCTGCGCAAGCAGTCCCTGGTCATCAATCAGGCGATCTCGGTACAGGCCTACAACCTACTCTGGACGCTTTATCGGACGGGGTCGCTGAAGTATTCGGGCAGCTTTGTGAACCTCGAGACGGGGCGCACAAGCCCGATACCGATCGATCCTGTCGCATGGGCGCGCTTCGGATATGACGCACCAAAGCCGAAGAAGTCGAGGCGGCGCAAGGGCGCGGATCCGATGGACCCGGATATCCCGTGGTAGATTGCCAACCCAACTTCAACCAGCGCCTCCCGAGTAATCGGGCAGGCGCTTTTTTTTCGTCCAGTGGAAAGCGGGGCCGTTTTCTCGATGATTCTGGCGCGCGGCGCCGGCGCGCGGTCCTACACTGAATCTGTTTCTCGCGCATCTGCGCATCGACCCAATCGCATCGGCTCTGTCCGTGCGCATTTCTCTCACCGACAACGTGTCGGCTCCGCTGTCAGGGCAATCTCCCTGACGGGCGATTGCCCTCTTTTTTGAGGCAATCGTCATGCTCAAGCTTCTCATCTCTGTCCTGCTTCTCGCGTCCCTGACCGCATGTGCTTCGTATGACTTCGGCTCTCCCGACGTCTACCAGCGCTACGACGTTCAGCGCGCGGGCGAAATCGAGGCGGCCACCGTCGTCAGCGTGCGCGGCATCACGATCACCAACGAGTCGGACCGTTCCGGCTTGGCGTCGCTGTTGAGCGCGGGTGTCAGCGCATTTCTCGGCTCCCGCACGATCGGTGGCGGCAACGGGCGGTACATCGCCGGCGCGCTTGCTGGCGCCGGTGCGGCCTACGTCTCGCAGCGTCTGTCGGAATCGCTTGCGCGTCACGCCGGCCTCGAGGTCGTCGTACGCACGGGATCCGGGCGGACGTTGGTGGTCGTTCAATCCGACGAGCAGCGCTTCGCCCCCGGTGATCGCGTGATGCTCGTCAGCAGTTCTTCCGGCATGCGCATCACGCGCTAAGCCGTCCTTTCGCCGGCAGCCGCCGGCTTCTTCCTGCATAGCGAGGTTCCCGTCCGGGGCCTCGCTTTTTTTATTCCGAGGGCAAGATGTTCAAGGTACCGAAAGTTCTGTATGCGGACCGGCGCGCGGGCGGCGTCGCGTCCGATGCGGCGTTGACTCACGACGCGACGCGAATGCTCCGCCGTGTTGCGCGCGACCTGCGATTGCGCGCGGGCGAGCACGAGGTGGTGGCCGAGCCGGCGAGAGCTGGCCGCGGCTGCCGCATCACGCTGCGCACCAGCCGGATGATGCTCGAAGTTGCGGATACGTCGTCGCGCCAGCAAGTCGCGGTGTCGTTCCGCACGCGGCGGGGTCACCGCGACCTGTCGGGGGGCGGCGACAACGTCGTGCCGCTCGCGCAGCTCGACACGGACGAGGGCTACCAGGCATTGCTTGGCGGCCTGCGGCTCGTGGACGGCCTCGATAGCGACCGGCGATAGGAGGCTTGATGCAATTCGTCGACGTCTGCATTGAGTACCCTTCAGGGGTGACGATCATCGATCGCGGGTCCTATGACGCGGATCTGGGCATGGTCTATGTTCCGGCCCGCGTCCGTGCCGTCCTGGCGGTAGTGCACGACAGCGAGCCGCCGCCGACGATAACCGCATCCTGGGATGGGAATGAGGCCAAGCTCATTCACTCGACGGGCGACAGCTTTGCTGTCGTCTCGGTGGTTCCGCCGGCAGCCTCGTCACGGTCCCGGTTGAGTACGCGGCTTGTTCGCGCGTCCTGGTCGAAGGACCAGCGGCAGCAGTTCGGGCGGTTCTGCCACACGCTGACGGTCTCGTCGATCGTGGGCTTAGTCGGCTACGTGCACGCCATCTCGGAGTTCTCGATCTGGGCGGCGATGAACGTCGCTGCTCTGGTCGTGATCGGTGTGATAACCTACATCGTAGGCATGGATTCCATGAACGGAGAATGAATATGTACTTCGGTCCTGTTGCACTGCTTCTGACGCTGGTGTTCTGCGGCTACGGCATCGTCGCATGCGAACGCGGTCGCAAGGCGGAGCGCGACCAACGTCGTTCTCTGCGTCACCACACGCATTAAATCGAACTGACGGCCGACCCTCTGGGCGGCCGCCTTCCTATCAAGGGCTACACCTTTCGGTGTGGCCCTTTTTGTTTTGGGGCTTCCATGGCTGAAATACTGGATTTGCCGGTTGAACTGGCCAATATGCCGTTCGATCCGGTCGGCAAGACCGTGGGCGACGTCGCAGCAGAAATTGACCGCGCCTTACGCAACGCTGGTCTCGAACCGGAATGGGTGGTAGCCGCCAACCAATACGCGGAAGCGTCCGAGGAATTGAGCGGGCTTCGCGCAACGTCGGCGTGGCCGAGAGCACTCTATCGGGCCGGGCATACGAGCGTTTCGGTCATACGGCTCGATTGGCTTACAGGTGTGCAAGTGAACTTCATCCGAGCGGTGGACGGGCACAGGCGCATCCAACCGGTGATTCGCATCGGCGCGCGCTCGCGGTCCCATGCCTGGGCAATCGCTGCCGCCGTATCAAGGCTGTTCGACCTCGACTGACGCATCACTTTATCTTTCTCCCAATCCGGGGCAACTGCCCGGATGGGGTGGTTGCCCCTTTCGAAAGGACGACCACTGATGTACACGATTCATACACCCAACGCAGCAATCCAGGTCGACACCCTGGCACACGTTTTCCACGTGTTTTTCCACGACGCATCCCTGTCCGCTTACGACACGACGGAAATCTCGTTGACGCGTGGTGGTACCGCACTGCCGATCCTGCGCTACAACGGGATTTTGACCGTCCGTCAGCCGGGCACCGCGCACGCGATCTTCACGTCGATATTTGCCGAACTTCGTGACCGCTGGTTCACCAAGGACGGAAAGCAGCTCCAGCCATGGCAGATCACCCGTAAGCGCTGGGAAGTTTTCCAGTTCGTGTTCGAGCTGGCGAAGCGGCCGGCGTGGATGCTGTCTGGCGCGCAACTGGAGGCCGAGGTAGAGGCTGCGCGTGCCGCGGGATCCAGTTTTCGCCTACCCGATGTTTGCGATCAGGCCGCCGTCAACCTCTTCGGCTACACATCGCAAGGTCCGCGTCTCTCGCTGTCGGGCGGGGTCAACGGCCGACACGAGCTCCACGTCGCCTATGCGCTGTTCCAGGATCAGCGGATTCCTGACGCGGTGTTGGCGGACTATCGTGGCGACACGAAACACTTCCGGTACGACCTGGAGTGGTTCCCCGTCCTTCTGGAGGTTCCCGTTCTTCGTAACTCGCTTCCGTACGACGTCATGCAGTCTGCGGTGGCGATCTTCCGTCACGAGAAGCGGACTATCGACGCGGCACTCGGCGCGAGGGTCGTCGAGGCGTTGCGGACCGCTCCGGCAGACAGCACGTACATCGACGTCGACGACAGGCTGTTCGCCGATGGCCTCGTGGACAAGCCGGCCCTTCCTGTGCAATACCAACGCCCGGTGGATGTTGGTATAGGGATGTCTCCTGTTGCCGAGCGCTTGCGTCAGCTGATCGGGGACGCCGTCCTCAAGAAGTCGCTGGACAGTCTCGCATCAGACCGGAAGAGAGGGCGGATCTCGCAACGGCAGTATGACTTGCGGACCGCTATGGCGAAGCTGGATCGAGGGCGTACGACGTTCGAAGGGCCGAACCAGTTTGCCGCCGCGGTCGAAGCCCGCGACGTCGCCGCCCTGCTGAAGGTTCTGGATCACGCCGACGGTTGGAATGAGCAGAGCAAGCAGGTCCTTCGCGAGCAGTTTGGGCTGTCGCTGCGTGGGCTGAATTCGGCACGCCGGCGGCGCGCGATTTTTGCGTTCTGCGGCTTCGATGAGGCGGCACAAGCCGAATGGCAGGTGAAGCAGGACGCCGCCAAGGCGCAACGTCTCGCCGAAGAGGCCGCCAACGACGCGAAGAAGCAGGCCGGCCTCGCGCGGTATCGGACGCCCGACAATGTCGTCATCACGGGCATCGAGCACGTCGAACGCGCGATCGCTGATGGCTATTCCGAGATCCGCAGTTTTCGGCATGGTGCGGCGACGCGCTATGCGTTGGCGAAGCCTGGTTCCACCGAGGGGCGAACGCTCCATGCGAAGAACGGCACGCTAGACTATGCGCGGTCGCGGCTCACGTCGCTCGCCGTTTGATCGAGGAGCAAAGTATGCGATTTGATCGAACCGTGCGGTACGGCGACTACGTCTGGACCCGCCGAAAGGAGCAGGCGTTTCTCAATCGGCACAAGCGCGTTGCGCGGAAGCTGGAGCGTGACTGCCCGCTGTTCGCAGATCAGCTCGCGCCAGTACCCGAGACGGACGTCGCCGCGGAGAAGGCGCTGCGTATCGACAGGGCCCGCGAAAGTGAGCAGGTAATGCGCGATCTCGATGCAAGACAATGGCGCGCCGGTCGTGCGTCCTATTTCGCGTGCGTGGCGGAGATCCGTGCGCGAATCATGGCCGAATGGTGTGCGTGGCGCGGGCCAGCAACGCCGCTGTACTTCATCTATGTCGTCGAGAAGCACAACGGTGTCGCCGAGGAGCGAACGCGACGGATGCGTGAGCGCGATGCTGAGATCCGGGAGGCAGTCCTTCCGATAATGAACGTTCAGGGCGACCTGCTTGGGACGTAGGGGGTGGTCTTCCCCCGATGTTGAACAACCGGCGCCTCGTGCGCCGGTTTTTTTTCGTCTATTCGGAACGGGATGATTTCAAAGCCCCGTGAATTTCTCGATCTTTTCGCACGGCCCGCGGGGGCCCGACTCCTACACTGGCTTTACTCAACGCGTCAGCGACGCATCGAATCCGCCGCGATGCGGCCACTTCCAGCCCCAGGGAATCACGTCCCGCCGGGCGTCGTTCACGGGGCGACACTTACGAGGTCACCCGTGAACCAACGTGAAACTTCCAACCCTCTGCCACCGGATGCCGTGTCGATCGGCGAGATCGAGGTCGCGATCAACGTGTGGCGCAATCGCTCGCCGGCGCCGACTGGCCCCGATGAGCTGCTCGTTCTCTGCGCCGAGGCACGCGTTCTCGCGGACGTCTACGGCGTGATGATCGTGAACCGCTCAAGCAGTGTCCCGCGATCGTCACTGACGCCGAAGCAGGCCGCGGCGCTGCCCGGCGCACGCGCGTAAGTACAACCGGCGTCCCTGGACGCATCGACCCGCCGCATCGCGGCGTCTTCAATCGCCCCGCAGGGTCACGTCCCTGTCGGGCGCG
Source organism: Burkholderia sp. 9775_39 (assembly GCF_015712225.1). NCBI lineage: Bacteria > Pseudomonadati > Pseudomonadota > Betaproteobacteria > Burkholderiales > Burkholderiaceae > Burkholderia > Burkholderia sp. 9775_39. The sequence continues at coordinate 49,470 of NZ_JACCQC010000023.1, read as the reverse complement.
ATTTCCGTGGGGCTCTTTCATCTCAGGAACCCCATGAAACTCTCTCCCGCACGCCTTACCAAGCTGCTTGCTGCCTACATCCCGAAACGCTTTCCGGTGCTGGTCTCCGGCCGGCCGGGTATCGGCAAATCCGACATCGTCGAGGCTGCCGCCAAGGCGGCCGAGCACGACTTGCTCATCAGCCACCCGGTTGTTGAAGACCCGACGGACTCGAAGGGGTTGCCGTTTCCGTCGTCAGACGGCAGGCATGCTCGGTTCTTACCTTTCGGGGACCTCGAGCGGGCGCTGTCGGCTACGCGTCCGCTGGTCTGGTTCTTCGACGACCTTGGCCAGGCTTCGCCGGCGGTGCAGGCCGCCAAGATGCAGCTGTTGCTGGCGCGTCGAATCGGCGAACACCAACTGCCGGACTGCGTCACGTTTGTCGCGGCGACCAATCGCCGCGGAGACAACGCTGCGGTCAACGGGATCCTCGATCCCTTGATCTCGCGCTTTGCGGCTGTCGTCGAGCTTGAAGCCACGGTGGATGACTGGACGACCTGGGCGGTTCAACAGAACGTGCCGCCCGAGCTGATCGCATTCCTCCGTTTCAGGCCCAGCCTGCTTTGGGAGGAGCGTAGTAGTCGAGACATCGTTGCGTCGGCAAGTCCTCGGAAATGGGGATTTCTCGCCAAGGCGATGCAGGTTGTGCCGGCGGATATGCTGCCTGACGCGATCAATGCGACGGTCGGCGAAGCTGCCGGCACCGAGCTGCTCAGCTTTCTCGCGATCTACCGGGCGCTGCCCTCGGTCGACGCGATTCTCCTGAATCCCGATCTGGGCCCCATCCCGGAAGAACCGAGCATTCTGTACGCGCTCACCGCCGCGCTCGCACACAAGGTGAGCGACGGCAATTTCGAGCGGGTACTGCGATATGCGGATCGCCTCGTAGATGCCGGCCATCGCGAGTTTACGGCGCTGCTGGTGCGTGATGCCACTGCGCGCACGCCCGAGCTGGCAAACCACCATGCGTTCATTCGTGCGCAAGGCGGCGAGATCGGCAAGATTATCCGCGGCGAGTAGCCGCCTTCAAACCCTGTAGTGCCTTTACCTGTTGCCACGGCCGATTCCGGTCCGTGGCTTTTTTTCGTCTCGACATTTTCTGTCTATCTGGAGCTATTCATGAACATCACCGATCTGCAGTCGAAGGTCATGTTGTCATCCCTCGCAATTTCCACGTGGGTTGCCCGTCGTTACGACGGGAAAGTCACCGAGGAGGTCGAGAAAAGCCACAGCGCGCGCGGTATCGGACGCTTCAATAAGCGCCTGCTCCCCGAGCACGCGCCAAGCTATGCCGAAGTGCTGTCGATCGGCAACCGGATCCGCTCGCACTACTACGGCCGGACGCTGAAGTACGACCAGCTGGGCGTGCGTCTGTTGCCGACCATGGTCTACATGGAGCTGGCCGACCGGCTGCGGGCGATGAAGGACGAGTTCGATCTCGCGGTGTCGATCTTCCTGACGAACTACCTCGACCTGAAGGAGCAGGCGAGGGAAGAGATGAACACCCTGTACAACGAGGCGGACTATCCGAGCTTGGCCGAGTTGAAGGGCAAGTTCGGCGTCAAACTGTCGGTGCTGCCGTTCCCGGACGCCAGCCAGTTCGGCGTCGACCTGCCGAGCGATGTCCTGACCACGTTGCGCACGGAGATCGACGAGCATGCGATGGCGTCGATCCAGACCGCGAACAACGACCTGGTCGGGCGCCTGTACGAGGCTGTCTCAACGATGGCCTCGCGTCTGTACGCGTCCGGCAACGTCCGACTCGACGTCGCGAATCACGTTCGCGAGTTGTGCGATTTGCTGCCGAAGCTGAATTTCAGCAACGACCCGAAGCTCGCGCACATCCTCACGGAGGCGAAGCAGCACCTCGCCGCGCACAACGGCGCCGAGCTGAAGGAGTCCAGCGTGCTGCGTTCGCAGGTGGCCACCAAGGCGACCGAAATCGAGGGATTGATGGCGGCATTCATGGGCGGCGCGCCAGCGGTGCCGCTTACCGACCAGGTCCCGGCTCCGTCGGCGACTGGACTGTCGTTCCTCGCAGCTGCATGAGGTCGCTATGGACGCACGCATCGCGAAGCAGCGCACCGCGCTGGTACTCGACCACCCGTTCATCGGCGCCTTGGCGCTTCGGCTCAAAGTCCGTGAGGATCCGAGCTGCAGGACGTTTTGGACGGACGGCGAATCGCTGGGCTACAACCCGGCGTATGCGGCGGGCCTGACCGACCTGGAGATCCGAGGCGTGCTCGCCCATGAGGTGTGGCACGTTGCGAACGGCCATTGTTGGCGGCAGGGATATCGCGATCCGGCAGGTTGGAACGAGGCGGCCGACTACGCGATCAACCCGATCGTACTGGATGCCGGCATGCAGCTTCCACGTGGTGCGCTCGTCGACCCGCGCTTCAAGGGGATGTCTGCGGAGGAAATCTACGGCAAGCGCCTGAACGATTCTCGGCAAGCGGCAAAGCAACAGGGCGGCAGCCAGCCGTCCGATCCCCAGTCGGGAGGCAAGCCGGGAAAATCGGCTGGCTCGCCGGGCGCAGACCCGTGGGATTCGGCGGATGACCGGCCGGCCGGGCCTGCCGATTCTTGCGGGGAAGTCCGGCAGTACGCCGGGCCCGATAAGGCGGCGAAGGAAGCCGAGTGGAAGGTGGCCGTGTTGCAAGCGGCGAAGGCGGCGCAGGCGTGCGGCAAGCTCGGCGGCGCGTTGCAGGCCGCCGTCGAGCAATCCGTGGCTGCGGTGGTCGACTGGCGATCGCTCCTGCATCGATTCGCGCAGGACGCGGCACCGACGGACTACACGTGGGCGCAGCCGAATCGCCGCTACCTGCATCTCGGCATGTATTTGCCGTCGTTGAGTGAGCCGCAAGTTGGTGACGCGGTGTTTGTCCGCGACGCCAGCGGTTCGGTCTGGGATGAAACGCAGGCGCAGTTCGCGGCCGAGATTCTGGCCGTTGCCGATGCGGTCCGCCCGCGGCGCTTGATCGTGATGGATTGCGACGAACGCGTGACGCAGGTCCAGGTCTTCGAGTTGGGAGATCCGGTCGAGCTCGCGCCGCTGAAAGGCGGCGGTGGCACCTCGTTTGTCGATCCGTTCCGCCGGATTAAGGGTGAGGATATCCATCCCGCGTTTCTGGTGTACCTGACCGACATGGAGGGGATGTTTCCCACCGAAGAGCCGGCATACCCGGTGCTTTGGGCGTCGACAACACCGCTCAAGCACGCTCGCCGCGCGCCGTTCGGCGAGACGATCGAAGTCGTGTGCTGAGCGGCCGCATGTCGGAGCCAATTCCTGTAATACGCCCGGTCCTAGTGACCGGGTTTTTTTTCGCCCGCGCAAACGCATGCCACCAGTCCGCAGGTCCTAAAGGGGCGAAAGCTACACGTTCTTCTAGAGCATTTCGGGTTCCCCCCATCAACCGGTTGCGTGTCGTGCGTCGTGCGGAACGCGTCGGCGCGTGCTTTCTCGGGCACGCGAAAGCTGTTCAATTTAGCCATTCTTTCGGGCCTTTCGCGGATGTGCCAGCTTGAACAATAGCTGCATGTCTGAAATTGCCGAAAATCCCTTGCTGAAGGTCGCACGGCTCGAAGAGAACGCTGTACAGCTGTTCTTCGAGTCGCTGAAGCTCATCAAACCGTACCTCGACTCCCCCAACGTCGCCGAAGTCATGATCAATTCGGCGGACAACATCTGGGTTGAGGAGCGGGGAGAAATGAGCCGGCTCGATATCGAGTTCGTCCCGGCGACGCTGAAAGGCGCCATCCACGCACTCGCGGCCTCCGTTGAGAAGTCGGCGCAGGCAGGTACGTCGCAGGGGATTATCAACGGTGGCCACAAGAATCTCCGGATCGCGACGGTCATGAAGCCGACCGCGATCGATGGGGACGCGCTCGCGATCCGGCGGCACCGTGAAACCAATCTGTCGATCAAGGATTATGCGCAGATGGGCGCGTTCTCTTTGGTCCACGCGAAGCGAAGTGTCGATCGCCCGATCTTCCCACCGGGAGTCGCGGACGAAGCTCTCGCCGAGGCCTTCACCGCGATGGTCCAACAGCGCGCCAATGTGCTCGTCGCTGGTGGTACTTCGACCGGCAAGACCACGTTCCTGAACGCGCTGAATGGCCTGATTCCCAGCGAGGAGCGAGTCATCACGATCGAGGACACGATGGAGCTGAAGGTCGACCTTCCCAACCGTGTCCGGCTGCTGTCGAACCCTGACAAGGGTGTGACGACCCAGGTCCTGGTGGCGCTATGCCTCCGGTTCCGCCCCGATCGAATCATCGTTGGCGAAGTGCGTGGAGGGGAGGCGTACGACTTCATCCAGGCGCTTAGCACCGGCCACGATGGCGGTATGGGCTCCATCCACTCGAACGATGCGCGCGGCGGTTTGAGCCGGCTCGAGAGCCTCGCGATGTTGGGTATCCCTCCCGGCAGCCGCTGGGAGCTCATCGACATGCGCAAAGCTATCGCCGATTGCTTCCACTACGTCATCCACCTTCGGCGAACCGGTGAGCTGCGCCACGTCTCCGAAGTGGTTGCGATCAAGGGCTTTCGCGACGGCGATTACGTTCTTGAGCGCGTCTTCTAATGGTCGAACGCCTATGAGTCCGTCAAAAATGACCTCGATTCCCAGCCGCGATTTTGGCATCCAAACGTTGGCTGATGCCGTTGAGCAGGGTGCCAATATCTTGATCACTGGCATTGCGTCGAGCGGTAAATCGTCGCTTCTTTGCGCACTTGCCGCGTACGTGCCTCACACCGAGCGCATGGTCGTGCTCGACGACGCGCGGACGGTGGCGGTGCTAGGCGGAGATCCCTCGACTATCCGACCTGTCCCCGTCGACGGCGGGTGCTGCTTCGTCCAGTGGGCGATCGATACGTACCCCGATCGGCTCATCGTCGACGACCTTCGCGACACGGAGGCTTCGTGGTTTGTTCGCGCCCATAGCGCGGGTCGGACTGGCGGGATGGCCTCGATGTGCGGCACAAGCGCGCGCGGGGCGCTGGCCCGCGTCGAGGTGCTGATGGTCTCAGCGACGGGGTACACCGACACCACGAGCCCGCTCGATATACGCCATGCGATATCGAGGTGCTTCTCTTATGTCATCCATATTCAACGCGAAAACGGCCGTCGCTATGTCTCGGAAGTACTCGCGGTGAAAGGGTTCAAAGACGGGGACTACGTCCTCGAACGCGTTTTCTAACCACACGGGGTTTATCGATGAAGAAGCACATTGCAATGTTGGGTTCGCTGGTCCGCAAAAAGGTGCTGGATACCAGTCATTACCTCTTCGGACGGGGCCAGCGCCTCTCAACTCTGACCGCACTACTTCTGACGTTTGCCGCACCGGCCGCGAAGGCGGTCGATCTCGGGGATCTGGGCAACGCGTCCAACTTTATTTGTTTGATTCAGGCCTACGTTAGTGGGCCGTGGCTGTTCGGAATCGGCATTGTGATGATCATCGTTGGCGCGGTCATGATCTCGAATTCGGAAAGCAACTTCGGGAAGTTTCTCTCGACCATCGTTGTTGGCTTGGGCGTCGCGTCGTGTGCGCTCCCTATCGTCAAGAACCAGCTGAAGATCAACTACACCTGTGCGTGATCAGAAGAAAGTCAGCCGGTCGCTTTCGCTGCCGCGCCAGATGGGGGGCGCCGATCGCGGCCTGGCGATTGCCAACGGCACGCTGACGACGCTGCTCTGCTACAGCAGCATGTCGCCGCTCTATCTGGTCATCGGCATCGTAGTGCACTGGGTGCTGCGCTGGCTGTCTTCAAGCGATCCGTGGTGGAAGGAAGTGTTGGTTGTCTACAACCGGTATCCGGACGTGCACGAGCCGCTGCCTACCGCCGATTTCGCCGCCCGATTTCGGCGGCCATATGGATTTGATCAGGAGCTCCCCCTGTGAGTGCGAACCCGAAACGACGAGGGATTCAGGAAATCGCGCCGTGGGCCACGATGGTGACCCCCGAAGTCATTCTGGACAAGGACGGGTCGCTGCTGACGCTGTACACGTTCGAGGGCGTGGATGCGGATAGCCCCAATTCAGACGAAATCTCGGCCGCGCGAGACAACCTCGACCACGCCTGCAAGAACTTCGATCACCGTATCACGGCGTGGTGGCGCATGTCGCATCGACGTGTTCGGGGCGAGATCGGAGGCCAGTTCGCGTCGGAGATGGATCAGCGGGTCGACGCGATCAATCAGCGGAGCGTCGGGAGCGGAAAGTACTTCCGCAACACGCACTCGCTTGCGCTCGCGTACACGCCCGAGACGGGGATCAACAAGCTGTTCGAGAAGATCGCCTATCACATCACCGTGGGTGGCAAGTCGGTCCCGATTGCGTTGCTCGAGACCATCAAGGATATGGTGTTTTCGCGCAGCGCATTCGTGTTCGACATGGAGCGCATCACCTCGGATATCAAGCGCTTCGAAGGGATCCTGGACGCGTTCAAGGGCGGGGTAGCGCGCCTCAAGATGAAGCGGCTCCAGCTGCAGAACGCGCTGGCATTCCTTCATCAGACCGCCAATCCGTCAGTTCCTCCGCGGCGTGTGCGCTATCCCGTAACGATGCTCGATACGCACCTGACGGAAAGCTTCGTGACATACGGTGCCGAGCACATCATGTTCGAATCCGCCTATGGGACACGGTACGCCAAGATCATCGCAGTGAAGGAATGGATGGGGTTCCAGGAGGCCGCACTCGACGTGCTCGCCGACGTCGACGCGGAGTTCGACATGTGCGTCATGTTTCGATTCCTGTCGACCAGCAAAGCACAGGCGTACATCGAGAAGATGCGCAAGTTCTATAAGGTCGCAGCGTTTAGCCCTGTGAAGATCCTGAAGAGCTTCTTCTCGAAGGATGAGAAGAAGGAAAGCATGGAGAACGAGAAAGGCCGTGAGATCCTGGCCGAAGAGGCGGAAACCGCGCTTGCGCGCCTGATCGCGGACGGGCAGCAGTACGGCTTCGTGAACATCTCGGTAGTGGTCTATGGGAACACGATCGACGAGTGCGACGACAACGCACGCGAGATCGTCGGCCGCATCGGCAATGCCGGTTTCGGGGTGTTGATCGAGAAGCGCAACCTGCCTGCAGCCTGGGCGTCGACGCTGCCTGGTCGATGGGATCAGCAAAAGCGTCTGCAGTTCGTTGAAACCCCGGTGGTATCGGACATTGCACCGGTGCGCGGCGTGGCGGAAGGCAGCGACGTCAACCAATGGCTCACCCAGCAGCTAGGGCGAAAGGTCGGCCCGCTCACGCTGCTCCCGACTCGCCACCGGACGTTGCAGCGCATCACGTTGCACGATCCGAGCGGGAAGTCGCACGTGCTGATCGTCGGCCCGATCGGCGCCGGCAAAACGATCTTTCTCAATTTTCTGGTTTCGCAGACGGGGCGCTTCGCGCCGCGGCGGATCAAGTTCGACAAGAATCGTTCGACTCGTATTCCGACCATGTTCGCCGACGGCAAGTTCGTCGATGCAACAGGCAAGTTCGCGGCTGCGACGCAGGTCAATCCCCTCTCGATGTTGGTCGACCCGCGGCACTACACCTATGTGTCGGGCTGGGTTCAAATGGCAATCGAGGGCGACGGCGAGGATTTCCGTTGCACCCCGCAACAGGAGCGAACGATCTACGAACGCGTCGTCACGCTCGCGGAGGGGTATGGCCCGGAGTTCTGGACGCTGTCGTTCCTGACCACGCTGCTGCCTGTAGAGCTGCGCGAGCGCCTTCAGATCTGGACGAAAGGCGAGAAGAACGGACGATTCTTTGACCACGTCGAAGACGCGTTCTCCCTGTCCGACGACCTGGCGATCGAGATGGGCGAGCTGTTCGAAAGCTATCCAGTGGCCGCCGCGCTGTTCATGGATTACGCGTTCTACCGCATCTCGCAATGGCTGGATGGCAAGCGCGTAACGATCATCGAGGTCGAGGAGTGCGGCTTCTTCTTCCGGTATCCGCGCTTCTATGCGCGCTTGGAGATGTGGGCCGTCACGATTCGCGGGCTGAACGGGACGCTCGTCATGGCGACTCAGTCGCTGAGCCAGCTCGAGCGCGTGCCGAACTTCGAGATCTTGAAGGAGAACATCCAGAACTTCTTCTTCCTGCCGAACCGTGACGCGCGCAACAACAAGCGTCTCTATCGCGACGTATTCGGGCTTACCGACGACCAGATCGACATGATCAGCGATGGCATTCCCAACCGCGATTACCTGTGGGTCACGCCCGATCACTCACGGATGCTGCAGGCGAAGTTTCCGAAGGAAGCACTCGCGATCCTGCGCGCGGATGGCGCGGCGCAGCGCACGCTCGACAAGCATCTCGCGACCGGCTCGCCGACCTGGCGCGAGGACTATCTGCAGGAAATGGCCACCGTCGACTGACAGGAACCCGATGAAGATCACACTGACCTCCACCCAGCGCGCGCGTTACCGCGACATCTTCGACCTGACCGCGGACGAAATCGGCAGAATCGCCATTGGGACGCCGACCCGTGTCCGGTTGCACGTGAATCGGGGCGAGCCGGCCCGCTCGTTGTCGAGATCGCGGCATGACGTTTCCACCACGCCGTGCGCTGCCAGTACGGCACTTCGAACCCTCGACTGAAAGGTCTCCCGATGAAATTCTTGCCGACTCTGCGCGCCGCGGCGTTCGCGGCTTCTTTCTTCGCCGCTCAGCACGCGTCAGCGCTGGAAGTGTTTGACCCGATGAACTTCGCGCAGAACGTGATCTCGGCGGCGAAGGCCGTCAAGGGTGAGATCTACCAGAACACCAACATCCTCTATCAGTACCAGATGATGGTGAACGACTTGCTGCAGGCGCAGAACCTGAATCCGGCCGCATGGAAAGCGGCGTATGACCAGATCACGGGGGACATCAACAAGGTGAAGGGGTTGGTCGGCACGCTACAGGGGCTCTATGGCGACCTGAAGAAGGGTGGTGAATGGGTCACCCAGGTGCAGGGGCTGATCAGCCGGTCGGGGAAGTCAAACGCGCAGTGGTTCTCCGACATGAACACGTTGTACCAACAGAACGACAAAGTCGCGCGGAACCTGTTCCAGATGGGCTCGAACATCATGGAGCACACGAACGAGATGGCGCAACGGCGACAGGAGCTGCAATCGCAGCTGTCGATGTCACCGACGCAGCAGGCGACGGCGGAGATCACGACGCACTACCTCGACATCGTGACCAGCCAGAACGCGGACATTCTCCAGCTCAATGCGGCCAAAGCGCAGAAGGACGCTCAGAAGGACGCGCAACAGGCGGAGGACGACAAGGAAAAGGCCGCAGACGCGGAGAAGTTCATTTCCAAGCAACAGGCTGAACGAGCCGCCTACGGGATCAACTCGCAATGAAGCGCAGCATGATGCGTCACTTGCTGCTCGGCAGTCTGCTGCTCGGCGCGGTCGTGCTGCCCACGGTAGCGCGGGCAGCGCTGCAGGATACGCTGACTCAGCTGGGGACAACGGGCTGGAGCTCGAGCTACGTTGTGGGTGAAGTCGCGAAGGGCGCGATGGCCGCAATCGAAGAGATCACGAAGCTGATGAAGGATCTGATCGATCTCGCAGTGACGCTCAGCAAGTCGCTTGACAAGGATTCGGACAAGATGGCCGGCGGCCTTGCGATCATCACCGTTACCGTGGCATTTCTCCGTTTCGCGGCGACGAAGGACCCCGTGGCAGCTTGGGGCAGCGTGTTCGAAGACCTCGCCATTCTCGGGATCTTCGCGTCCGTTTATCTCGCCTACGGTACGTGGGCGCCCGGATTCTACAAGTGGTTCAACGACATGGCGATCGCCGTCTCGGGGACCGACGCGCAATCTCTGCCGATGGCAATGGTGAAGTCGGCAGGGGCGATATTCGATGCGATCAACGAAGCGCTCAAGGCAGAGCACTGGTGGAACTACGTCGCTCTGGTGATCAACCTCATTCCGCTACTGGCAGCGTGGTTCATTCTGATGGTCGCGTCGCTGGTGTTTCTGTTCTACATCTCGCTCGGCACGATCCAGATGGCTGTTGCGATCGTGATGGGGAAGATCGCCTTCGCGCTCGGCATGTCCGAGTTTACGCGCGGATGGTTTAAGAGCTGGCTCGATTTCACGATCGGCGCAGGCATGTACATGGTTGTTGCCGCGATTCTCCAGCGGCTGATGACCACCACGCTTGCGACGACATTCGGGAACACGATCTCGAAGGGGCTGACGACGCCGTACTCGGGCTCGCTGACGCTCGACCTTTCGATCTTCGTGTTGATCCTCGCTTTCGAGATTCCGAAGTTTGCCTCGATGTTCGGTGGCGGTGCCAACGCAAGCGGTGCGGCGTTCAAGAGCCTGACGAAACTCGCGACGAAGGGCATGGTTTGATGAGCGACGCCCGACTTTTTGCACCGGTCGACGCGGCTGAGCTTGTGAGCCGCAACGAGCGGCGTATCGAGCTGATCGCTCAATGCGCGAACGAGTCGTCGCGCGCGGAGTTCGATCGGAAGTGGATGGTGCTCATCCGGCGCTGTGCGGAGTGGTTTTCGTCCGTGCCGTTCGGCCCGGATCTGTACCGAGAGCCTTCCGGTGCATTCCGCTGGACGGTAGAAACGGCGTTCTATGCCATGCGGCTGGCGGGCGGGCTGAAGTTCGGCACGAACTTGACGTCGGAGCGTCGGCGGCGCATCGAGCCGCAGTACAACTTCGGTGTGTTCCTTGCCGCGATTTGTTCAGGACTGGACGAGCCGTACCGGCACTTCGACGTGGAGCGAGCGACGGACTGCCAGGTCTGGAACCCGGCCGTTCACGGCGCGGTCGGGCCGTGGCTCGCGGGCGCGAGCTATCGTATGGCGCGGCGGGCGACGGCGCTACCGGTGGAACGGATGCGCACTGGCATGTTGGCGCATGCGTTGGTTGGCACGGAGTTGCTGTCCGGCCTCGATGCTGAGGTGCAGGCGGAGATCTTCGGAGCGATCAACCCCACGCAGAGCCCGACGGGCGGTGTCGAATCACTAACGCACAAGGTCGTGCGGCAGGCGGTCGCGACTGCGGCAGAGTTCGACCGGAAGGCGCAACGGGCGGTATTTGAGCCCGTGACGTTTGCGGTCCCGTCGGCGATCCATGTGGCCGCCGAACTAGAACCTAAAGTCGAGCCGGCGACGCCGGCGGCCGCACCTGCGTCTGCGCCGGCACCGGCCGAGCACGTGACCGCGGATCCGTCGACGGCGGCCGCCGTTGCTGGAGGTAGCGCCTCGACCGGCCAGGCATCGCCGCCCTCGTCCGACTCGGAAGGCGCGACGCCGCGTGCGGTTCCGCCGCCGTCAATGCAGGGGTCACCGAAGGGGCCCGATGAACGGCAGATGGCGCTCGAGCTTCCGCCACTAGCGGCGCTCAATCTCGCTGAGATTCGACGCGAGCCGATTGCGGCGCCGGCCACGCCGGCAGCGGACCGATTTGACGAAATCCTGAAGGGCGCTCCGCGGATGATTTCCGATTTTTTTGCAGCGCTGCAGCAGGACGTCGCCGGCGGCAAGGCCAAGGTGCGGTGGGCTGAAAAGGGGCTCGTGGTGCCGAAGCGCACGATTGGCGGATACGGCGTCGCGAGCGACACGCTGATCGAGCATATGCGCAGGCGCAACCTGCTTCTTGCCAATGACCCGACCGAGGTGACGTTGGCGCGACGCATTGGCGAACTGATCCTGGAGCGTGGCGCATGAGGGGCTACATCAACCACTTTCGGCCGATCTACGAGGTACGCGCGACATTCGGTTGGCTGATTGCACTCTTTGCACTGCCGCTCTCGGGCATGCCGTACGGCGGGGCCTTCGCGCTGGTCGCTCTCGTGTTGTTCGCGTTCCGGTCGGGGCAAGTTTGGCGCGCGCTCAAGTTTCGGATGGGGTTGTCGACGAAATGGCTGACGACGCTGGCCGTGCCCACGTTGCTCGCGATCCAGACCCGCATGCGTGCCGAAGTGAACGCGATGTATCTCGGCACCGGGTTCGAATGGACGCAAAAGCACTGTCAGATGGCCCACGACATTTTGCGGATGCCAACCACCGAGATTCCTGGGCTGCCGAAGTGGTTGCCCAAGACGAAGGCCGGACGCGCGTTCGAGGAGATGATCGAGAACCTCTTTGCGCCGAAGGACAGTATCCGGGACCGGACGCCGCAAGGTGCATCGTGGATTCACGGCCTAGAGCCCGCGAAAGGCCACGTGCCGTTCCACTACAAGGCGATGGGCGGCCATACAGCGGTCGGCGGCACGACTGGCTCCGGCAAGACGCGGACGTACGAAGTCATCTCCACGCAGGTCATCCACTGCGGTGACGTGCTGATCGACATCGATCCGAAGAACGACGAGGAGTGGAAGGCACGCACCGAGCGCGAAGCCAAGCGTACTGGTCGAAAGTTCCTCTATTTCAATCAGGCCAAGCCGTCCGAGTCGATCCGTCTCGAGCCGCTCGATAGCTGGTCCCAGCCGTCCGAAATTCCGAGCCGCATTGCGCAGCTGATGGAGGAAGGGCCATTCCGGGATTTCGCCTACCTGTTCATCAGCCGATCGGTGAACGGCGAACTGTACATCGGCGACAAGCCGAACCTGCGCTCGATCCTGAAGTATGCGCAGCTCGGGATTGACCCGCTCCTCGAGAAGGCGCTCAAGCGCTTCTTCATCGAGAGCGGGCTGACCGACTGGGAGGAACTGGTAACAGCCGACACGGTCAAGTTCGCGAACAAGCCGGGCTCGACCAAGGTCGACGCGATGATCTCGCTTTACCAGGCTCGGTTCGGTGCAATCGACCGGGGGCACGAAGCGATCGACGGCCTGATCGCGACGCACGTGCACGACCGCGAGCACTACATGCGGATCATCGCGTCGGCACTGCCGCTGCTGCAGATGCTCGCCACCGGGGAAACCGGCCTGATGCTGGCGCCGAAGGTCGACGACTTCGAGGACGAACGCGAGATCTGGACGATCGAGAAGGTGATTCGCCAGAAGGCCGTCCTTCACATTGGGCTCGATTCGCTGTCCAACAGCATTGTCGCAAAGGCCATCGCGTCGATGATCCTGGCCGACGTCTCGGCGGTGTGCGGTTCGATCTACAACTTCTACGACACGCCCCCTGAGGTCGTGTTGATCATCGACGAGATTGCGGAGGCGATCAACGAGCAGGTGATCCAGATCCTAAACAAGGGCCGCGGCGCGGGCTTCAAGGCGTTCGTGGCGTTCCAGACCCGTGCCGACCTCGAGGCCAAGCTGGGGAATGCCGCCAAAATGCTGCAGGTTTTGGGGAACCTGAACAATCAGATCATCTTACGCTTGGAAGACACCGACACGGCTGAGTGGTTCTCGAAGAAGGTGGGGGATACCGCGATTCGCAACCTGATCGTCTCGAGCAGTACGAGCAAGGCCAGCGAAGGCCACGTCGGCGAGTTCACCGGTTCGGTGACGCGGTCGCAGCAGCTGGAGGCAGTGCCGTTGATTCCGACCCGCCTGATACAGACCCTTCCGAACCTGCAGTACTTCATGCGGATATCGGGCGGCGCGGTGTACCAGGGACGTATTCCAATTCTTACAGGCTAAACAACCAAGCATGTCAGCCGTATTCAAAAAAATCATTCGCGAGCACAAACTTTCCGCCCACCTGACACCGGTGTTCACCTTCGCGCCCGAGCTCGAGCTCGTATGTACGCGTGTCGCAGAGTTCGTCGGTGAGCACTTCATCGGCAAGGCGGAGCCGCTCGTCAAGGAGATGTTCGTGGACGGCCTTGCAGCTTTCAAGCGCGTGCGCAAGACCGGCGATCCGCATGTCGCGTTCATGCAAGGCCTGTTCGGGTCGGCACACATGCTGTATGCGCGCCGCTTTGTCGTGCGCGATGGCGATCGCTGCCATGTCTGGTCGCCGATGTTCGAGCCGGTAACGGCGTTCGAATCCCGGTTCAAGCTGGCACCGGAGATGGTGGACGAGCGGTGTCCGGAGAACATCAGCCAGAAGTCGGCCGCATTCCAGCTGGCCGCTCGTGCGCTGACCGGTGAGACCTTCAGACTCTACTTCGAGGAATACGATGTCGCTCACACATTTTCTGATTCGGACGCTCACGCGGCTTGATGACCATACCGTGAGCCGAGTGATCTCGACTGCGGCTGCGCAAGATGAGCCGACAGCTCAGCCTCCGGGGGAATTTCGGAGGGGCCGAAACGCGATGGCGTATGCGCTGGCGACCTTCATTGGCAGGAGCCCTGTCCGGTTTTACGTGGGGCTGTCCGGTCTGATTGCGTTGCCGATCTACCTGGTCGGCACGCTTGTCGGGGACTTCTATGGCTGGTAGCCGGTTTGTCGGGCACATCAAAATGTGGTTCTTTTTCGTGCCTCTTCTGTCCGTTGCACTCATGCCGGCAGTACCCGACCCGTCGCTGTTCGAGATCCCTGATGCAGAGGCCGCGTCTGTGGCCAACAGCCTCGGCGAGGTCCGGACAGCGGATGCCATTGAGGCTACAAACCGAACGTTCAAGCACTACTTCATCGAGACCGGTCTGGTGCAGGCATCGATCGAGTCGACGGGCGAGTCCCAGATTGAGGATGGCGGAGTGGCAAACTTTGCCAGCCGGTGGGTCCACAATTTCTGGCGTCTCGTTTACCGCATGGTGTATCGGCTCACCGTGATGAAGTACTGGCTGCTGGGTGTGCTGGTGTTTGGGATTGCAATGTTCATCGACGGGACAGTGCGCCGCAAGGTCAGGGCTGCGGCGGCCGGCTACGTCAGCCCGCTGTCATTCCACCTGGCCGGCCACGGCATATTGCTGGTGTTCGGCGTGACGTTCACTGTGCTTGTCGCGCCAATTCCCCTCCTCGCGCCATATTGGCTCGCGATCGCGGCGTGCCTGGGCGCGCTGCTCTGGAAAGCGGCATCGTCGTATCAATGACCGCGGAAAGCTACGGCATTTCGTATAGCTTTTTGCCTTTATGCCCGCAACCGGTTGAGCGCCGCTTCGTCTACGGAGCCGAGAAAAGCCTATTGAAACAGATGACGTTTCCACCGATTCGGTGTGCCTGCCCGGGCCACAATGAATCATGGTCTTCGGTCCTCGGAAAGCTCGACTCCCCGTAGAGCTTTCGGCCTTGCCCCCTCTCCCCCGGAGGGGGCTTTTTTTTGTCCGGCGCTGGGCCGGACGCTGCGAAAGGCGCGCGAAATCGTTCACGTTTCGGGCGCGTATCGCGGCACAGGCCCGCAAGAATAGACGCAAGCCGCACGTGCGGTCAGTCAACCAGAAAGGATCCACATGAGCACGATCAACGAAGAAGCGCACGTCGGCACCGAAACTGCGGACGTGGCGGCCGACCACGCAGCTGCAAGCGAACTGCCGGGCAGCGGCGTGCAGGCAGCGACCGGAGAGCTGGCCGAGAACGATGTCCGGCAGACAACGGACGGCGCGGACGATGGAGATGTTGAGCGCGAACTCGACGAGATGGAGCGATCGGCCGGCATCCTCCAGCGCGAAGGGCTGATCAGCGCCGAGGAAGCAGTCACCAAGCTGGAAGAAGTCGCTCGCACGCGTACGCTGTTCCGCGACCTGCCGCCTGAGCAGCGCGCACGGATCGTTCAGCGCCGTCGCGAGATCGGGCGCGAACTGATGAGCAAGCAGCTGTCCGGCGCCGCCGTCGTGACCGCTCGGGTCACGATGAAGCATACGCGGCTGAAGCCGCTTTTCGAGCAATGGTGGCCGTACCTGAACCGGATGACGATCAACATGCAGCGCTTCGGCCGCGCGACCTACGGCGCGAACGAGCAGGGGATCGTCAGCACGTGGTTCGAAAAGCAGCTGGACCAACTGGAAGGGTACGTGAACGAGCAGCTCGACGTGGCGAAGGGTTTCCGGGAAAAAACGGAAACCGAGATGCGCGCGCGCGGCGAGACGGTATTCGAGCCCACCGTGACGAAGCCCTCTCTCGATATCGAGGTCGAAGCATACTCGCGGTTCTCGATGCGCCTGCTTTCCGTGATACTGAAATTCGACCAGGTGATGGATCACTTCGACTTCCTGGTCTGGAACGGCATTCGTGACCAGTCCGACGTCGACGATGAGACCGTACGATTCTTGCGCAAGTTCCATCCGGTCGGCCTGCGCGGCTACACGACCCACCTGAAGCTGATGAATACTGTTCGCGGTAGCTGATCTGGAAGGCCAGTGCCATGCTCGACGAGTTGAATCCGCAACAGCGCGAGGTGGCACTTCTGCGCCGCCACTGCCTCGCGATCGCGTGCCCGGGCGCGGGCAAGACCAAGATGAGTGCCACGAAGGCCGCCTGGCGGCTGCAGGATCCGGCCGCGATGGTGGGTGCCGTGACCTTCAGCAAGGACGCGGCCGTCGAGCTGCGCGAGCGCATTCTTGCGTTGGCGCCGCCAGATGCCAAACGCCGCCTGATCGCCGGCACCTTCCACTCACTCGCATACAAACAGCTCCAGCAGCCCGGTCGCGGTCGACCGGACATCGCTTCGGACGGGGATCGTCTGGGAATGCTCGGACGGGTGCTCGCGGAGCTGGGATTCGACTGGAAGGTCGAGGAGGCGGTGCCGATCGTCGAGCGGATCAAGACGAACTTCGGGCGGGCCGATGAGGGTTCGGCCGAGGCCGCGCTCTATACCGCCTACCAGGAAGCGCTGGAACGCAATGGCAAGATCGACTTCCAGGATATGTTGCGCCTCGCCGTCGAGCGGATGCAGAGCGGGGAGATAAAACCCTATCGGTTCACCGACCTGCTCGTCGATGAGTTTCAGGATACGGACCCGTTGCAGTTCCGTTGGGTCGAGCTGCACGCGCGCGCCGGCACACACGTTACGGTAGTGGGTGACGACGACCAGAGCATTTACGGGTTCCGAGCCGCACTGGGTTTCCGGGGAATGGAGACCTTCGCGAGCACGTTTGAGGCACAACGCGTGGTGCTCGGGAGCAACTATCGCTGCCGGGCGGAGATCTTGGCGGCCGCGGATCGGGTGATCCAGAACAACATCGACCGGATGCCGAAGGTCCTCCATGCGGCGCGCGGCGCCGGCGGCGCGGTCGCGGCGCGTCGATTCGTCGACGAGTACGAGGACGCGGTAGCCGCGGTTGAGGCGCTTCAACCGAAACTGGCTGCCGGCGCGAGCTGCGCAATTCTCGCCCGTACCAACCGGATCCTCGATCCGATCGAATCCGTATGCCGATCGCAATGCGTACCGTACTACAGAGCGTCGGGCGGGTCCGTGCTCAACAAGCCGCAGGCCGCGCTGATGTGCAATCTGCTGCAGGTTGTCGAGGGCCATAAGCAGAACGGTATCGACGCTGTCTTGGGCTACATGGGCATGAGTTCCTACGACCTCGGTGCGTTGCACAAACGCATGGGCACGGCTTTCGTTCAGCTGCAAAAGCAGGAGCTGGTCGGGCTCGGGCTGCGAGAGGACACCGCGACAGCATACCGGGCCTTCATGAAGCGACTGGGCGAGTGGCAAGCGCTTTGCCAGCGATCGTTCCATTCGCTCGCGCTCGAAGGCGTCTACGAGTGGATGATGACGTATGCCAAGGGCGACGTCGCGATCCGGGCGATCCAGTGCATCTACGACGTGGTGAGCCGCCTCAACGGCTCGTTTACCGAGCGCATTGAGTTTTTGAAGCGGGACAACAACAAGCCGGGCGACGGCGTCCTGGTGCTGACGACGATGCACAGTTCGAAGGGGCTGGAGTACGACCACGTCTGGATCAGCCGATCGGAGGAGGGCGTGGTGCCGGACGACAAGAGCCCGGAGTCGGAGGAGCGGCGCTTGTTCTACGTCGCGATGACGCGGGCTCGCGACAGTCTCACCATCTCGTCGATCAAGAAGAACGCGGTGTCGCGGTTTGTGATCGAGTCCGGAATTGAACAGAAATCGACCGCCTGAGGCGGCCAGATTTGGGCGGTAGCAAACCAGTGAGCGCTCTGGTTTGCCAAGACGAAGATCTGAATCTGACGCTCTATGTCGTCGTTTTTGCGTTGTTCGTTTGGGCTACCGCGTGCCGAAGGCTCCACACTTCAATTGCTAAACAGCCGATGACGAGCGGGACCGAGGTGATCAGTAGGTAAGTAACGACCGCGATCGGCGCTTGAAGTAACCAGATGTCCGCGACACCTTCGTTGCCCCCCGCTAGCCTGTAGGCAACGAAATGGACGACCGTCCCAATCGCTTCCGTCGTGGGATTGCCAGGCGATCCCCACAAGAAAGCTAGACCGCTGACCGCAAGGGACGCGGAAGCAGACAGCGAGGATATTGAGATCGCCATAGGAACGCATTGCTGAAAAACCGCGCCAAGACGTCTGAGAGTTTTGGTCATGATGTCGGAAGCGCCGTGGTGTTGGTGTTGTCGGCGAGCTGCGCACCTGTCGTCGGCGCCTCGATGACGAGGTCTCGCGGCACACGCTTGAGCTGCCCATTGAGCGCAGCTTTCGGACCGAGTCTGATCGTTCCGCAATAGAACACATTCCCGTTCACTCGGCCGTTGATCTCGAGCGTGTCGCGCGCGTGAACGTCACCCTCAACGGTACCGTCGATTCGCACGAGCTCGCCCTGCACCTGACCTTTCACGATTCCGCCGGCGCCGATGTGTAGCAGGCCGGCGGTTGAGATGATATCGCCGTTTGCGATGGCGAAGACGCTCAAACCGTGGTCGAGAATCATCGTGCCCTCGACGACCAGACCGCGAGCAAGGATTGTCACGTTGACCGGTTGCGCTTTCATAGGAGACCTCTTAGAACAGGGGAACGTCGCCAGCCTTGGCAGGCGCGCCGGATTTCGGGGTGTGCTCGGGCCTCGCCGCATCGATCCGTGTGTCCGGAGCGGACGCTTCGGCGATGGCCGCGTCCTGGCGCTGACGAGCGGGTGTTCGGTGGGCCCGGTGAGCGACGGCCCTCGGTTGAGCGGCCGGTGAGACAGTCGGCGCAGATACGGCGGGCGCTGATGCGGCTGCGGGGACAGCCTGGGCCGGCGCGGTTGGTGCTGGTAGTTGGCCAGCAGCTGGACCGGCAGCGGCATGAGCCACTCGAATCGGGGATGCAGCAGCCTTTGCCGGATCCAGCGGGGCGGCCGACGTTGATTGCTTCGTCAGGGTCGGCGAGCCGAGCGCCTCCGACGCACGCAACGCGTCGGCATCGACGCGGGGCTGGGTGGCTGCGGCACGCCCTGCCGGCTCGTCGAAGTCGGCGCTGGTGAGCGGCGGCTTCGATCCGTTCGGTATCGAGGCCGCGCCGACGTGTTCCGGCGTGGTACCAGTGAGCTGCGACGTCGCCGGATCGATGTGTGCAGCCGCTTGCGGCGCATGAAGGGAGCGCCAGAGTTTCGAGGTACACACTCCCGCGACGGCGGCGCCCAGCGCCAGAGCGACGACGATGGCAGCGGGCCGGCCGAACCGCCGGCCGGTCGACGCGAGATGCGCGGACACCAGCGGTCGTGGCGATTCATGCCGGTCGGGGGCCGGGAGCGCTCGTATATGGCTATTGATGTCGATGACGACAGGTTGCGACGAGTATTGGGCGTGCAACGCCTGGATCTCTCGAATGTCCAAAATGTGCTCCGTGGTTGATCGAGACGTCGCAACGTCGTTCGAAGGTGCGACAGGCTCAGGACGAGCTTATTCTCCGGACGACAATGTCAAAGTCTGGCCTGATTGCAGAAGCGAAGTCGTCAGTCGCGAACGGTGCCGTCGCCGTCGTACCGATCGTTGTCCGGAATGCACACGGTTCTGACGTGCAAAATCCGGCCCTCGGCGTTTTTTAGGATGTTGGCGCGGTCCTGCGGCGTAATCTTTTCGGCGAGCTGCGCCTCCATCGACGCCGTGAAAAGGCGGTCGTACTGGGTCAGGCACCGCACCAGCAGACCGGCGAGTGGCCTCGTCACTTTCAGTTCGATCTGTTCGTACGGGAACGTCAGGGACCGCGCGTTGTGTCGTTCGACCCAAGTCGTCGCTTTTCGCATCCAGTCCGCTGTGTCTCTCAGTGCGGTTTCGAGCGCCCGGACCTTGCCACCGCGGGCAACCGAGATCTTGGCTGCGCAGAAGTTGTAGTCACTTCGAATGAACGTGCGGGCGAAGACTGAACTGTAGTGCAGGATGGTGACCGCGTCGGAATCCGGCACGATCTTGTCGATGCGGCTGTCGCTTGTTAGGCGCTGGATCGGCTTCAATCCTGTCGACGTGGCGAGGCGAACCGCCTGGTCGGCGGTTGGTGTTTCGTTTTGCGTGGGCGTGTCAGGCTGCCCGCGCCCTTCGTGCGGTGGTTCGAGAACGGCAGACATGATTTTTTCGGGTGGTCTCTCTCATTGACAATTCTGAGCGAGTCGCCAGAGGCGCGTACCGGCAAAAGCGTGGCTGTTTTCGCGAGCTTTTCGGGGATTGCGTGGCGGAATAATCGCGATACTGACTCTACTTCTCGCGTCCCTGACGCATCGACCTTGACTTCGCTGGCCGAAGTCCATCTTTTGTACAAGCCGTGCCAATGGGCATGCTCCGACTGGTTGGCAACCAGTGTGGAATTCCTTTCTGATGAGCGCCTCGCCCGCGCTCCCCATTTCAGTCATGAAACTCGTTGCTGGCCGCATTCATTTGCGCCGCGACGTCGTTCGAGCCCGGACAACGGGTGTCTCTCTCCAGGCCTCTGTCTGGGTAGAACGACTGTAGTCGACTGAGCCGTGAACCTGCGTCGGAATGGCACTTCCGAAAATGGGCTGTAGCGCAGCGTGACCATGCTGTGCGAGGACGACCTAACGTCCTCTATATGAGCCGACCGGCTCCCTGAGCACCACGTCCCCGGAAGGGACGTGGTGCTTGGGTCATTTATTCGAATCCACGAAGCGCGTTCCTCCACCGAGGAACGCGCTTTTTTTTCGTCGTTTTTTTTCCGTCCCGGAGGTCCCTGTGCTTCCCAATCGCCTCAATTCCCGGATTGCCGACGTGATCAGCCAAACGATCGCGGAGGAAAGGTCGGCTACCGACACGACGTCACCCGCCTGGCGGGAGCGTTGCGAGGTAGCGCAAGTCGCGATGTTCACTGACTCCGACCGCCGGATTTTTCTGTCCAGTATCGCTCACCGCCGCGGAGAGGCGGTTGCCAATGCGCTCGAGCAATCAGCGGACGCGTTGCGCACCCAGGCGATCATCAAACTTGCGAGGAAACTCTCATGAATGCAGTTGTCAGTATGGTAGGCGGCCCCATACGGAGCGTCGTCGAAGAACGGACGATGCGCCCGCCCGTGATCGGGAAGATCCGGCCCGGCATCAAGGTCCTGACGTCGGCCGCCCGGGGCAATCCGGATGCGGTTGCGCTGTACGAAGAGATGGTGGCCGCCGGCGACTCGTTCGAGACGATCGGCAAGGCGATCGAATCCCGTTGTCGGCTTAAGCATGCGCTGGCACCGCGCAACACCGATCACTTCACCTGCCGTCGCTCGGACTTCAACAATCCGGACGTGGCTGACGAGATTCTCCGCCTCTACGGTGAGGATCGCGGGCAGGGCGTCAGGCTCTATCGCTTCCCGGTGCTGTTCGCCTTCAACGACTGGATGCAAAACATCCCGAACGAGATGGCGGCGTGGGGCGCAAGCGGTCGCAAGTACTTCTCGCAGTACGGGCCGGATGGTCTGCGGTATTGCAAGACGTACGCGAAGGTCGAGCGCGATCGGCATGCGCAACGTGCGACTCGCCATTTCGGCGGCCGCGACGTGATTTTCCGTCAGGACGACGCGATCCCGGATGGCATCTGCAACCCCGAGCAATGCCCGCAGTACCAAAGCCGCCAATGCAACCTCGGTGCCCAGTTCATCTTCGCCATTCCCGATATCAAGGGACTGGGTTTCATTGAACTTCCGACGAACTCAATCTACGTGCTGCAGAAAGCATACGCGGCGATGAAGACGGTTCAGCTGGCCCGGGGCAAGCTGACGGGCACTCGGTTTTGGATCTCGAAGCGGGAATTCGACATCACGCGGATCAACGAGGCGGGCGAGGCGGTGCGTCAACCGCAGATGCTGACCGTGCTCGACGCGGATATCGACATCGGGGCCCTGCTCGACGGCGCGGAAGACGTGCCGTTGGCGATCGAGGTCGCTGGATTGCCCACGCCGGCAGATGCGGGCAGCACCGTGATTCAGCTTCACCCGGCAGAGGGCGAAACCCACGCCAGGGGCGCTGATCAGGTTGAACCCGGCGAGGGCCCGCCCGAGTCGATCGAAGAGAAGCGTCACCGCATGCAGGACCTGCTGCAGCGGCTCCGCTTCGATGACGACGAGCAGCGCAAGGCGTTTCGTGTCTACGGTCACTTTCGATTCGGCCGAGGCTGGGCCGAACGCCCTGCCGACGTCGACAAGATGGTCACGCGGCTGACGACGGCATTGGAGGACCCGACTTCGCTTCAACGCGAAATCGGTGCGGCTGTCGAATCGTTCCACAACGGCTAAATGACACCCCTTTCGCCGGCCCTTCGGGGCCGGTGTCTTTTTCCTCACGTCACCGCCCCGAGAGTCCTTCAGCAAAGTGATTTGCTCAAGTGCTTTCGACAGCGTGGCTCACGCATCGAAATCGTCCGCGCAAGCGGCCATCTTTTGACCCTTCCCTCTGGAGGATTCCATGCGCCGGATTGGCAACATTACGGCGTTCTTTGGCGCCGCCGACGTGTTCAGCAATTGGCACCCGTGCAGCTTCACGTTCCACGAAGTGAAGTTCAACTGTGTTGAGCAGTTCATGATGTATGCGAAGGCAATGCTGTTCGACGATCACGTGACCGCGGAAGCGATCCTCGCGTCGACGTCGCCACGCGAACAGAAGCGGCTCGGGCGGTCGGTGCGCGGTTTCGACGAGCAACGTTGGATCGAAGCGCGCGAAAAGATCATGTTCGTCGGCTGTCGAGAGAAGTTTCGACAAAACGAAGCCTTCGCTATCGCGCTGCTCGCAACGGGGACCTCGGTCCTGGTTGAGGCGAGTCCGTATGACCGCATCTGGGGCATCGGGCTCGTTGAGCACGACCCGCGTATCGCCGACCCGTCGGCCTGGTTGGGATTGAACCTGCTTGGCAACGCCCTGATGCGTGTACGGGACGTGCTGTCTCGGTCGTGATTTCCCTTCTTGCGCCGTGTAGCGGCGCGAATTATTTCTGGCTGCCCTCGGGCGGCCATTTCTCTTTCTGGAGGCGTCGATGAAGATCGCGCATTTTTCTGACCTGCATTACTCGCCGGGAAACCTCGACGAGGCGGACCGGTGCTTCTCGCATGCGGTGGGTGACGCCATTGCGCGCGAGGCTCTTGTGGCGGTGATTAGCGGTGACTCGACAGATCACCGTCTTGACGCGCACGCGCCGGCGCTGAACGCACTCGCCACGCGGGTGCACCGGCTCGCGCAAGCGATGCCGGTGCTTATGCTGCAGGGCACGTTCTCACACGAGCCGCCGGGCACGCTGGACAACTTCGCGCTGATGGGCGCGCGGTATCCGGTGGCCATTGCGGACCGGATATGTCAGGTGGCGCTCTACGACGGAAATTTCTGGTTCTCGCGTGGTCCGGTTTTCGATGATGACGAGGTCCGGCATCACTTGGATTGCGAGCCGGAGGTGATTTTCACCTGCCTTCCGACGATGAACAAAGCGGATCTGGCGCTGCGCGTCGGTGCGCTGGCGGCGTCGACGGATCTTGCAGATACGCTCGCGGGGTTCTTGTGCGCTGCCGGGCGGATTAACGCGGCGTTTCGTGCGGCCGGTGTCCCGACCGTCGGTGTGTCGCATGGCACCGTGAACGGCTGTCAAACGGAGCATGGCGTCACGATGGCGGGGTTCGATCACGAGTTCGGCCTCGGCGCGCTGTTTGCGGCGGAATGCTCGGCGTTCATGCTTGGCCATATCCACAAGTATCAGACGTGGGAGCGCGAGGGGCGCTTGGTGGGATATCCGGGATCGATCGGGCGTTTCCACTACGGCGAGCTCGGCGACAAGGGCTACTTGTTGTGGGAGGTCTCCGCCTCGGATGCACGGGCCGTACTTGTCCCTACGCCGTCTCGTGAAATGGTATCCGTAGCGTTCGACGGGCCGCCTGACACGAACGAGCTGGAAGCGCTCGCGGCGGCGTCTGCCGGGAAATTCGTACGGATTCGCTGGCAGATCGACGAAGAGCATAAGCAACTGGTCGACCGCAAGGCGATCGAAGCGATGTTCTCGGCAGCCGCTGGCCTGAAGCTTGAGCCGCGTGTACTTCCTGTCATGCGCAGCCGGGCGGAAGGGATCAGCACCGCGCCGACCGTCGACGCAAAGCTGACCCGATGGTGCGAGCTGAGCGACGTCGACGCTGTTCCGCTGGTTGATCGGCTGCAACTGCTCGAGACCGGAGATCCGGACGCAATCACCGAGTCGATCCTGGCGCGGTTAGCTGGCGACAGCGCGTCGACAATCGATCAGCCGCGCCCGTCGGGCGCTACACCGCTACCGATGCCCATGACGGGCGCCGCCAGCGACGATGCAGTGGCAACCGCCGACGAACCGTCCCGGCTCACCGATGACCTGTTCGCGGTGTAGTGCCGCTCACCGACGGTTCTCCGTCCTGTTCGAACACTAGCCGTGTTCCGATAGCCCGTGTGGCTATCGAAACGAGGTTCACCCCGCGCCTTTGGCGCATCGAAGGCAGCTTTGCTGCATCCATTTTCTTTTTACCCTGACGGGGCGTGTTCCCGGCAGGGGCGCACTCCGTCTCAAATCCGGAGTGCGCTCATGTTTGGTCTCTATCCTGCTGGTGTCCGTTGGGCTCAGTCCTTCGCCGCGTCTACCGACGCCAAATCGCTGCAGAAGCTTCTCGTCGATCACGGCGGGTGCACGGCAGCACTCTTTCACCAACCGTTCGGCACCCAACGGGGCGCGGTCATTGCTCAGCGCGACGGCATGTTGGTGTTGGCCCACGTGCTTGACGCCGACGAGGCCGAGATCGTCGTCACGCCAGGCGTCGAGCTGCAAAATCTGCTGTGGTCCTTCGACGCTGGTTACTCGGGGCAGTGGTCCGGTCGCGAGCTGCAGATTCTCACCGGTTCTTCCAACTGGGATTCGATGCTCAAGCAGACGTCGGACGCGTTCAGCCGTCTCTGTGGAACGGTGCAGGCCGCCGTTGACGGCACGTTGGGGAAGCCGGCATCCCGGCCCGAACCGACGCTTCCGGTCGATGACGACGATGTTCCGTTCTTCCTGCCTGACGAGTATCTGCAGCCCATCTCTCTTTCGGAGATCCAGTCATGCGACCACTGAGACTGTTGCTTGAAGGGTTTTATGGGGTCCGGGACGGGATGAGGCGCGACAGCGTGGAACTCGATCTGGAGTCGTTGCCTACCGGGTTGATCGCGTTGACCGGGCCGAATGGCGCGGGCAAGACGACGATCATGGACAACCTGCACCCATACCGGATCATGCCGTCACGCGCGTCGAAGCTCTCGGTCGATGCGTTCTCGTACTGGGATCACGTCTGCGGGGTGCAGGCACGCAAGGAGTTCGAATGGGAGCATGATGGCTTGCGCTATCGGTCGACCTTCGTGTTTCGCAAGCCAGGCAAGAGCGGCAAGGCGGACTACTTCCTGTTCTATCGCTCGACGGACGGCGAGTGGCGTCCGGTATCACTGCCGGATGGCACCGTGTCGGACGGCAAGGGCGAGACCTACGACCGCTGCGTTGACGCGATCTGCGGCTCCCTCGAATCGTTCTTCACGAGCGTGTTCTCGGCTCAGAACCGTCGACCACTCACGTCCTACGGTGCGACCGAGATCAAGGGGCTCCTCGTGGAGCTGCTGAAGATCGACCACCTCCGCGCACTGTCGACCAAGGCTGCTGATGTCGCGAAGGCGCTCACCCGGAAACTCGGTGTGGTGCAACAGGAGGTCGCTGCATTCTCGGGGAAGCGTGCGCGTGCTGACGAGACGCGCAAGGCGATCGCTACGGCCACGGCAGATATCGCGGCGGCGCGCGAGAAACGTACGGCCGCGCAATCGGAGATTGCCACGCTGACGCAACAGCACGCGGTGCTCGTTGCCAAGCAGGGCGAGAACGCGGGTACTTCGGCGCGCATGCGTGAACTCGGCGTGCGGCGTAGCGAGCTGCAGGCATCGCTCCAGATGTTGGAGCGTGACAAGCAGGCCGACGACAAGCGCTTCGGCCAACGCGCTTCAGCGCTAAGGGAGGCGATCGCGGGTCACGTAGCGGTTGTCCGGCAGGCAGAGCAGATCCGTGGCGCTGCGGCCGCTCGAGACGAAGCCCAACTTCGTGTCGGGAAGGCCGAGGCACTGATCGAGCCGTTGCAGCGTGCAATCGAACAGCTTGATGCGAAGCGATTGCGCGCGGCCACTGTCGAGTCGAGCCTCTCCGGGTTGCAATCCGAGGGCACCGCGAAAGCCGACCTGATCCGGACCCTGGCCGAACAATCGTCGGTGATCGGATCAGTGCCTTGTGCTGGGATGGATATCCACGCGATGTGCCCGTTGCTCGCGCAAGCGAGAAATGCGGCGCAACAAGTCAACGTCCAGACCGTCTCGCTGAAAGACTTGCGCACGCGCTATCGGCAACACCAGACAGAGTTGAAGGAACTCGCACCGTCGGTTGAAGCACTGTTGGCCAAGCGGACCGAGCTCCAGCAGGTGAACACGGAACTCACGGGCGCTCGTCAGGCCCTTCAACGTGCTACCGATCTTGCTGCGCGAAAGCCATTGCTCGACGCGGCGGAAGCCGGGCTGACGAAGGCCCAACGCGAACTCGAATCGCTCGATGTTGAGCGAAGCGAGGCGTCGAAACGTCGGGAGACGGAATCGACGCGGCTCACTGGGTTGTTGCGTGAAGTCGAGGCGGAGGTCTCGCGCCTGGCGGCTGTCGATGTGACGCAGGCGATTGTGGAGGTCGATCGACAGTTGGTTGCCCGTCGTGACGTCTGTACCGAGATGGACGCTCGGATCGAAGCTTTGATCCGGACCCAGGCCACCTGCGAAACGACGTTGGCGGCACTCGAGCGCGAGCTGGAGGGCTTCTCGGCGACGCAAGCATTCGCTGAGCGCATTTCGGACGAGATCGCGCAGTGGAAGTTGCTCGCGAAGGGCCTCGGCAATGACGGCGTGATAGCGCTGACGATCGACGACGCTGGCCCGGCACTAACGCAGACGGTGAATGACCTGCTGCTCGCGTGCTATGGCACGCGGTTCACGGTCGAGATCCAGACGCAGCGGACGTTGGCCAGTGGTGAAACGCGCGAAGGCTTTGAAATCCTCGTGCACGACGCCGATAGCGACAGCAGCAAGGCAGTCGGCGTGATGTCCGGCGGTCAGAAGGTCTGGATCAACGAGTGCCTGACCCGCGGCGTTGCCCTGTATATCGCGGGTAACGCGGGCCAGCCGTACGAGTCACTGTTCAGCGACGAGTCGGATGGTCCACTTGACCCTGATCGGAAGGTGCAATTCATGCGCATGAAACGCGAGGTTCTGCGTCAGGGCGGGTATGCACGGGAGTTTTTCATTTCGCAAACGCCGGACTTGATTGCCGAGGCTGATGCGGTCATCGACGTGGCCGCACTCGCGAGGTAGTGCGGCACACATTTTTTAACCCTGGCGGGGAACGTTCCCCGCAGGGGCGTTCCTCGCCCTTTTTCTTTACGAGGAACGCAATGAAACTGAAGTCGAATTCTGCTGCTCTGGTTCGAAGCCTGACGGTTTCGATCCGTCCGAAACCCATTCGCATGGGTACGGAGCACGTCTACGAGCTGAACGGCTCGCGGCTGCGCGACGTGCTGGTGAACGGGCGCTGGGTGACGGTGGCGACGACGGCTGTCGATGCATCCTAAATCGTCGACGGAGGAATGCTCGGTGAACGGGATGACGAACCTGGTGATGCTGTTGATCGCGATGCATGGCGGCGCGCAGCAGTCGCCGCCTATGTACCGCTATGCGGTCTCCACGCAGGCCGCCGTAGCTAAGCGGCCGCACATGAGAACGGATGCGGTCATCTGCAAGGATGGCCAAGTCCATACCTTTCCTGCAGGGCAGCATAAGCCCTGCATCTAAACCCCTGAACGTCGGCCCCGCTCTCGGAAGAGACCGGGGCTTTTCCGTATCCACTATTGGAGGCTCCGATGAAGAAGCAAATTTCTTGGGCAGTACTCGTGGCATCGCTGTGCTGTTGTGTTGCGATCGCGTTTGCCGGGCGCGCGCAAGCGGAGACGCTGCCGACGGTCGAAGTAGCGTTCTCGCCGGATGGCGGAGCCGAAAGCCTTGTGCTTCGCACCATCGGGCATGCGCGCCAGTCGATTCGCGTGCTGGCGTACTCGTTCACCGCTCCGGCGGTGACGCGCGCGCTCATCACCGCGAAGCACCGCGGCGTTGACGTGGCGGTCACCGTCGACGCGCGCAGCAACTTCGAAGAGGACCGTAGCGGCCGCGCTCGCGCTGCGCTCGGTGCTCTCGCTTACGCCGGCATTCCGGTACGACTTGTGAGCGTCTTTCCAGCACAGCACTCGAAGTACCTCATTGTCGACGGCGAGACCGTCGAGACGGGCAGCTACAACTACTCGCAGCAGGCGGCGCGGTACAACGCAGAGAACGTCATCGTGTTGCGCGGCGATACGCGTGTCGCCGATGCGTATCTGAAAAACTGGGAAGTGGTGTCGGCGCGCGGCGAAGTGTATCGCGCACCCTGATTGTTTCTTTTCTCTCAACCCGCGCGGGAACGGCTCCCGCGTGGGGCTGTTCCTGCGCCATAGGAGCAGTATATGTTCTCGGAAATTTTGGTGAAGATGGAGTCGGCAATCGACGCGCTCGTCGCGCTGATTCAACAGGGATTCACGCTCTCGAACGCGCTGAGCGGCGGCAAGGACTCGACCTGCACGGCGATCCTTATGCTGGAGGCGGTGCGGCGCGCTGGTGCGGAGGTGTCGCGCGAGCACTTTGTGACGAGCGCCGACACGACGATCGAAAATCCCAGCATGCACTGGCACCTTCAGGCCATGCTGGATGAGATCCGCGACGCCTTTGCGGCCGCTGGCACGTCGGTATCGGTGCACG
The DNA here is from genome assembly GCF_015712225.1 of Burkholderia sp. 9775_39. Lineage (NCBI taxonomy): Bacteria > Pseudomonadati > Pseudomonadota > Betaproteobacteria > Burkholderiales > Burkholderiaceae > Burkholderia > Burkholderia sp. 9775_39. Next base: position 20,404 of record NZ_JACCQC010000023.1, on the reverse strand, counting down.
TAGCGAAGCCATCATTGGCGTCGCAATTTGTCGTCGCAACGATCGGGCGTGGCACGCTTCCCCGTACCCCGGAAAATGGGGTGAAGAACGGAAAGCGGATACGTGCCTGTGCGGCGGATTGGAAGGTCGACCCGCAGAACCGCCTGCGCGTCACGCTCGAACGTTCTGCGGCCGCCGGCGGAAGTAGCGAAGTCGTTACCATCCTCGGCAACCGGTTCGGAGAGAGCGGCAGTCGCGCGGCGGCCATGGCCGCTCGCAACGAGAATGCGCGAAGACCCGTCAGGAACGCGGACGGATTTCTTACTTTTTCTCCGATCGCCGAGTGGTCCACGGACTGCGTATGGACGATGCTCTCGCTGTTCGCGGAGGATTCAGACCGCCCCTTTCCGTCACCCGTGTCCAGCCAGTCAATCCGGCGTCTGTCGGATCTATACCGAGCTGGGAACGAGGGGACATGTGGTGTGATTCTGGGAGAGGGCGGCGCGCGTGCCGCGTGCGGTTCGCGATTCGGGTGCGCGTTTTGTTGCGTGACCGGCGAGCGCGATCGCTCGATGGAGTCGATGGTGAAGGAAGCTGGCCACCGTCATCTGGAGGGCTTGAATCGGTTCCGCAACTACCTGATGGGCGTGCAATGGGATCTTGGCCGTCGCGAACTTGTAGGCCGGAAGCTGAGTGACGCCGGGTATCTGGCGGTCAAGCCGGACGTTCTGTCGTACTTGGAGCGCGTTCGGTTGCTGCAGTACCTGCTCACGCTTGACGCGCTTGAGGTCGATCGCGCTGAGCGGCATGAGGGCGCACTGGCCATGGGCGAAATACCTGACACTCCGGAAAATCGCGCGCTCTGCGACGTGCAGTTCGAGATGATCACGCCGGCGCAGCTGGTGGCGATCGACTTCTATCTCTCGATGCACCACTACGCGCCGCATGCGTTTCCGGCGCTGTCGGTCTGGTTCGACGTCCATCGGCTCGGACGGCGCTACTACGTGCCGGTGGTGGACCCACTGCCGAAGATCGACATCCCGCATCATGGGTGGTTCTTTGGCGGCGCGTACGATGCCGAGGTGCCCACAGACGGACTTCGCGACTATGCCGCGGAACAGTGGAATCGCTACCTCCATCCGGAGCGAGCGAGCCGATATGCGCGCACGAGGTCCGGTGAGCAGATCGTCTATTTGGAAGAGATCGACCAGTTCGAAGTGGACGTCGAGGCAGCGTGTGCGTTCGTCACCTGCAGCTTCGACGCTTCCTGGTCCGTGAAGGCGCAGCAACACTCGGGGATGGAGTCGGCACGGTTCTGGCTCAACGAAGGCAGTCTGAGGCTTCCGGCCGGTATGGCGGGCCGGTATCAGGAGATGGCCAAGCGTGGCCAGTACTTCGCGCATCTCGCCGAACGGCACAACCTGACGCCGGCTGAGCTCGATCGGTTTCTCGTCGACCGCGCGATATCGAACACGGAGCACCTCACGATGCTGAACCTGGCGCCTGTCGATCTGTTTTCGCAGGCGGCTTGAAGTCCGGAATTTTGGAACCAAACCCGGTGCGTCTGCACCGGGTTTCTTTTTGCCCATTGCTCCCGTTGTTGTTGTCGATCGGACCCAGGATGTGATGGCCAGACGAGCTTACTCGTCGGCGTATTGGCGGTTTACGCGGACGTCGGCCGGTCGAGGATGGCCGCTAGACTGTCTGCTGCGAGCGTAGGAGTCGCATGCGCGGTCTGCAGGCGGGCCCGGCCGACCACCAGGTCACGGGAATTGATCGAGATGCGCTCGATATGTCGGCCACGTGCGGCCGGCTGAGCGGATCGCTCATACGGATACCCGCGATGAATGTAGTCCTCGAGATCGGCCTCGACGAAGACGATGTGATGTTGGCCGGCCTCGGTCAACGCGACGCAAAGCATGTCGAACGGAACCCCCGTTAAGTCGCGATCGGCGATTCGGTTGAGGACTCCGTCGCGCACGATGTGATCGGTGATCAGGATGTCCTTGTGGCCGCCGTGGTTCTCGACCTGAATGACGAGCTGCTTCGGTTCCGACGCGAGCGCGAGCATCCGGTAGCGGCAGACGGAAATGCCACCGCTGGCGAAGTAGACGAGGTCCGTGTAATGCGATACGTAGTCCATATTGAATGCTCCAATAGCAAGAAAGCCAGCGACCTTGCTGGCTTTTTCAGGCTATCGAGGCGGGGAGGAAGTCAAGTCTGAGGTGTAGCTTGAGGCCCGCTCGGGATCGTCGCCCGAATGCGGATCACAGTGCGCTGGCTTGTCAGGCCCAAGAGATGCATGACGTCGTCGTTGCTTCTGCCGGCGAGTAGCAGGCGCCTCGCGAACGTGTTCCGCAGGGTGCGCGGGCTCATATCAGGAAGCCGAACGTCGATCGCAAGGAGTTCGTCTCGAACGATGCGGCCGAGCATTTCGTCGGTCATTGGACTGCCTGCACGGGGGGACGGGAACAGCAGAGGGCTGTCTGCAGCCGCAGCCAGATTTCGCCATCGCGCGAGCGCGGGTTCCGCAAACTCGTCAACGTTGATGCGACGTGCCTCGCGCGGGCCGCGCTTCGGTACAAGGAGGTACGGCCGCGCCGGCGACAGGTCGAGGTCGACGGCGCTCGCCTGTCGAAATTCCTGCGCGGTGATGCCGGTCGAGAGCAACAAGCCAACGATGGCTCGGTTGCGCAACGCGCGGTCGTCGAGCCCGTCGATGGCCCGGATCGACGCCTGCAGTCGATGATCATCGGCTTCCAGAAGGTACACCGGGACGGGCTCGTCCTCCGGCCACGTCTGCATCAGCGTGTATGCGGCAGCTGGATTGGTCTTGCGCACGCCGACGTCGACGAGGTGCCGGCCGAGCCGGTCGAGGAGCTTCTGGTACCGCAGACGTGTCGTGGTGCCGGGCTTGCACCGGCGATCTAGGTCAGCGAAGAACGATTCGAGGTGGTCGGGCCCGAAGTTGGCCAGCGACAGGTGAGCGGCGGCGAGGTGGCGCATGAAGCGTTCGAACATCGCTTCGTGTTGGACGATCGACCGCGGCGAGAACGCGCGCCGATCGGCGCCGGCGGCTTCCGTGCGTTGCCACTGCTGATAGGCCTCGGTCGGTGCCGACAGCCAGAGAGTCGGTTCGTCCATTCGATCTTATATACTGAATATTGGCTACCCCAAGCATGGCGCGAATCTACGATTCGCGTCCTGTGCCTGCAGAAGGGTGGGGCGCCCCTTCATCCGGTTTCGGACGTGGGCATCGGCACGCCGCTCGTCGAGCCCACGGGTTACGTCGCTCACGCAGCTTCCTCACTGCGCTCGAACTTGGGGGCATCGACCAGAAGCTCGCGGACGCACTGATAGACGATTGGCAGCGATGGATAGGACTGGCTCCAGTCGATGAGACCGCTGAAATCGACGCCCGGCAGCGTCGCCGGCCCGATGCGCGGCAGTGCGCCGACGATCGCTGGATCGTTGCGGCTCTGAAAGGCCAAATCGGAGAATGCCTGCTCTTCGATCTCGAGCAATAGCGGCCAGCTCAAAGCGTGCGCAAGGCCGGCGCTGATGTAGCGAGCTGCGAGCGACGTCGCAATGCGTCGCAGATCTTGCGTTGCGGACTCGAGCGCATACCCGTACCGAATCGGATCGAGCTCGGCATCGTGGCAATCAACAGTCGGGGCGAGGTTCATAGTAGTCGGCGAGACAAGGGAGCAGCAGCCAGCCACTTGGCAAATTGCGAGTGGCTGCTGCGCCTGGCACACTGTAAATGTATCCAGTGTTCTGCGAGATTTCAAGACTAGGCGGCGCTGTGCTGGATTTCGAAGGGCGTGCGGTCTTTGCCGTCAATCCATGCCGGCGGGCGGCCCCGACCGCTCCAGGTCGCGCCGGTGTCGGGATGGCGATACTTCGCTTCGACGCGGCCGCGCTTGCGGGTTGCGCGCGCCCCGTAGACCTCCCGGGCGCTGAGATCGAATTCGCTCACGAGTTGGCGCACCTCTTTCAAAGCTGTCTCCCGCGCAGCCCCTTTTGCGGCGTCGATTTCCGCTTCGAGTGCCGCGCGCTTTGCGAGAAGTTCGTGGTATGTCGACATGCTTTCTCCATTCGTGGTTGAGAAATTGGTATCGACTACCTTACCGACTTCGAACGAAAGTCAAGTCCGCGTCGACGGAGCGCAACACGCTCCCTCGTAAAAATCGCAGGTGGCTTGTGAACCTGCTGATGTCGTTTGACCGCGTTATGCCTGGTTGCGACTGGCTATTCCCTCCCGATCGGGAGGTATTCATCGATCGGATTTAAGTTTTTAAGAAACGATTTTTGACATTTCTATTCGACCCTGGTGCACACGTGTAGTTGATGCGCCCGTCGCCACCCTCGGAGCCAAAGCCCTATCAGGCATGACTCTGCGGTCTGTCGACCGGGAACGGGGGTCTTTTTGATTAAATAAATCTCAAAAACATTTATTTATTTTTATATTGGTCACAGTAAGCCATCGTTGATATTTTGATATTCGAATCAGCATGAAGGCTGTTTGTAACCGTGTTCCCGACAGCAAGACGGGCATGACAATTGTTGACCATCTTTCGGTTTCGGCTGTGCGAACATCCGCTGAAAATTCCGAGTGAGACCAACCATGCGCCGACTGATGCGCGAAATAGAAGCTCGGCACGTTCAACGGGGAACGGCCAAACAGAAAATTATCTTCGGTCAACCTTCGCTGAACAGCGAAGAGCACGCCCTTTGGATCAAGGCGACCGCATGGGTCATGTCGGTCGTGATGTATCTCAGCCCCGCGATGCTTTTGGTCGACCAAACAGCACATGCTGCGCCGATCATCGATCCGCGGGCGCCGATTCCGTTTCAGCCAACGGTCACCGCGACTAGCGCGGGTGTCCCTGCTATCAATATCCCTGCGCCGAATTCCAACGGCGTGAGTCTCGGACAGTATCAGTCGTTCAATGTGGGACCTGAAGGCCTCGTGCTGAACAACAGCACGATTGCAGGGACTCCGCTGCTCGGCGGCTCGCTTGGCGCGAATCCGAATCTGAACGGCCGGCCAGCGTCGTTGATTATCAACCAGGTCACGTCGAACAATATTGCGGTCTTGAACGGGCCGCTCGAGACCTTCGGCGCTGCTGCACCGATCGTGATCGCGGCTCCGGGCGGGATATCCGCAAACGGACTGTCGCTCACGAACATCCCGAATCTCACGCTGACCACGGGCACGCCGCAGTTCATCACGGGCGTCGGTGGTGCTCCAACCGATTTCGCGCACGCCGGCGCGGTCGCGTACGACGTTCGATCAGGCAACATTTCGATCAACGGGCCAGCAGGGGTGAACGGTCCGGGAGCCGGGATCGAAGGGACCGTCGGGAATATTGACCTCATCGGGCAAACCGTCACGCTGGCGGCGCCGATCCGTGCGGATCAGCGCATCAACGTCGTGACGGGCAACCAGCTCGTCACGCCGACCACGACGGGCAATACCGGCACTGCATACAGTACCGCAGCCAACGGTCTACCGAACAATGTCACGGCGATCCAAACCGCAAACGGTTTGGCGATCGATGCAAGCCAGTTCGGATCGGTCACCGCTGGCCAGGTCTACATCGTCCAGACAGCAGCCGGCCTTGGCGCGAACATGCAAGGCTCGTTGACCGCGACGGCAGGGAACGTGGTCGTGAATTCAAACGGCGACGTCACGGTCGGTCAAACGTTTGCCAGTCAGAACGTCAATTTGACGAGCGCGGGCAACACGACGATCAGCGGTACCGGCCTCGCGAACCAAAACTATACGGTTGCGGCGAACGGCGACATCACTGCGCCGGGGGCCGTGTCGGCCGGACAAAGCGTGTCGATGACGGCCGGTCGGAACCTGACTGCTGCGTCGGTTGCCGCAAATGGCTCGGCCAATCTTACGGCCGGCGAGTCGATGGCGATCGACTCCCTGTCGGCTCACGATATTGCGCTGCAGACGACGAACGGAGATCTGACGGTCGGCGGGCTGAGCGCGCCGGGTACGATCTCGGCGCGGGCTGGACGTGATCTGACTGTGAAAGGGGCGGTACAGGGCGGCAGCACGGTCGCGCTGGCGGGGGCGCGCAATGCGACCGTGAACGGCGCGGTCACGTCCGTCGGCGATACGAATCTCACCGCGATGACAGGGTCGGCCGCCGTGAGCGGCAATCTGCAATCGAACGGAGCGGCGACCGTGACGGCCGGTCAGGACGCGACGATTGACGGTACGACGCAGGCGCAAGGCGCAGTGTCGATCGCCGCGCAAGCTGGCTCGATCTCCGGGCAAGGCAAGGTTTCGTCGTCGCAAGGCGCGGTCACACTGAACGCCGGGCAGGCGATCGGCCTGAACGGCGCCGTGCAAAGCGGCACCACGATCGCCGCGAAGGCGGGTACGAACGCTGAATTCGGCGGGACAGTGACGGCACCGGGTGCGGTAACGATTCAATCGGGACAGAATTCGACGTTGGGTGGCGACGTCACGAGCGGCGACAAGCTGAGCGTGACGTCGGGCGGCAGCACGCAAGTGAACGGCAACGCCGCGTCTGTCGGCGACATGACGCTCACCGCGAATGGCGGGACCCTGAGTACGACCGGCAATGTCGTGTCGCTCGGTGGATTGAACGCGACCGGGCAGCAGGGCGTCAATCTGGGCGGTACGGTCTATAGCGGTGGAAACGCGTCGATCGGCTCAAGCGCGGGCAGCGTCTCGGTCGCCGGGGCAGTATCGACGCCGGGCACGGTGAACATCGCCGCAGCGCAGGACGCGTCCGTCGCGGGCACTGTGCAGACGGGCCAAAGCACGACGATCTCGGCGGGTCGCGATGCGAATCTGAACGGCGGTCTGTCGGTGAACAACACCGGCAATGCAACCGTTTCGGCCGGCCGCGATATCAACGGTACGGGCGCGGTCAATGTCGCGAATGACACAACGTTGAATGCAGGAAACAACGTCGGCATCAGCGGTGCGATTCGGACGGGGAACAATCTCAACGCTACGGCTGCGAATAATCTGAGCGTCGGCGCGACAACGGCGGTCGGTACGACCACGCTGACGGCGACAAACGGAAGCGCAACGCTCGCGGGTAACGCGCTGTCCGGCGGCGCGACGACCATTACCGCGGGCACCGACGTCACGACGCAAGGCAGCGTAACGAGCCTCGGCGACCTGAGCGTGAACGCCAAGGACGGCAATGTGACCGCCTCCGGGCCCATCTCGACAGCCGGGAACGCGAGCCTGAATGCGGGCAAAAACCTGACGCTGAACGGCCAGACGACCGTCTCGAAGGATGGGACGCTGACGGCGGCGAACATCACGACGCAAGGTGTGTCGATCGGCGGCAATCTGACAGCCACGGCGACGAGCAATCTTGATACGTCGGCGGGCCAGCTCAACGCTGTATTCGACGCGCAAGCACCGGCCCTGTCGGTGAACGGCAACGCGACCCTGAGCGGGGCGAACGTCACGACCGCGAACGCAGTGGTCGGCGGCACCACGCAAATCACGGGTTCACAGAGCGTCACGACAGGCGGCACGGCCGCGTTCAAGGGCGACACGAGCCTGAATGGCGGCACCGTATCGAACGTCGGCACGCAGATGGCCGGCGGCAACCTGAACGTGTCGGGCTCGACGGTCACGAACTCAGGGAGCTTGTCATCGCTGAAGTCGGCGACCTTCAACGCCGCGGATCTGAGCAACGGCGGTTCGATCTACGCGCCGACGGAGAATTTCAACGTCAGTAATGCGACGACCAATACCGGCGCGTTGATGTCGACGAACGCGTTGAACCTGACGACGAGTAGTCTGAGCAACGCCGGTCTGATCTTCGCGGGCGACGTCAACAATTCGACCGCGGCGACTGGCAACACCACCGTGACGGTCACGGGCGGCAACGGATCCTTCAACAATACGAACGGCAAAATTCTGGCGCAGAACATCGCGACGCTCGCTTTGCCGAATCAAGCGCTTGATCCGTCGGCCGCCAGTTACGGGACGGTCAATGGCGGCTACGGCCTGAACCTGTCCGCGCAGTCGGTCAACAATTCGGGCACCTGGATTCTGCCGGGTACGACTGTAACGGTATCGGCTGCGCAGGGAATCAATAACGCCGGCACGATCAACCAGGGCGCAGGCTCGTTGACGCTGAATGGTGCCGTGGGCAACACCGGCGCCATCAACGGCAACGACCTGACGATCAACGGGTCGCTGGCGAATGCAGCCACAGGCACGGTGACCGCCAACAATGCCTTGACGCTGAACGGCTCGGGATCGAACGCGGGTACGGTTCAGGCTGCCAATACGCTCGCGATCACTGGGGCAAGCTACGACAACTCTGGCGGCACGACCCGTGCCGGAAATGCAAACAGCCCTGCAGGCAGCGGCAACGCGACGATCAACCTGTCGGGGGATCTCGGGAATGCCGGCGGTACGCTGACGGCGACCAACGATCTGTCGCTGACCGCCAACAACGTCAACAACTCCGCGGCAGCCGTCGTTACAACGACCACGACCACGAAGACGGTCGACAACCCGGGGCTGCTGATGGCCACCCCGATCGGCTCTGAACTGGTCTATGCGATCTACAACGTCGGCAAGGACGGCGGCACGTTGATGCTCGGGCAGGCTAATCTGCCGGCGACACTCGGCGGGCTCCTTTCGCCCGGCGGCGAGCAGCCGACCAAACAGACCGTCTGGTCGCTATCCAGCGCCCGGCTGATCTATCAAGGATGGGGCGATCCGTCGTCGCCGGTTGCGAGCTCTGGCCCGATCCAGTTCGCGCTGGTGCCGACCAGTAATGCGCCCAAAGGCGCCACCTGGGTCGTCATGCCGCCCTCGACACCGGTCTCGGGCGCAACGACAGTCCAGACTCTGACCTTGCCGACCGTCACCGAGACCACGACGTCGACCGGTGCAACGGTAACGCCATCGACTATCGCGGCTGGCCACGATCTCACCTTGACCGCCAATACACTCAACAACCAGAGCGGCGTCGTCAGCGCGGGCCATGACGCCAACGTGAACGTGCAGCAACTCCAGAACGGGGGTTCGAGCTTCACGTCGACGGTCACGGACTCCGTCGATTCGGCATCGCTGAATGCATTCCTGACATCGTTGCAGGCTTTGCAGAAGACCGCACCGATTGGCGTGGTGGGCACGGCCAATCCGAGTGGCACTTACCAGTGCGAGGGAGGGTATTGCTTGGTGGGTACGCCGACACCACCTGCCACGTACACCATCAGCGCGCCCGGCACGGTGCAGTTGGAAACGGTCTCCTCCAGCGTGACCAAACAAGGTGCTGTCGGGCAGATCATCGCCGGCAACAACCTGAATCTGTCGGGCGGCAATCTGACCAACACCGGCACCTTGGCCGCGGGCAACGACGCCAACATTCAGGCGGCGAGCTTTACGAATCAAGGATCCAACGTCGGATCGAAGGCCGTGACGGCAGGATGTGCGTCGGGAGTCTCGAACGCGGGTTGTAGCTCGCTGAACACGACCAACCCGAACTCGGAAACGTACAGCTATCAGCAAACCAACAGCAACGTCACCGCCGGCCACGACATCGTGATTGCCGCGAACCAGGTCGCCAACACCTACGGCAACCTCGTTGCGAGAAACGATATCGTGATTGGCGGCGCAGGTACGACCGCGGCCAATTCGACGCAGGCTATGAGCGTGACGAACACGTCGGCCGCGATCGAAGCGGGCAACAACGTCCAAATCAATGCGGCGAGCGTCACGAACACGATTGCCGCACCGGTCGCGGTTCACCAGAACTATGGGACTGCGTCGCCGTACACAGGCTGTGGACAGAACTGCGAAGCCTATATCCAGGTGCAAGCGGCCAATCCGTCGACGATCACGGCCAACAACAATCTTTCGATCTCGGCAGGGACGTTCAGCAATACGGGCAGTCTGGTGACTGCATTGAACAACGCGACGATCAATGCGTCGACGAGCGCGTCGAGCGACAACCAATACCTGCACGCATTCTGGACCGGCAATCCCGGCGCGACCCGCACGTGGGGCTGTCTCGGCATGGCCGCGGACTGCCAGAATCTGTACGGGGGCGTGTTCAGTCAGGGCGACACGCAAACGGCGTCTGGCCTTCCATCGAACGTCGGCATGAAGGATTTCGTGCCGGGAACGATTCAGGCGGGCAACCTGAGCGTCCACTCGCCGACGCTGACCAATACCGGTAACGTGATCGGTCAATCGATCACGCTGACGGGTTCGACGCTCGTCAACGGGATCACGAACCCGAACGTGTTTACGCCGCCGCCTGTCGTGTCGGGGCAGGTGATTTCGCTGGCTCCGCCGACGCTGCCGCCTTCGATGACGGCCGCCGTGAACCAGGCCGGACTGGTGACGAATCAGGACGGGCGGCCGACGTCGGTCACCGGCATGGCGGCTCTGCCGCCCAATACGCCGATCGGCGCACAAACGGTGGGCAAGCCGACGGCGCCGATTGTGACGGGCGTGAATACGCCGACCGCCACGACCGTCAAGACGGTGTCCGGTCAAACCGTGACGGTGTCGTACTTGACGAGCAATCCGGCCGCCCAGGTAGTCGACTCGCTCTCGTCTGCATCGCTGATTGCTAACCTGCCGGCTAACCTGCAGCCCGGCAGCGTGCCGTTCTACTACGACCCGTATACGGAGAACCAGCAGATCCAGCAGGCCGCGCTGCAAGCGACCGGCAAGAGCAGCTTCTACAGCACCCCGAGCGCTACCGACAGCACGAGCCAGGCGTCGATCAACAATCAGGACAAGGCAGCGCTGTATGGCGCGGCGCTCGAGTATGCGAAGCAGAACAATATCGCGCTCGGCACGCAACTGAGCGACGCCCAGCTCGCACAGATCAATGCGCCGATGCTCTGGTACGTCCAGCAGGCGGTACCGGAACCGGGGTGTCGGGCATCGGGCGGCGCCGCGTGCCCGACGGTGCAGGCATTGATGCCCGAGGTTCTGCTGCCGAAAAACTATGCGGTCGTGAACGCGGACGGCGAAATCACGGGGACGAATGTCGCACTGAACTACGCGAACAGCATCCTCAATACCGGTTCCGTGACGGCGCAAAACCTGACGGTCAACACCGGCAGTCTCACGAACGAACAGCGTTCGACGAATATCGGAGAGATCTACCAGTTCGGGGACGAAGGCGTATTCCTGCGCACGACGGGCACTGTCGCGCAACAGGGCGGATTCATGTCGGCCGCGAACTACGACCTGCACGTGCAAAGCCTGAACCAGATCGGCGGGGCATTGCAGCAGACCAGTGCCGACGGCAGCGTGAATCAGGCTGCGACGCAGCAGATGCTGTCCAACCTGAAGGCACAGCTTGGTGGCCAATTCAGCCAGTCGACCGTGACCGATCATCTGAATACGGAGGCGGTCTACGGCGATTCATGGTTCGACCAGATCTTCATGACTGGCGTGATCGTTGGATTGTCGATCATGGGCGGGATGGCTGCGTCGGGGGCGATTGGTGCAGCAGCAGGAGCGTCGGCCGGCTCGGGTTCGGCGTTTGCGGCGGCTGGAACGACCGCGGGCTCCCTGGGCGCCGGTACGGCAAACGCGGCACTGTCGGCGGGCTTCGCCGGCATGATGAACAGCACGATGAGCCAACTGAACAGTGGCGGCTCGTTCAACCTCGGATCCCTGCTCACGACGGCCGGTGCGGCGGCGCTGACGGCCGGGCTGACGAACGGCATCACGTTCAGCAATGGCGCGGCAGGTTGGTCGTGGACGGCGTCGAACAACAGTCTTGCTGCTTTGGCCGGTGTGCAGACGGTGGGGAATACGCTGGTGCCGCAGGCGGGCGCGGCGACCGGCTCGCTTCCAACGACGATTACCGCGATCGTCGCGGAGTCGGTGCTTCAAGCGACGGTCCAGACGGCCTTGCAGGGTGGGAGCTTCCTGACGAACCTGCGCAACAGCGCAGCGACCAATGCTGCGGCGTCCATTGCCTACACGATCGGCAACCTGAATCAGGATGGCACGCTGACTGGTGCGGCGTACGTGGCCGCGCATGCCGTGCTCGGCTGCGTTGCGGGTGCTGCAACGGGTCAAGGGTGTGGTGGCGGTGCGATTGGCGGGGCAGTGTCCGCTGCGCTGACGCCTGATGTTCTGAGGGTGATCGATCCGAGCGGCGCGGCGCTCGATCAAGGCCAGATGGCCATGCTGGCGGCGATTTCGACCTGGGCAGGCGGTGGCATCGCTGGCCTTGCAGGTCAAAACGCGATGGCCGGCGCGACGGCAGCTCAAAACGAGGCACTGAACAATGACGCTGGAAGTCCTAGCCATACGGCTGCAGCCGTGAAGAATGGCGGGGCGCTCAGTGCGGCTGCAGAGATGCTCTTGACGGCAATGATGCCGTGGAGGAGCCAGACGGGGCAAACCTACATGCAACCGGTCACGTCGACCGCGAAAGGTGTGGGGGACATTGTTCAGGCAAACTACGGAAACAAGTCGCAGCCACCGACCGACGCAAACAGGCAAATCGATCCCAGTGGTGGGCCGGACAATACACCGACCGCGCCGGCGACGGTAACGCCAGTTCTGGCGGCGTTGTGCGCTGTTACGGGCGGTCTTGGTTGCATGACATCGTTGTTGCTGGGGGTTACGACGACACCATCACCATCGTCGAGTAATGTTAGTTTGTCGAGCGGCAATAACAATAACGGTTCCAATACAACACAGAATGCAAACGCCTCAACCACCGGCGGAGGATCAGACGTAAACTTAGCTTCGCCAGATCGAACCAATCACATTTTGAATGGCGATGCCACTGGCGGCGGACATCTTTGGCCCGGCGCTCCCGGTAAGTCGGCGTTCCCCGACAGTTGGTCGGCCTCGAAGGTAATGAATGTGGTGTCCGATATCGCTACCGATCCGGCGATTACTGAGACGGTGCAGGCGAACGGCCGGATCGTGAAAAACGGCACTGTTGATGGAATCAATATCCGAGTCGTGATCGAACCAGCTAGTAAGGGCGGAGGTATTGTGACCGCGTTTCCAACCAACGTTCCGAGGAACCCCAAGTGACAGTAAATAAGTCTCATCTTGATGAGTTGGACCGACTACTTCAGGAATCGCTTGCGGCGGTCGAAACGGAACTATCCGAGCAAGATCGGAGCGATGTCCGTGAATATCTCGATCATGGCGAATACGGGGTCGCGTATGAATTGCTGGCATTCGTGCTTGATAAGCAGCAGGTGGTACATCCTGCCGCGCTGATAGAGGCCAGCAGGAAAATGGGAATGGGCTGAAGGGAGTGGGAGCTCTCTTCGTGGTACCGATGGCAGCTTCGTTGGTTCTTTCTAGCAGCAAGAATTCTGCGCGGACTTGGAAGTAAAAAAATGAAGAGCTTTCCGGGGCCGAGACGGATGATCTATTGAAAACCGCTCCAACATAGCTTAATGCTGACGTGGCTTGGCGTGTAGTGCCAAAATGCATCTAGCCTTGGGAAGTGAGAATTATGAAGGATGATCGAATGAGAAGAATCACGGTTCTTTATCTTAAGGCTTACATTTCGTTGGGCGCTGTGATTTTATTTTTTTTTGCGACATCGCTGCTCAAAGGCGCCGGCTGGAAGCCACTTTTAATTCCGTCGCCATTGTTTGCTTTGCTTTTTGCCGGAATCACATGTCAATACATAAAGGAGCGGCGCGCAACAAAGAAAGGGAGATGAATTTTTCATTACCCTAACGTAGGACTCGAATATATTAGAATCCGGGGGCGGGATGGGACTTGAATTGTTACGACGGAGCTTGGTGGTGGCATTTGCCGGCATGTCCAGCTCGGCGATAGCTGCAGGAGTTGCTGCCGACGGCGGCACGGCGACGACCGTTTCCGTTGGCGCGGGCGGGCGGGTGATTGTCAACATCGCGCCTGCCATCGGCGGTGTTTCGAACAACACCTATTCGTCGTTCAACGTCTCGAAAGCCGGCGCGGACCTCAACAACGTCGGCATCAATGCACGTACGATCGTCAATCAGGTCACGAGCACGAACCCGTCGCTGATCCAAGGCAACATCAACGTCCTTGGCCCACGCGCGAACGTCATCCTGGCGAATCCGAACGGGGTGACCGTAGACGGCGGAAGCTTCACGAATACCGGCCACGTCGTGCTGTCGACGGGTCAGGTGAGTTTCACCGATGTGACGCTTGCGCCCGGTACGGTACAGCGCAACGTCGTACTGAACACGGACCGCGGCGCGGTCACGATCGGTGCCGGGGGCCTGACAGGCGACCTGATCGGCCTCGACCTTGTCGCCAAGCAACTGGCTGTGAACGGGCCGGTCACGAATACCTACGACAACAAGACTGGCGTGCCGAGTTTTATCCGTGGCACGGTAGGCAGCAGCACGACGAGTTGGAACGGCGGGATGTCGCCCACCGACAACGGACACGACTGGCGTATCGGTGCATCGTCTGCCGGCGCGACGAGCAAAGCGCTCGCCGTCGACATTACGGCCGCCGGCGGACTCACTGCCGGACGGGTTGAACTCGTCATCACCGATCAAGGCGCGGGCGTCCGAAGCCTCGGGAAGCTCTACGCGAACGCGGGCGATGCCGTGGTCACGTCGACCGGCGACGTCACGATCGCCGACAACCAGTTCTTCGGCGCGCATGACGCCTCGATCTCGACGACCGGCGCGGTTACGCTTCTGGGCGCCCAGCTTAACGCCGGGAACAATGCGACGGTTCATGCCGGCGCGATCTCGCTCTCGGACGATGCGGCCGGCCCGTCGACGCTCAGTGCAACTAACGCTGTCGACCTGACGAGCAGCGGCGCCATTACGAACATCGGCAGCGTGATTCAGGCGGGTACGACGACAAACGGCACGCCTTCCGGCGGCGACCTGACGCTGAACGCGGCCGGCGATATTCGCAACGGATCGAGCGCGAGCAATCAAGGCATCATTTTCTCGGCCAATGGCAAGACATCGCTGACTGCGGGCGGCAACATCATCAACGATAACGCGCGCGTCGCATCGAACGGCGGCATGAGCCTGACCGCGGCTGGCGACGTGCTGAACGTCATCGACCATTCGGGTGGCACGAATGGCGGTCAGGCGACCGCGTACACGGATCGAGGCGGCAGCTTCCTGTTCTTCACGCATTCGACGACGGGCGTGAATATAGACTACGGCACCGTCAATCGGCCCGACCAAATTGCCTACCTCGCGACGACCAGCGGGCCGTTGACGATCACCGGCCGGAACGTGACGAACTCGGGCGGTGTCATTCAAGCGACTACCGGTGATATCACCATTGCGGCACAGAATGCGTTCACGAATGCGGCCGTGTTCTCGGGGAAGGCGAACTATTCGCGCAGCTGCTGGATCTTCTGTCACGCCAACGCGTCGAGCAACGTCACGCCCTACGGCGGCACGATCCAGGCGAGCGGCGGTTCGCAATCCGGCGCGGGCGGCAACATCTCGATCAAGAGCGGCACCGTCGCACGCAACGTCGGCGGCAATGTCTTCGCGACGGGCGACATCAAGGTCGACGCGCCCGTCACCTATGCGCAGGGCGTGACCGGCTACTCGGCGATCAATCAGGATCGTGGTTTCAAGGCGTTCTTCGGTAGCACGTGGGCGCAACTGATCGCGATGGATATCGGCGGCGGCTTTGCCGCGAACGGACAGGTCTTTCTGACCGGAGACGGTGTGATCGACGGCGGTTCGTTCAGCGGCGCAAAGGGCGTGACGGCTGCTGGCGGTATCACCACCGTGCGTGCGCCGTCGCGAACGCCGGTCTCGATCGATCAGCATCTGGGTCTGACGACGTGGTGGTGGCGTTAAGCGAATGAACTATCGAACGAAAAATCGCCTCGGCATAGTCGTCGTCGCTTTTCTGACTATCGCGGTCGGCTTCGCCGCATCGATGAGTGGCGCGACCCGCAACGCCACGTCGGCTCACGGGTTTCTGCACGCACAACAACGATGAAAGCACCCGTCTTCCCCCGATACAAGCTACCGCTGTTGGTCGCGAGCCTCGCAGCGTGGTACATGCCGGCGCATGCGCAAACGGTGCCTCCGGCGGTCCGGCCGGTGCAGGACCCTGCGCAACTGATCATCGAGCAGCAGCGCGAACAGGCGCGCCAGCGTCAGCTCGAGCAGCCGCCTCCTTCGGTGACTGTCCCACCGCCAGCCGATACGACGCTCGACGTTCCGCCCGGTACGCCGGTCGACGCGATTGTCGAAAGTGGTCCAACGTTTCGGGTCGGACAGATCCTGCTGCAATCGGCCGACGGTAAGCCGTTCGAGTCGCCTGGCGGTGTATCTCGAACGAAACTTGATTCGATCATCGGGGCCTTTGCGAATCACGAACTCGGCTCGCATCGGATCAATGTGCTGCTGAAGCGTCTCACGGATACCTTCGTTTCGGCGGGTTACGTGACGACTCGCGCACTGCTTGGCAAACAGAATCTGTCGTCCGGCACGCTCACGGTCACGATTCAGGTCGGTCACGTCTCGGCTTTTGTCGTCAACGGGCAACCGATCCATCGCCTCAAACCCGGTGAAGCTTCGGCAGGTGGTGGTTGGTTCACCGACGTCGGCTATGCGAATGCATTCCCTGTCTCGCCCGGCGATCCGCTTCGTCTGCCGGACATCGATCAAGGCGTCGCCCAGATCAACCGTCTGCGCCGCAATCAGGCCGCGGTGCAGATCCTGCCGGGTCAGAACGCCGGTGACTCGATCGTCGCCATCGACAACAAGCCTGGCGACAGGCTGTATTTCAACCTCGGCGTCGACAACTACGGCAGCTCGGCAACGGGCGTGACGCGATATCGGGCCGGTGTCGAAGCGAACAACCTGCTTGGCTTGCAGGAATCGGTTAGCGTCAACTTTCTCGACAGTCAGGACAGCAACGCGCTGGTGGGGTCCTTCGCCGTGCCGTTCGGGCGCAGTACGTTCAGCTACACGATCGCGGACTCCGAGTATCAGCAGTTGATCGGCTCGACCGCGCTGCTCTATGGCCGCACGCTCTCGCACATTTTCGGCTGGAATTATCTGGTCGGCAGGACCGTGAGCGACATTACCAGCATCGATACGACGCTCTCTTGGCGTCGCACCGATCGGACGATCAATGGAGCAGACCTCGATCCGCAGCGCGTTGCCGTGCTACGAATCGGCGGGAACTGGCTGCACAAGTTTGTGATGAATGACGCGCAAGGGAATTTCACCGTCAATGGCGGGGTATCGCAGGGACTGCCGTGGTTTGGCGCGAATCACGATGAACACGGCATTGCGCGCGACGCGGCGCATAGCCAGTTCACCAAGCTCGATGCGACGGCGACGGTGACGTTGCCACTGCCCAGGCTGAACGGGGCCGTGCTCGTGTACCGTGGCGTTTTGGGTGGCCAGTACACGAATACAGCGCTGTACGGCTCGGAGCAGCTCTATCTCGGAGGCATGGATACGATCCGCGGCTTTCGGTCTGGCGAGATCGCCGGCGACCGCGGGCTCTATGCGCGCAACGAATTCGCGTGGGTGAACGTGCCGATGTGGAAGGAAGGTCGTATCGAGCCGTACCTGTTCCTCGATGCCGGCAAGACGAGCCTGATCGGTGCATCGGGCTTTCCGACGCTCGCCGGCATCGGCGCCGGTCTGCGGGCGCAATGGCAGTGGCGCAGGCAATCGTTGTCGGGCGAGGTGCTGGTCGGTCGCGCGTTGACACAGCCGGCCGCGCTTGGCAACAAAGCGACACTGGTGCTCGGCACCTTGAACTGGTTTTACTAGAGCGAGTTTGGTCGTGTCCGGTTCGCCCTGAGTTTCGGACACTTTGTGCAGCAACCGCGGTTGCAGTGCTTTTCATACAGGCAGGAGCATCAAGTATGCAGACGACGTTCAACCGAATTCTGATCGCGACGGCGGTTGCCTGGCAATTGGCGTTGCCCGTCCAGGCGCACGCACAGTCCTCGACGTTGCCAGCCGGTGCTGTGGCAATGGTGAACGGTACGCCGATCACCCAGGCGGAGGTCGACGCGGTGTTGCAGGCGTCCCGCCAGCCCGATACGCCGCAGATTCGCCAGGCGATCAAGAATCAACTGATCGCGCGCGTGGTGATTCAGCAAGCGGCGGACAAGGCGAGCTACGGCAGCAAGCCCGAAGTGCAGGCGGCCATGCAGCTTGCGAAATCGACTGCCGAGACGCAACTTTTCGTCCGCGATAACGTGAAGCCCGAGCCTGTCTCGGATGCACAGGTCAAGGCGCGTTACGACGAGATCGTGGCATCGCTCGGAAAGGAAGAGATCAAGCCGCGCATCATCGTGACGAAAGATGCGGCTACCGCTGCGACGGTGATGGCGGGCCTGAAAGCGGGTCAGTCGTTTGACGCACTGGCTCGGCAGTACAGCCAGGCGCCGACCGCTGCTGCCGGCGGTGAACTGCCGTGGGTGAGCTTCAAGACGCCGGTGACAGACGGGAATACGCAAGGGTTGCCGCTCACGGTTGCGCAGGCGATTACGCAATTGCCTGCAGGCGGTGTGACGCCACAGTCGATCGCGCTCGGCAATGACGCCAATGGCCCACGCGCGATCGTAAAGGTCGACGCGAAGCGACCGACGCAGGTCCCATCGTTTGACATATCGAAGGCGACGATTCAGCAGCAACTTCAGGCGTTGGCGCTCGAGAAGGCGACGGCGATTTTCGTTGGTGGACTAATGAAGAATGCAACGATTCAACAGTAAGCGCCGTCCTCAGAATGTCGCAAAAACGCCCGAATCGACGACCACGTAGCAAGGCTGAGCTATTGCCTCTACCGGCGACTCATGTCCGCGCCATCTCACTCGAAAACCACCTGGCACTTGCGGCTATCCGAAGTGGAAAGGGCACTCATGAGACGATGATTGCGTTACTCAGGGTGCTCTATCTAGGGTACTTTCTTGTCGAGCCTGACGTGTCCGACAGTGACTTGGCGCTCTTCCTTGGAGCTGAGACCGTGCTGCAAGACAGTATCGATTCTGCTGCTGACGGACGAGAGTGGCGTGTGCCCACCAACGGCTTGCCAGAGATCGAGCGATTGCTTTTGAGAATGGATGCACTCGTTGCCACCGTTCCGAAGTACCGCTACCTTCAAGCATGGGACAGGCTCGGTCGTTTTGCCACGTCCGCCAACTGCTCTCCTTTACCGGGGAGTCGACTAAATGAGGGCCGGTAGCAACCGAAAGCAGTCGCGCGTCAAAGTCAGCAAAACTCTCGCGCGGTCGTCGGTAGCGCACCGAGCAACTCGGTCCTGTCGATGAGTTTGCTCGCGATCAGGTGCCGCACCTTGCCTTCGGCCTGCCACACACCGTATACAGCCAGCAGCGCAGCGCCGAGCGCCTCCTTCCGAAACTTCTCCAGCAGACCGGGCCAGAGGATCACATTGACCTGGCCCGTCTCGTCCTCGAGCGTCATGAACAGCACGCCGTTCGTATGCGGTCAATTAACGACGCCCGTCAGCGACGTTGTAGCGTCTATCATGATTGGGTGCGCACCATACTTTCGCGAACGGAGAATCGGCGCCACCAGTTCTTCAATTTTCTGCATCGATCCATCAGTAAGCCTGCTTCTGCCGCTTGCGTGAAGCAGGCGAACATGGGCGCAGCGTAGAGATCAGCAATGCTCACCTGGTCGGCGACCATATAACCATTTCCGTCGCATAGTCGGTCAAGTTCGGCTAAGCACGTCGACGCAAGTGGCAACGCGATCGCAATCTTTTCTTCGTCTGTCGGTCGCCCCTCCTTAACAGCGACGACGCGTTCCACGTAGATGTCCCAGACCAAGGTTCGGTACGCGTAGGCATCCATCACCCCGGCGATCTGATTGACTCTGGCACGTGCCTTCGCATCAGTCGGTTGCAGCTTGGACCCGTCAAAGGCGTCATCGATGTAACGAACGATGGCACTGGTTTCGTAAAGGCAGAAGTCTCCATGCTGGAAGGCTGGGATGCGACCGAACGGGTGTCGTTTTAAATGTTCATGCGGAACACCGGCACTATCGAATACATCGACTTCGACAAGGGTATAAGGAATGCCCTTTTCTTCCAGTGCGAGCCTGGCTATCCGCACGTATACACTCCATGCGGCACCATACAGTCTCACTACGTTGGCGGATGGCAATTGAATCTCTCCCCACTGAACTTACCTGAGTTGGAGTCCGACACGTCAGCTTGGCAGCCCTGCGCCGCAGGATACTCCAGGTCGGGCTTTATCTAGGCTCCACGGAAGGAGCGCAACGTAATCGTCGACCGTATTTGCCAACGGTAGTTTTGCGAACAGCCAGGTGAGATAGCTGAGGCCGGTCGAAAAAAATGGAAGCCAACGTTTCGTAAAATTGAGAAACGGAGGCATGGATGAATCGAATTCCAAGAGCGGTCTATACGAAGGAGCTTCGCGACGAAGCGGTCAAGTTGGCGTTG